>NC_009675.1:4298872-4625245 GCF_000017505.1 Anaeromyxobacter sp. Fw109-5
GAGCCCGAGGTTCACGCGCGCGATCGGCTCGACCGGGCTCTCGTCCACGAGCCGCTGCCACACGTCACCCGCGTCCTCGAACCGGGCGAGCCGGTAGTACGCCTGGCCGAGCAGGCCGAGGACCTTCACGTCCTTGGGGCGCAGGGTGCGGGCGCGCTCCAGCGCCGCGCGTGCGCCGTCGGCGTCGCCGGCGCCGATGAGCTCGGTGCCGCGCGTCAGGTGGAACAGGAACTCCTCGTCGAGCCCCTCGACCTCGTGGGTGCCGCCGCGCCTGGCCAAAGCTTCACTTCCCGGCCTTGAAGGCCTCGTACAGGGCGACGACCTTGCGGACGTACTCGCGCGTCTCCGGGATGTTCGGGACGTCGCCACCCGCGCGGCGGACCGCCTCGGGCCCGGCGTTGTACGCGGCGAGGGTCCTCACGAGGTCGCCCTGGTACTGGTTCGCGAGGATGCGCAGGTAGCGCGCGCCGCCCTCGATGTTCTGCCCGGGATCCCACGCGTCGGACACGAACATGTCCTTCGCCGTCCCCGGCATGAGCTGCATGAGCCCCATCGCGCCCTTCTCCGACAGCGCGCGCTGGTCGAAGTTCGACTCCACCGACATCACGGCGAGGAGCAGCGCCTCGGGCAGCGCGTAGCGCTGGGCCGCCGCCGCGATGTGCTCGCGCCACTCGCGCTGGCGATCGCTCGACGCCCGCCGCGCGCGCGCCTGGGGACGCGAGCCCGACTGGTAGACGCCGCCGCCGCTCCGCGAGCGGTGCACGCGCTTGTAGCGGGGGTCATCGGGGGCGTTGGAGAAGTGGACCACGCCGTCGGCGTCGACGTACGAGTAGACGTCACCGGCCGACGCGAGCGCGGGCGCGGAGAGGAGCCCCACGAGGGCGAGGCCGACGAGGGAGCGCGGGCCGGACATTCAGGTGCGAAAAACCTACCAAGAGCACGTCCGGACGGACAACTTTATTCCCCCGACGGCGCAGGCACACATGCGCTACAGGAGAACGCCATGAACGCCCTCTCTGCGCGCGAGCACTTCGACTTCCTCGTCCTGGGCGGGGGCGTCGCGGGCCTCAGCTTCGCCCTCGAGGCCGCGGGTCACGGATCGGTGCTCGTCCTCACCAAGCGACAGCGCTCGGAGGGCTCCACGCAGTACGCCCAGGGCGGCGTCGCCTCGGTGCTGGGCCCCGACGACGACTTCGACCTCCACATCCAGGACACGCTGATCGCGGGCGCGGGGCTCTGCCGCCGCGAGGCGGTCGAGGTCACCGTCCGCGAGGGCCCCGAGCGGATCCACTGGCTGCTCTCGCTCGGGGTGGAGCTCGACCGGGAGGCCCCGGACCGCCTCCACCTGACGCGCGAGGGCGGGCACTCGCGCCGGCGCGTGGCCCACGCGAAGGACACGACCGGGCGCGAGATCGAGCGAGCGCTCCTCGCCGCCTGCGCGGCGCGCGGCATCCGCATCGAGGAGGACCACGTCGCGGTGGACCTCGTCACGAGCGGCAAGGCCGGGCTCGGCGGGCCGAACCGGGTGCTCGGCGCCTACGTGCTCCGCCGCGACACGGGCGACGTCACCACCGTCTCCGCGGGCGTGACCATCCTCGCCACCGGGGGCGCGGGCAAGGTGTACCTCTACACCTCCAACCCGGACGTCGCGACCGGCGACGGCGTGGCGATGGCCTATCGCGCGGGCGCGGCCATCGCGAACATGGAGTTCTTCCAGTTCCACCCCACCTGCCTCTTCCACCCGCAGGCGAAGAGCTTCCTCATCAGCGAGGCGCTGCGCGGCGAGGGCGGGATCCTGCGCAACGCCGCCGGCGAGGCGTTCATGTCGCGCTACAACGCGCGCAAGGAGCTCGCCCCGCGCGACATCGTGGCGCGCTCGATCGACGCCGAGATGAAGCGGCGCGGGGACGACTGCGCGTTCCTCGACATGACGCACCTGCCGAAGGGCTTCCTGCTCGAGCACTTCCCGCACATCTACGCGACCTGCAAGGAGTTCGGGATCGACATGGCCGTCCAGCCGATCCCGGTCGTGCCGGCGGCCCACTACCAGTGCGGCGGCGTCGTCACCGATCTCGTCGGCCGCACCTCGGTCCCGCGCCTGTACGCCATCGGCGAGGTCTCCTGCACCGGCCTGCACGGCGCGAACCGGCTCGCCTCGAACTCGCTGCTCGAGGGGCTCGTGTTCGGGCGCCGCGCGGCGCTGCGCGCGGTGGAGGACCTCTCCGAGGGCAGCGGCCCGCCGCCGCCGGTGCCGGACTGGAACCCCGGCGACGCGCTCGCGCCCGAGGAGGGCGTCGTCGTCGCGCACAACTGGGACGAGGTCCGGCGGGTGATGTGGAACTACGTCGGGATCGTCCGCACGCAGAAGCGGCTCGAGCGCGCCCGCGCGCGCATCGCCCTGCTGCGAAACGAGATCCGCGACTACTACTGGCAGTACCGGCTCACGCCGGACCTCGTCGAGCTGCGCAACCTGGCAGACGTCGGGATGCTGATCGTGGAGTGCGCCCGGCAGCGCAAGGAGTCGCGCGGCCTGCACTACCTCCTCGACTACCCGAAGAGCGACGATCGCTGGCTGCGCGACACGGTGCTCACGCGCGGCGACCTGGAGTAGAGCCCGGGGGCGCTGACGATCACTGCCGCTCTGGCGGCGCGGGCTGGATGAGCGGCGTCGGCAGCGGCGGCGAGGTGTAGTCGAGCTCGAGCATCCCGAGGGCGCTCGCGATCTCCAGCACGTAGCCCTCGTCGGCGAGCGGACCCTCGGCCGGCATCGGGAAGCGCACCTGGTACGCCACGTCGAAGGGGCCGACCCACGGGAAGAGCATGCGAAGCTCTTCGTCCAGGTCGACGGCGTGCGCCTCGGAGCTCACGAGCTCGCCCGCCTCGCTCTTCACCGCGAGGTGCCAGATGCTCCGCGGCGCGTCGAGATCGTTGTTCTTCGACGTCGCGGTGTAGAACACCACGAGGAACTCCTCGCCGGCGGCGGCCTCGGCGCGCTCCACCGCGAGCCGGCGCTCGAGCTCCTCGGCCGTCCAGCCCCTCCACTCCGACAGCCGCCGGGCGCGCGCCTCGCGCACCGGCAGCGAGAGGTGCGTGGCGGTGGCGGTCGCGCGGTGGTCCAGGCCGTCGTAGAGCAGATCGCGCCGGGTCGCCGCGTCGCGCTTCAGCGCCCACTCGCCCTCCTGCGGACCGGGCGTCGGCGTGCGCGCGCGGAGTCTGCAGCCGACGCCGGCCACGCCGACGAGGGCGAGCGCGAGCGCGGCGCGGGCGAGCGTGGTCCGCCTCATCCGAGGAAGTCCTGGCGAGTGAAGAGCGCCTGGAGCGGGACGCCCTGCGCCTCGATGGCCTCGCGTCCGCCCTCCATCCGGTCGACGAGCGCGAGGCACGCGACCGGCTCGAGCTTCTCGACGCGGCAGCGCTCGATGGCCTTGAGCGCGCTCCCGCCGGTGGTCACCACGTCCTCGATCACGACCACCCGGCTGCCGTCGGGGATGGTCTTGCGCCCCTCGATCCACTGGCCGGTGCCGTGCCCCTTCGGCTCCTTGCGGACGACATAGGAGTCGATCGTGCCGGGGGGATACTGCCCCCCCGGACCCCCCGCTCGCTCCGGGGCAGCCTCATCCGGCTGCCCCTGCGCTCGCCGAGCCTCGTACTCCAGGAAGCTCGTCAGCGCGATGGCGCTGGCGATGGGGTCGGCGCCGAGCGTGAGCCCGCCCACGCCGCGCACGAGCGGCGTGATGCGGCGCACCCGGTCGAAGAGCAGGCGCCCGACGAGCACGTGGCCCTCGGCGGTGAGCGTGGTCCGCTTGCAGTCCACGTAGAAGTCGCTCTCCTTGCCGGAGGCGAGGATGACCTTCCGCCGCTCGAAGGAGAGGGCGCGCAGCAGCTCGAGGAGCCGGGCGCGATCGGTGTCGAGGCTCATTCGTCGTCTCCCTCGAGGTGCGGCAGGAGCGCCGCGAGCCAGCGGGCCTGCGCGAGGATCTGGTGACGCCCCTCGGGCGGCAGCTCGGCCCAGGCGCCCGCGGCGAGCGCGAGGTCCTGGTTCAGCTCCCATAGCCGGCGCGCGACGTCCTCGGCGAGCTCGTCGGGCGTGACCTCCACCTCGACCTCGCCCGGGGGCTCCCGCTCCGCCTCGTCCGCCTCGAGCTCTCGCTCGAACGCGGCGTCCTCGTCGACCGGGGGCGTGCCGCCCTCGGGCTCCGCCGAAGGGGGCTCGCCAGGCGCGGAGGCGGGGGCGGAGGCGGGCGCGCCCGCCTCCAGGAACGCGAAGAACCGCTCGCGCAGCTCCGGCTCCACCGGCGCGCGCACGCGCGCCTCGTCCACGAGCTCGTCCGCCCAGGGCGCCACGCCGCTCTCGGCGAGCCGTGTGCGGAGGGCGAGCAGCGCCTCGCCGTCGAGCGGCTCGGTGAGGAGCGCCTGGGCGAGGGCGATCCCCCAGGCGTCGTCGTCCTCGAGCCGCTCGTGGATGCGCGCGAGCACGCGCTCGCGCATCAGCATCCGGAGCGCCGCGAGGCGCCGGAAGCCGGCGATGACCTGGTAGCGGCCTGGCGCCGTCGGGTGCGGCCGCAGCTCGACGGGCGAGAGCTGCCCGAGGCGGCCGATGGAGGCCGCCAGGTGCGAGACGTCGCCCTCCGGGCGCACCCGGTACGTCGCGTCGTCGTCGACGGCGGCGAGGGGTACGAACGCGACGGCGCCCGTCGCATGGGCGGGCGCCGTCGTGCGCGGCTCGTGCTCCACGGCGAGCCTCGCCGACTACTTGCGCTTCACGATCACCTTGCGCTTCACCGCGCCCATGGCGACCGGCGCAGGGGGCACGAGCGGCTTGGGCGCGGCGACCGCGACGGTCTTCTCCTCGCTCTTGCGCTCGATCGGAGCCGGGCGCGGGGCGGGGCGGAGCGACGGGCGGACGGGCAGCGGGGCCGGGCGAGCGACGGTGCGCGTCTCGCGCTCCGCCTCCACGTCCACCTCGCCCATGTCGATGCGGCCGCGGAAGCTCGCGCCGTCGACGATGATCACGCGCGGCGAGCTGATGTCGCCGACCATGCGGCCTTCGCGGGTGATCTCGACGGACTCGCTGGCGGTGACGTTGCCGACGATGGCGCCGGAGATGATGCAGTTCTTGACCTGGACCTCGGCCTTCACGACGCCGGTCGGCTCGACCACGAGGGTCTTCGTGAGGGTGAGCGTGCCCTCGACCCGGCCGCGGACCGTGAGGTCCTCGTCGCCGTTGAGAGAGCCGCTGATGAGGATCGACTCGCCGATGATGGTGCTGCCGTCAATGGTCGCCACGGTCACTTCCCCTTCGTTTCCTTGACGTCCATGTCGACGTTGCCCTTGAAGAGCGCCCCGTCGGCGATCAGGATGCGCGGGGCGCGGATGTCGCCCACGACCTTGCAATCGGCCTTCAGCTCGACCTTGTCGCTCGCGGCGATGTTGCCCGTCACCTGCCCGGACACCTCGACGTTCGCGGTCTCGATGTCCGCCTCGATGACGCCCGAGCCCTCGACGTAGAGGCTCTCGCGCAGGCTGATGCGGCCCTTGACGGTGCCCTGGATGACGAGGTCCTCGTCGCCCGAGATCTCGCCGTCGATCACGATCGAGCTTCCGATCACCGTGTGCGCGCCGCTGCGGGGCGCCGGGACCTTCTCGATGCCAGCCATTTTCAGACGTCCTCCGGGAGCTTCACTTCCGTCGCGCGGGAGCCGCGTGGAGTGAAAGACCGGGGCAGGATAGAGGGCCTCTCCAGGGGGCGTCAACCCGCCTGAACGCCTCTTCACTTCGCGTGGGACGAGAGCCAGGCGATCGCCTCGGCGATGGGCCGATCGCGCTCGATCTCGTTGAAGATCTCGTGTCGGAACCCGTCGTACACGCTGAGCCGCTTGTCGGCGGACCGGGCCGCGTCGACGAACGCGCGCGCCGCGGCCACGTCGGCGATCCGGTCGGCGCCCGCGGCGAGCACGAGCAGGGGCGCCTCGAACCTCGCCGCCCGGCGCAGCACCGTGAGCTGCGCCCGCGTCGACTCGCCGAACCAGCGGGGCGTGGTGGAGCGGGAGTAGAGCGGATCGCGGGCGGTCCAGCGCTGCAGCTCGGGATCCGAGGTGAGGTCCTGGACGTCGAGGCCCGCCGAGATCGGCAGCCAGGGGACGATCCGGCCGGCGAGCTTCGCGGCGAGGACCTTCGCCATCGGCGGACGGAGCGCGAGCCGGAAGTAGGGCGACGAGAGCACGAAGCCGTCCACGTCGCGCCCGTGCTCGAGCCCCCACGCCGCGGCGACGAGCGCCCCGTGGCTGTGCGCGAGGATCCAGAGCTTGCCGCTCGCGCCGTCGGCGCGGAGCTTCGCGATGAACGCGGAGAGGTCCGCGACGTAGTCGGAGAACGCGTCCACGTGCCAGCGCCGCCCGTCGGACTGCCCGTGGCCGCGGAGGTCGACGAGCGCGACCTGGAAGCCGGCGCGGACGAGCGCCGTGGTGACCGCCGGGTAGCGGCCGGAGTGATCCCCGGCGCCGTGGAGCACCACCACCGTGCCGCGGGGCGACGCCGGGGTGTAGCGCTGCCAGAACAGGCGGAGGTGGTCCGACGAGTTGAGGAACCCTTCCTCGTGGCGCGCCTCCGCCTCGGAGGGGAACGAGGGGACCGTCATCCCTGGCACTCGTAACGGCCGGGGTCCGCGCGGTCAAGGGGTCGCGCGGGATCGGGCCGTCGCGCCGAGCTCGCGCAGCTTGCGCTCGATCCCCGCTCTCCGCCTCGGGCCGTCGTCGGCGTCCTCACCGCCGTCTTCTCCCGCGCCCAGGGCGCGCCGGTACGCCTGCGCCGCGTCGGCGGTCCGCGCGAGGGCGCGGTAGGCGTCCCCGAGGTGCTCCAGGATCACGGCGTCGGGTCCGGCGAGCGCGTCGGCCTGCTCGAGGGCCTCCGCCGCGCGCGCGTACTCGCCGCGCCGGAAGAGCACCCACCCGAGCGAGTCGCGGACGTGACCGGAGCGGGGTCTCAGCTCGACCGCGCGCCGGACGAGCCGCTCCGCCTCGTCCAGCCGGGTGCCGCGCTCGGCGAGCGCGTAGCCCATGAAGTTCAGCGCCTCGGCGTGATCCGGGACGAGCGCGAGGAGCGCCTGCATCTGTGCGACGGCCGCGTCGAGCTGCCCGGCCCGGTGGTACGTGGCGCCCAGCGCGTAGAGCAGCGCCTGGTCGCGGGGATCCGAGGCCAGCGCGCTGCGCAGCGCCGACACCGCCTCCGCCGCCTTCCCCGCCCTCACGAGCGCGTCGGCGAGCGCGGCCGTGAGCTCGGCCACCTCCGCCTTCGCCCGGGTCTTCTCGCTCGCCGCCCCCCTCAGGAGAGCGACCGCCTCGGCGCGCCGGCCGGCGCGGGAGAGCGCCGCGGCGCGCGCGAGGACGAGCCGGACGTCCTTCGGGAAGTCGGCGAGGGGCGCCGCCAGCGCGCGCTCCGCCTCGGCGTGACGACCGGCGCGGGAGAGCGCGTCGGCGAGGGCCACCCGCGCCGGGATCCAGTAGACGTCCGCGCTCGGGGGGACGGCCTGCAGGGCCGTCGCGGCCTCCGGGTAGCGGCGCAGCTCGCGCAGCGCCAGCCCCTCCGCGAAGCGGAGCCGCGCGTCGGGGCCCACCTCCCCGAGCCCCTGGCGCGCCGCGGCGAGCGCGTCGGCGGGCCGGCCGGCCTCGAGCCACTCGAACGCGATGCGCAGGTGCGCCTCGGACCGGTCCCCCGCGGCGCGCGCGTGGCGGCGGAACCACTCCCGCGCCCGCTCGGCGTCGCCCGCCTGCGCGGCGAGGTGACCGAGGGCGACGAGCGAGGCGGCGTCGTCCGGCTCTCGCCGCAGGACCGCGAGGTGGTCGTCGCGCGCCTCGCCGTCACGCCCGAGCGCCTCGTGCGCCGCCGCGAGCAGGCGGAGCGCCTCCACCTCGGCCGGATCCAGCTCCGCGGCGCGCCGCAGGCCGTGCTCGGCGCGGCCCGGCTGACCGCGATCGAGCAGCGCGCGCCCCAGCTCCCGCAGCCCGGCGGCGGCCTCGGCCGGCGCGTGCGGGCCGAGATCCTCCAGCGTCCGCGCCGCGGCGGCCTCGTCCCCCAGGTCGAGGTAGAGGTCCGCGAGGAGCCTCCACGGCAGCGCGTCCGCGCGCTCGCCCCGCGCGGCGAGGTCCGCCTCGAGGCGAACGGCGCGGCGGAGCTCGAGCGTCGCCTCCTCGATGCGATCGCGCCCCGCCGCGAGCCGGGCGAGGAGCACGTGCGCCTCCGAGGCCGTCCGGCCGGCGCCGCCCGCGAGCTCCAGGGCCTTGCGCGCCTCGGCCTCCGCCGCGTCGAAGCGGTCCAGCTCGAGCAGCGCCTCGGCGAGCGAGACGCGCAGCTCGGGGCTCGTCCCGTCGTGCGCGACCGCCAGCCTGAGGGCGTCGACGGCGCCGCGCGGGTCACCCGCCCGCGCACGCCGATGCGCCTCGAGGTAGCCGGCGATGGCGCGCGCCGAGGCCCAGCGCTTCGAGCCGGCCCCGTCCGCGCTCCTGCCGGGCCGCGTGAGGGGCGCAGCGCGCGGGGCGCCCGCTGCGGCGAGCAGTGCGAGGACGAGGACGTGACGCGCGACGGTGCGCATGGAGAGCGGGCGGGCGCCCGCCGGGAGCGAACCCGAGCATAGCGGCGCCCCCTCGGCGCTTCAATCCGTGGACGGGCGCCGCGGCCCGCGCCTGCGACGCGAGGTGGGCGATCCTCCGCCACCGGCGCCGCCCCCGGACCCCGCGCCCAGGGCGCTCGCGACCGCCGCCTCGAGCACCCCGTCCGCGGGTGGCCGGGCGATCGCGACGGCGCAGCCCGCCTCCTGTAGCTGCGGGATCCAGTCCGGGTGCCCGAGCGCGACGATCGGGGTGCCGGCGAGGTCGCGATCCGCCCGCAGCGCCCGCAGCACCTCGCCCCCGTCCTCGGCCGTCGCGTGGATGACGAGGACGTCGGGGGCGAAGCGCACCACGGCGGCGCCCGCCGCGAACCCGGGCGACGCCTGCTCGACGGCGTACCCGGCCGCCGCGAGCTGGCGGACGGTCCCCTCGCGCGCGGGGCCTCCCTCGGCGATGACGAGCGCCTTGCGGCGGGCGTGCGCCGCGTCGTCGAGGTCCGCCGGCAGCGGCATGCCGTGCCGGATCATGAACGCCGCCAGATCCTCGCGCGCGATCCGCCGGTGTCCACCTGGCGTGCGGTGCGCCTTGATGCGGCGCGCCTTGATCCAGTTGACCACCGTGGGGAGCGAGACGCCGAGGAGGCGGGCGGCCTCGAACGTCGTGTAGTAGCGGTTCATGGCGCCTCGAACATGCTAAGGAGATCGGCATGGCGCCGTCCGCTTACCTCATGGGCGCGGTCCAGATGACCTCCTCCGCCGACCGGGCGCGGAACCTGGAGGTCGCCGTCCGGCTGCTCGAAGAAGCGGCGGACCTGGGCGCGCGGCTCGTGGCACTCCCGGAGAACTTCTCCTACATGGGCCCCGAAGAGGGGCGCATCGCCGGAGCGGAGCCGCTCGACGGCCCCACGCTGGGGGTGCTGCGCGAGCTGGCGAGGCGGCGCGGCATCTTCATCGTGGCCGGCTCGATCTCGGAGAAGGTGGATGATCCGCGGCGCACGGCGAACACCTCCGCGCTCATCGCGGACGACGGGCAGATCGTCGCCGCCTACCGCAAGATCCACCTGTTCGACGTGAACATCCCCGACGGCGCCCGCTACGCGGAGTCGGAGGGCGTCGTGCCGGGCGACAAGGTCGTCATCGCGCCGACGCCGCTCGGGCGGCTCGGCCTCACCATCTGCTACGACCTGCGGTTCCCGGAGCTGTACCGGAAGCTCGCGAGCCTCGGCGCCGAGGTGATCACCATCCCCGCCGCGTTCACGCTCTTCACCGGGAAGGATCACTGGGAGGTGCTCGTGCGCGCCCGCGCCATCGAGAACCTCGCCTACGTGATCGCGCCGGCGCAGGTCGGGCGACACTCGGCGAACCGGCAGACGTTCGGGAACGCCATGATCGTCGATCCGTGGGGCGTGGTGCTGGCGCGCTGCCCCGACGGCGAGGGCGTGTGCGTGGCGCCCTTCCGGCGCGACCGGCTCGAGCGCTCGCGCCTGGAGCTGCCGGCGCTGAAGCACAGGAAGCTGTAGCGGCTCAAAACACCAGCATCAGCCCGCCCTGCAGCGAGACGCCGTCGGTGGAGAGGTCCCAGCTCTTGCTGGAGCCGAAGTCGTCCACCACCGCGTGCGTCACGTCGAAGAACAGGTAGGTGTGGTTCACGCCGGTGTCGTTGTCGAGCTCGCGCGCGAGCGACGGGTCGAAGGCGTCGAGGAGCAGCGCCGCGCCGGCGGTGACGGACCAGCCGTTCGTCGCGCCCTTCTCGGACCAGTCGCCGTTGCCGTCGGTGACCCACCAGTTGTATCGCTCGAGCGCCGCGCGCCCGTAGAAGGAGAACGGCACGAAGCGGTAGCGCTCGGCGAGCCAGTCGAAGCGGAGGGTGACCGTCGCGCTCGTCGGCACGATGGACAGCCGGGTGTCGTCACCGGAGCGGACCGTGCCTCCGGAGCCGTCCGGGTTCGCCTGCAGCCCCTTCCCGCTCTTCGAGAAGTATCCGGTGCGCAGGCCGAGCTCGATCGCGCCGAGCTCGTTCGAGAGGAGCGCCTTCGAGGCGCCCACCCGGAACACCCAGCCGCTGCCGCCCAGGGTCTGCTCGTACGGCCCGGGGCTGGTCGCGAACTCGGAGTCGACGTCCGGCGTGTACTTGCCCGCGCCCAGCTCGAACGAGCCCCAGCGTGCGGAGGAGACCTGCGCGCCGGCGGGGAGCGCGGCCGCCGCGAGGGCGAGCGCGAGGAGGACCTTCGCGTTCACTGGCGCCTCCGCTGCAGCGCGAGGGCGAGCGCCGCCCCGAGGAGCCCGAGCGCTCCGGCGGGCCCGCTCGCGCAGCCGCCCTGCTCCCTCCCTCCGCTCTCGTCGTAGTGCTCGAAGAAGTCCGACACCGGCACCGGGGTGCCGGGGACCGGATCGGAGGGCGTGCCGTTGTCCGCCGCGGAGAAGGCGATGACGGTCACCTGGTACGTCACGCCCTCCAGGAGCCCGTCGATGCGCCCGCTCTCGCCCGTGAAGTTGCCCTGGTCGTGAAGCCGCGTATCGCGCGGATCCGTCGACTGCGCCTGGATCCGGTAGTAGACGGTGTCGGCCTGCCCGCCGGTCGCGGTCCCCTCGTCCCAGTCGACCCGCAGCCCTTCCTCGCCCGGCGTGACCACCACGTTGACCGGCTTCGCGGGGCCCCTCAGGTCGAGCTCGAGCTGCCCCGTCGCCGAGGCGGTGGCGGAGCTCTGGCCGGTCGGGAAGAAATGCACGCAGACGTAGATGGTGCGCGTCGCGTCGGCCGGGCAGCTCGCCGCGTCGGCCGCAGCCGTCGCTCGGACGAAGTCGGAGGTGAGGAGGTCGGCGTTCTGGGTGCCCGTGCTCGAGGTGGACCCGATGTCGCCGCCGATCTTGCCGGCGAACACCCCGTCCGCCGGGATGTTGCCCGTGTCGCAGAGCTTCACCCCGTCGGTCGTGTCGGCCTTCGGTGCCCGCGTGGAGGCGTAGACCTTGTACGTCCCGGCGCCGAGGCTCGTGCCGGTCGCCGTCCAGCGGACGTTGACGGTCTCGCCGTTGGCGGGGTCGCATTCGGTCTGGCCGATGTTCGCGTCGGGGACGAACGAGATCGTGCCCGTCCCGTTCGTCTGGGCGCCGGCGAGCGCGGGGACGAAGAGGGCCAGGAGGAGGAGGGCGCGGTGCATGGTGGGCGCCGATTCTGCAACCTGAGCGCCAGGGGGGCAAGGGAACGATCCCCGCGCGAGGCCGGCCCTTTTCCAGTGCCACGGCCCCTCCCGGCGCGGGTGTGCCGCCAATTTGGCAGCGCCGCGCGCCGCGCCTGACAAATTGGCAGCTCGCTAGAGGTGCTCCTCCGCGAGCCGCCGCGCGAGCTGCAGCGCGTTCGTGGCGGCGCCCTTGCGCGTGTTCTCCACCACGAGGAACAGGTCGAGGCCGCGATCCTGCGAGGGGTCCTCGCGCACGCGCCCGACCAGCACCGCGTCCTCGTTCGCGGCGAGCATCGGCATCGGGTAGATGCCCTCCCCCGGCGCGTCCACCACCTTCACGCCCGGCGCACCGCGGAGCAGCTCCCGCGCCTCGCTCGCGCCGAGCTTCTCGCGCGTGGTGACGTTCACGGCCGCGGCCTGACCGTAGAAGACGGGGACGCGCACGGCGGTGGCGGTGAGGCGCAGCCCGGGCACGCCGAGGACCCGCCGCGCGTCGCGGACGACGCCGGCCTCCTCGTCGGTCGCCCCGTGCTCCCCGAAGGTTCCCACCTGCGGGATGAGGTTGAACGCGAGCCGGTGCGGGAAGCGCGCGGCGGGATCGGGCTCCGTGAGGCCGAGCAGGTCGCGCGCCTCGCGCTCGAGCTCGGCGACGCCGGCCCGGCCCGCGCCGGAGGCGGGCTCGTAGGTGGACACCACCACCCGCTCGACGCCGGCCGCCCGGAAGGGCGCGAGCGCGAGCGCGACGGCGGTCGCGGTGGGGCCCGGCGTGGCGACGATCCCGCGCGCCCGGAACCGGGCGAGCGCCTCGGGGTTCAGCTCGGCGAGGGCGAGAGGGACGTCGGGGTCCGCGCGGAACGCGGGAGAGACGTCGACGACCGCGCAGCCCTCCGCCCACGCGCGCGGCGCCCATTCCCGCGCGACCTCTGCGGGCACGCAGAAGAGGGCGACGTCGCAGCCGCGGAAGGCGTCCTGGGAGAGGGCGGCGACGCGCAGGTCGTCGCCCTGGAACTCGACGGTCTCGCCCGCGGAGCGCGGCGACGCGTACGGGCGGAGCGCCTTCACGGACAGGTCGAGCTGGTCGAGCGCGTCGAGCGCGGCGCGCCCGACCTCGCCCGTGGCGCCGACGAGGGCGAGGGTCATGGGGAGCTTGGACACGGGGTTCTCCTGAAGGTTTGTCGGGAGCGTCACGCGAAAATTACCGCTCGTGGTGAGCCTGTCGAACCACGAGCGGTGGCGATGGGTCGAGGGGTCGCGTTCGTGGTCACCTCAACAGATCCCTGAGCGCCGCCTCGAGCGCGGGGAAGCGGAAGCGGTACCCGAGCTCGAGGGCCTTGCGGGGCACCACCCGCTGGCTCGCGAGCACCTCCGCGGCGGCCTCGCCGACGGCGAGCCGCACGGCCAGCTCCGGCACCGGGAGCAGGCTCGGGCGGCCGAGCACCTTCCCGATCGCGCGCGCCAGGTCCCGGTTGCGCACCGGCTCCGGCGCGCTCGCCGCGAGCGGCCCGTCCACCCGCGCGTCCTCGAGCGCGAAGCGCACGAGCCCCACCTCGTCGGCGAGGTGGATCCAGGGCATCCAGAAGTCGCCCCTGCCCAGCGGCCCGCCCGCGAAGAGCCGGAACGGCCGGACCAGCCTCGGCAGCGCGCCGCCCGCCGGCGAGAGGACGATCCCGGTGCGCAGCAGCACCACCCGGGCCCGGGCGGCGGCGGGCGCGGCGGCCTCCTCCCACGCCCGGCACACCTCGGCGAGGAAGCCCTCTCCCGGCGCCGAGCGCTCGTCGAGGAGCTCGTCGCCGCGCGACCCGTAGTAGCCCACGGCGCTGCCCGAGACGACCACGCGCGGCCCGCCGGCGCGGACGACTGCGGCGATGCGCGCCGTCGCGCGGACGCGGCTCTCACGGATGCGGCGCTTCTTCGCCGCCGTCCAGCGCCCCTCGACGATCGGCTCGCCCGCGAGGTTCACGCACGCGTCGCACGCCGCGAGGGTCTCCTCCCACGCGCCCGGCTCGGTCGGGTCGCCCTTCACCACGCGCGCCCCGCCCGGCAGCCTCCGGGCTGCCCCCGCGCTCCGAGAGATCGCGGTCACCTCGTGACCCGCGCCGAGCAGCTCGCCGCAGACCGCGCGGCCGATGAGCCCGGTCGCGCCGGTGACGAAGACGTGCATGGCCGTCCTCCTCTACGACAGGATCTGTGCCGCCACGTTCGCGCCGGGCACGTGCGACATGAAGTGCACGAGCGCGAGCAGCCCGCCGGCCAGCGCGGCGTAGCCGAGCCCCCACGCCGCGACCTCGAGCGGCCGGAGCGGCTCCGCGCGCGCGGCCTGCTCCATCCGCTGGAGGTCGCGCGCGAAGAGCACCTCGGACGGCGAGCCGAGCGGCGGTCCGGCCACCGCGCGGAGGTAGCGGAAGTGGGCGGGGCCGAAGCGCGCGCGCTCGGGGAGGAGCCGCAGCGCCCGGCCGCCCGCGCGCGACTGCGCCTCGGCGACGAGCTCCAGCGCCCCGAGGAGCGCGATGATCCACACGAGCTCGTAGCCGAGCACCGTCCCCACGCCCACCGCCGCGCCCAGGCCGAGGATGGTGAGCGCGACGCCCAGGCTCGACGAGAAGGAGAAGGCGAAGGCCTGCATGACGCGGCCGCCGTCGAGCGGCGCGATGGGCAGCAGGTTGAAGAGGTTGATGACCGCCCACCACGCGGCGACGGCGGCGAACAGCGGATCGCGGGTCCAGAACCAGAGACCAACCGGCACGAGCGCGAAGATCGATCCCCACAGCGGCCCGTTCAGCGCCACGTAGGCCTGCTGGCGGCGCGAGGTGAACGCGTCGTCCGTGACCGCGATCGCCCCGAGGAACGGGACGAAATACATGCCGCGCACGTTCATCCCGGTCTTCCGCATGGCGTGGACGTGACCGTACTCGTGGACGAAGAGCTGGACGAGGAGCGCGATCGCGAACTTCCAGGAGAAGAGGATGCCGTACGTCGCCGCCGACGCGGCGGCCCAGCCGAAGTTCGCGGTCTTCGCCGCCTTCGCGACGGTGCCCGCGAGCTTGCCCGCCAGTCCCAGGAGCCCCATGCGCGGGCGCGGCGGCGCGCTCCGCGCACCCGGCTCGGCGGGGTCGACGGTCGCCTCGATCACCGGCGGCGCCAGCAGCGCGGGCGGCAGCACGTGCCACGCCGGCGCGCGCTGCACCACCACGGCGAGGAGGAGGGCGGTGTCCTTCAGGTCCATCACCTCGACGTCCGTCCCGTCGAGCCCGCGCACCGCCTCGCACGCCTGCGCCCCGGCGAAGTCCGCGAACGCGAAGGAGCGGCCACGCCCGTCGGCCACGATGGCGTACCGCTGCCACGAGCCGTCCGCGCGCGGGCTCCTCCCGAAGCCGAGCCGGAGCTCTTCCCAGCGCGCCTCGACGGGGACCGCCCCGCCCTTCACGGCGAGCCCGCCGGCGCTCGCCACGACGCGCACTCCCGAGAGCTGCCGGACCCCCACCGCCAGCGCGGCCGCGACCGCGCCGAACAGGAGCGAGAGCAGGAACGGCGCGCCCACGACGGCCCCGAGGAGCGCGCCGCCGCCAGCGCCGGCGACCAGCGTGGGGAGGACGTTGCGAAGCGCGGGGCGAAAGACGGCGGCTTCCATCGGGAGCGGGACCCTCGACGTGCGACGGGGGTGAACGTGGGAAGATAGCCGAGTTGGGGCGGGCCCGCCCGCCGCCCTGGACGGATCCCTCGTCGGCGGCGTCAGGTCTTGCTCGCGCCCGGCCCGAAACCCTTCGGAAACTTCAGCTCCGCCTCGCTCGGGCGGACGTAGTGGGGCTCGAGGGCGAAGAGGGCCTGCGCGTCGAAGGCGGCGCCCTGCAGCCTCGGCGCGGCCAGGGCCGCCACCGCGGCCGCGCGCGGCGCGGCGATGGACGTGGCGAGGCGGCCGAGCTTCCCCTCCAGCCGGGCGGCGTACGCGGCGTACCCCTCGCCGAAGGCGACCGCGCCTGGAAGCGCCGCCAGCCGATCGAGGAGCGCCTCCGGCGCGAGCGCCGCCTCCGGCAGCACGGCCTCGAGCGCGCCGCGCGCAGCGCGGTAGAAGCCCGCGTACACCTCGCCCTTCTTGGCGTCGAGGAGCGGCACGAGCAGCTCGCCCTCGCGCGCGTCCGGCGCCGCGGCGAGCGCCATGGCCGCGAGGCTCGACGCCCCGGCGATGGGCCTGCGGCTCGCGTAGGCGAGCCCCTTCCACGTGGCGAGGCCGATGCGGAGCCCCGTGAACGAGCCCGGCCCGATCCCGATCGCGTACGCGTCCACGTCCGCGAGCCGGACCCCTTCGGCCTCGAGGAGCTCGACCAGCGCGCCCGGGAGCCGGCCGCCGTGCCCGCCGGTGGCGCCCGGCGCCGGCCGCGCCGGCGCGTGCTCCGTGCGCTCCGCCCGGACGCGCGCCGCGCCGCCGGGACCGAGCTCGACGAGCGCACACGACAGCGAGAGCGTGGCGGTGTCGAGGGCGGCGACGAGCATGCCGCGCGTTCTAACCCATGAGCCGCACGATGTCGTTCTTGAACACGAAGATCATGAGCGTGAACAGCAGGATGATGCCCACGATGTTCGCGATCTCCCGCGCGCGGAGCGACAGCGGCCGCCGCGTGATGCCCTCCACCAGCGCCTGCGCGATGTGCCCGCCGTCGAGGACGGGGATGGGCAGGAGGTTCATGAGGCCCAGGTTCACGCTGATGAGCGCCATCTTGAAGAGGAACGACGCCCAGCCCTCCTCGGCCGCCTCGGAGGCGATGGAGAACAGCATGATCGGCCCGCCCACCGTCTTGAAGCTGATCTGGCCCGTGACGATGCGCTGGATGCCGAGCATGGTGAGCCGCACCACCTCCGAGAGCTGACGCCAGGCGAGCTCGGCCATCTCCACCGCACCGCGCTGCAGCGGCACCTCGGCGACGACGAGCGCGCGCGGGTCCACGACGGCGCGGCGATCCGGGTGGAACCCCAGCAGGAGCCGCTCGGCGCGCTCCTTGGTGAGCTCGTCGACGTAGCTCTCCTTGGCCGGCACCAGCGTCGTCTTCCGCCCGTCGGCGAGCTCGAGCTGGACGGGCTTGCCGGCCTGGAACTCGCGCCCGAGCGCGTTCACGTCGCGCGTGAACGAGCGGACCCGCTTCCCGTTGATGGCGGCGATCGCGTCGCCGCGACGGAGCCCGGCCTTGTCGGCGGGGCTCCCCGGCACCACCGCGGCCACGAAGGTGGACAGCGAGGGGTCGGCGGAGAGGAAGGCGGGACCGCCGTCGACGCACGTCGGCACCTGCTCGAGCTTCATCGGGTCGAACGTCGCGAGCGTCGCGCCGGGGAGCGACACCGGCTTCTCGCGGACCACCTCGAGGGCCACGGGCTGGCAGGACGCCCCGCGCACGGCGTGCTCCAGGTCGCCGAGGTGGCGGACCTTCTCGCCGTTCACCGACACCACGAGGTCGAACGGCTCCAGCGCTCCGGCGGCGCCGGGTCGCGCGGGCGCGACCACGGCGGGCGCGTAGAACGGGGTGACCCCGATGACGCCGCGGCGGATGGTCTCGAGGGGATTCGACTCCACCTCGGCGGCCGGGACGATGGTCAGCGGCTCGAGCGTCGCGCCGTCCCGCTCGACGCGGAAGGAGAGCGGCTCGCCGGGGTGTGGCGAGACGAGGTCGCGCAGGTCGCCGAAGTAGCGGACCGGGGCGGCGGCCGCGCCCGGCGCCTGGACCGCCACGATGCGATCCCCGGCGCGGAGCCCCGCCTCCGCGGCCGGGGAGCCGGGCGCGACCGTGCCGACCACGGGCCCTGCGGTGGGCTCGCCGTTCTGGCCGATCATGAGGGCGAAGTAGATGATCCCGGGGAACACCAGGTTCGCGGCGGGGCCGGCGAAGGCGATGACGAGCCGCTTCCAGGGCGGCTGCTCGAGGAAGCCGCGACCGCGGTCCTCCGGAGCGAGCTCCTCGCTCGGATCGTCGCCTGCCATCTTCACGTACCCGCCGAGCGGCAGCAGGGAGATGCGGTACTCGGTCTCGCCGCGCCGGAACCCGAAGAGCCGGGGACCGAACCCGATCGAGAAACGCACCACCTTCACGCCGAGCGCCTTGGCCACGACGAAGTGGCCGAGCTCGTGCACGAAGATGAGGCCGCCGAGCAGGAGGGCGATCGAGCCTACCTTGAGGAGGAGATCCGGCATGTCGTTCCCATCGTAACCGGGCGACCGTGCGAATTCGCGCGGAGGCCTCCGGAAACTTTCATCGGTCGGGTGGAGCCTGCGTGGCGCCGCTTGGGGCCGAGGGCCCTACGCCCCCGTACGGGCGACCCGGCGCTCTGCCTCTCTGCGTCCCCACTCGCTCGCGGCGAGCGCCTGCTCGACGCTCCGCACGGGCTCGACCACGTGCGCCTCGAGCACCGCGGCGCAGACGTCGGCGATGTCCAGGAACCGGCAGCGCCGGGCGAGGAACGCGGCCACCGCCGCCTCGTCCGCCCCGGAGAGGACGGCCGGCGCGGTGCCCCCGAGCTCCAGCGCGCGGTAGGCGAGCATGTACGCCGGGAAGCGGGCGGGGTCGGGCTGCTCGAAGGTGAGCTTGCCCAGCCGGGCGAGATCGAGCGGCGGCAGCTCCAGCGGCAGGCGCTCGGGGTGCCCCATGGCGTAGCTGATGGGGCCGCGCATGTCGGAGACGCCGAGCTGCGCCACCATCGAGCCGTCGATGTACTCCACCATCGAGTGCACGATCGACTCGGGGTGAACGACGATGTCGATGCGGCTCGGCTCGACGCCGAAGAGCCAGCGCGCCTCGATCACCTCGAGCCCCTTGTTCATCAGGGTCGCGGAGTCGATGGTGATCTTGTCGCCCATCGACCAGTTCGGGTGCTTGAGGGCGCGCTCGGGGCCGACCCCCGCGAGCTCCTCGGCGGGCACGAGGCGCAGCGGTCCGCCCGAGGCGGTGAGGATGAGGCGCCGCACCTCGCGCCGGTTGTGACCGACGAGCGACTGGTGGATGGCGCTGTGCTCGGAGTCCACCGGGAGGATGGGCACGCGCCGCGCGGCGGCGCGCGCCGTGAGGAGCTCGCCCGCGAGCACGAGCGACTCCTTGTTGGCGAGGCCCACCGGCTTGCCGGCCTCGATGGCCGCCGCCGTGGAGCGCAGCCCCGCGCCGCCGGAGATCGCCGCGAGCACGAAGTCGACGTCGGCGTGCGAGGCCACCGCGACCGCCCCACCCTCCCCGGCGAGGACCTCCGTGCCAGGCGGGGCGATCTCGCGGACGGCGCGCGCGGTGGCCTCGTCGGCCGCGGACACCACGCGCGGCCGGAAGCGCAGGACCTGCTCGGCGAGCCGGGCCCCGTTGCGACCGGCGGCGAGCCCGACCACCTGGAACCGATCGGGGAAGCGGCCAGCCACGTCGAGCGCCTGGACGCCGATGGAGCCGGTGCAGCCGAGGATGGCGACGCGCTTCACGGAGCGAATCTCTATCACGGGGCGGCGGCGTGCGCCGCCGGACGACCTACCGGAGGTACGCCGCGCAGACGTACACCCAGGGCGCGACGAAGAGCAGCGCGTCGATCCGGTCGAGCAGGCCGCCGTGGCCGGGGATGATCTTCCCCGAGTCCTTCACGCCCGCCGCGCGCTTCACCATCGACTCGGCCAGATCCCCGAGCGGCCCGAGGAGCGCGCCCCCGAGCCCGATCGCCACGGCGAGCCCGACGGAGAGCTCGTCCTCGAGGAGCAGCGCGCGCGTCACGAGCGCGCCCAGGACGCTGCCCACCGCGCCGCCGGCGAAGCCCTCCCAGGTCTTCTTCGGCGAGATGCGCTCGAGCAGCTTGTGCCGGCCGAGCGCGTGGCCGGTGAAGTAGGCGAAGGTGTCGTTCCCCCACGTCACCACGAAGGCGAGGATCACCCAGCCCACGTCGAAGCGCAGCCGCAGCCCGACGAGCGAGGCGAGGAGCACGCCGCAGTACAGCCACGACAGCGCGACGACCGCCATCGCGCGCGGCACCTCCTCGAGCGGCGAGCGCCGGAAGAGGGAGAACACGAAGAGCACGATGGTCGCGCCGGCGAGCGCGAGCCCGGACCACCCCGGCAGCAGGTTCCCGCTCGGCTCCCACGCGGCGACGAAAGGGATGGCGGCGGCGACGGCGATCCCGAAGACCTCGGCCGCCCCGACCGCGCCGAACATCACCACGAGCTCGAAGGCGGCCACCGCCGCCGCGCCGCCCGCGAGCACCGCGAAGGGCAGCCCGCCGACGTAGGTGATCCACACGGCCAGCGGGAACAGCACGGCGGCCGAGGTGACGCGGAGCACGAGGTTGTGGCGGTTCTTGGGATCGAGCGCGCCCATTCGCTAGGTGCGGCCCGAGCGCTGCGCGCCGGTCATCCCGAAGCGGCGCTCGCGGCCCTGGAAGTCCCGGATGGCGAGGAGGAGCTCCCGCTCGCGGAAGTCCGGCCAGAGGACCTCGGAGAAGTGGAGCTCGGCGTAGGCGCACTGCCAGAGGAGGAAGTTCGAGATCCGCCGCTCGCCGCTCGTGCGCACGAGCAGATCCAGCTCGGGCAGCCCGGCGGTCCACAGCGCCGCCTCCAGATCCTCGGCCTCGAACGCCGGGCCCTTCTCGGCCGCCGCGCGGCGCGCGGCCTGCACGATGTCCTGACGCCCGCCGTAGGAGAGCGCGAGCGTGAGCGTCATCGCCGTGTTGCCCGTGGTCTCCGCGCGCACCGAGGCGAGCTTCTCGCGCACCACGTCGGGCAGCCGCTCGAGGTCGCCGATCGCGTTCAGCCGGATGCCGTTGCGCATCATCTCGGCGCGCTCGGACTCGAGGAACTCGGCGAGCAGCGACATGAGCGCGCCCACCTCCTCGTCCGGCCTCGCCCAGTTCTCGGAGCTGAAGGCGTAGAGGGTGAGCGCCTGGACGCCGATGCGCCGCGCCGTGCGCGTCACCGCGCGCACCGCCTCCGAGCCCTCGCGGTGCCCGAGCACGCGCGGGAGTCCCCGCGCCTCGGCCCACCGGCCGTTCCCGTCCATGATGATCGCCACGTGGCGCGGCACCGGCCTCGCCTTCACGCGCGACTCGAGCTCCTGGACGGAGGACGTCTCCTCGGACACGCGCGGGCTCATAGCACGGGTCGCCGGGCGGCCGCGAGCCCGAACGTCAGTCGCAATGCGGGTTTGACCCTGCCGGCGAGGGTTGGCGTATGCTCGATCGCCGTGCCCCCCCGCCACGTCGGCCCGTACGAGCTCCTCTCCGTCCTCGGACGGGGTGGGATCGGGACCGTCTACCGGGCGCGGCACCTCGCGACCGGCCACCTCGTCGCCGTGAAGGTGCTCGGCCCGGCCGCCGCCTCCGACCCGACCGCCACGCGCCGGCTCGCCCGGGAGTACGAGGTGCTCCGCAGGCTGGAGCACCCGAACGTGGTGCGCGTGTACGACGCCGGGATCGCGGACGGCTGCTCGTACCTCGCCATGGAGCTGGTCATCGGGCTCGACCTGCGCGCCTTCCTCTCCCCCGAGCTGGACGCGCCGACCACTCCGCGGGGGTCGCTCGACGTGCTGCTCACGCCCGCCGATCGCGGCGACGACGCGACCGAGACGAGCGCCGCCGGCCCACCGCCGGACGCGCGCGCCGCGCTCGCCGCGATGCTCGTCGAGCCCGCCACCGAGAACGACTGGCCCTCCGACGCCGAGCCGTCGAGTGGTGGCGTCGTGGCCACGCCCTCGCCGGAGCTCCTCGCCGCGCTGAGCCGCCCGGGCCGCCTCCTGCGGCTGCGCAGCGCCCTCGCGCAGGTCGCCGACGCGCTGGCGTACGTGCACGCCGCCGGCCTCGTGCACCGCGACCTCAAGCCCTCGAACGTGATGATCGACGACGCGCGCGTCGCCCGCCTCATGGACTTCGGGCTCGTGAAGGCCGCGGCGGAGGACCCGGAGGAGGCCCTCACCGCCATCGGCCGCGTGGTGGGCACCTACCGCTACATGTCGCCCGAGCAGGCGCAGGGGCACGACGTCGACGCGCGCAGCGACCTCTACAGCCTGGGCGTGATGCTCTACGAGCTCCTGGCAGGCTTGCCCCCGTTCACCACGAGCGACCCCGTCGCGCTGTGGCGCGAGATCCTCCACGGCACCCCGCCGCCGCTGCTCTCGGTGAACCCGGGCGCCGATCCCGTGCTGTCCCGCCTCGCCGAGCGGCTCCTGCAGAAGGATCCGGCGCGGCGGCCCGCGACCGCCGAGGAGGTCGCGCGCGTGCTGCGCGACGTGTGAAGGCCGCGCCCGCTTGCGTCGACCCGGCTCGCGCGCGGTTCGTGCACAGGCTCACCGCGAGCGGCATTTTCTGATCCGCTCGCCCTGACCCCTCGACGGGCTCGGGGGAAGCGCGAGCGGGAGTGGCTCGGCCTCGTCCCGGCCCCGCCCTCGTCGGACCTCCCCCGTATCCTCCGCCTGCCGTGTCGGACCTCCCCTCCTCTGCCCTCGACTACGGCGCCGTCGTGTCCGAGTACTTCCTCGGCCTGCGCGGCGCGGGGCTCATGCTGTCGCCGCTCGACGAGGAGGTCGTCGCCGACTGGGAGCGGCGCGGCCTCCCGGTCGCCGTGGTCTGCCGCGGCCTGCGGCGCGGCCTGGAGCAGCACGCCGAGAATGGCGCGGGCCGGCGGCCGCGGTCGCTTCGCGCGCTCCGGCTCGCCGTCGAGGACGAGTGGCGCGCCTACCGCAGCGGCCGCGTGGGCGAGGCGCCCCCGCCCGCGGGGGAGGACGCGGTCGCCTCGGCGCGGCTCGCGGCGGCGCGCGCGCTCCTCCAGGAGGCCGGACGGACGGCGCCCCCCGCCCTGCGCGACGCGTATCGCGCCGCCTGGCACTCGCTCGCCCCGGCCGCGGCAGCGGGGAGCCCGCTCGCCCACCTCGACGCCGCGCTGGCCGAGGGCGACCGGCGCATCCTCGCCGCCTGGCTCTCCTCCCTCGAGCGCCCCTCGCGCGCGGCGCTCGGCCGCCGCGTGCGCCTGCTCGCCGGCCCGCGTCCGCGGAGCGCGAGCCGCCGCTCGTACCGGGACGCGCTCCGCGCGCACGTCGCCGACGCGGCGCGGGCGGCGGGGGTCACGTGCCTGCGCGGTTCGGTGTAGACTCCGGCCCCCATGCCAGACCCCGGGACGACCTCCTGCGCCGACTGCGGCGGCAGCGGCTACGTCGTGGAGCAGGTGCTCGGGCACACCGCGCGCGCCCGCCGCTGCACGTGTCAGTCCGCCTGTCCGCGCTGCGGCGGGAGCGGCTACACGCTCGTGCCCTCCGCCGGCTCGATGGTCGCCCAGGTCTGCTCGTGCCGGCACCTCGACGAGCGCATCGGGCTCTTCAACCAGATCGGCATCCCGGCGGCGATCGCGAAGGCGTCGTTCGACGGGTTCAAGAGCTGGTCCCAGGATCACCAGCGCGCGAAGACGGCCGCCGAGGACTTCGCGCGCAAGTTCCGCAAGGACGCGCCGACCAAGGGGTACCTGCTCTACGGCCGCCCGGGAGCCGGCAAGACGCACCTCCTCGCGGCGACGCTGCGCTACCTCGCGCTCGAGAAGGGCGTCTCCGGGCGCTACGTGGAGTTCATGCTCCTGCTGTCGGACATCCGCTCCGGGTTCGACGCCAAGCACAGCCACATGGAGACCCTGCGGCCGCTCCTCTCCGTCCCGGTGCTCGCCATCGACGAGCTGGGGAAGGAGCGCGGGACGGAGTGGGAGCGCTCCATGCTGGACGAGCTCATCAGCCGGCGCTTCAACTCCGGCCTCGCGACGCTGTTCGCCACGAACTACTTCCTCGAGGCGCGCGCGCCTGCCGAGGAGCCGGGGCGCGTCGTCCGCACGCGCTCACCCGACTTCCAGCGCGAGGCGGAGGCCATGACGCTCGCGCAGCGCGTGGGCGACCGCATCTACTCTCGGCTCAACGAGATGTGCAGCTTCGTGAAGCTCGACCCGGGCCACGACCTGCGCAAGGACCGGCACGGCTCCGGGAGCGGCGGCTTCTGGGGCTGAAGCAGGCTCCCGTGTTCCGGCGCCGGGGCGACGATCGGCCGCGGACGGGGGTCAGCCGATGAGCCGCCGGTGCAGCTCGCGTGCGGCCTCGGGCAGCGCGCGCGCGTCGCAGTAAGCCGTCACGCGCAGCGCGGAGGTGAACAGCGCGCGGGCCGGCGCGCCGAGGCTGCCGAGCACCCCCGTCACCTCGCGCAGCACGCGGTGCCCGGCCGAGAGCCCCGTCCCCACGACGGACACCGCGCCGAGCCCCTCGTCCGCGATCTCGATCCCCGGCACGTCGGCGCGGAGCGCGCGCGAGAGGACGTCCCAGTCGTGCACGTTGTCGAGCGCGAGCACGAGGCCGGCCCGCTCGCCGGGCATCGCGATCTCCGCCGCGACGGCGCCGCGTCCCTCGAGGCGCTCGAGCACGGCCGGCAGCGCCTCCGCGGGGAGGCCGAGCAGCGCGAGCTCCTTCTGCGTGGCGACGCCGGCGATGCGCTCCGGGTGCGTCCCGCCGCGCACGACGGTCTCCTCGGCCCCGCCGAAGGTGGACCGGGCGTGGATGGCGATCCCCTTCTCCTTCGCGAACTCGACGGCCTGGGCGTTCAGGACCTTCGCCCCCGCCTGCGCGAGCTCCTGCATCTCGTCGTAGGAGAGCGCGTCGAGCCGCCGCGCGCCGGGGACCACGCGCGGATCGGCGCTGAAGACGCCCGCCACGTCCGAGTAGATCTCGCAGTCGCCGCCGAGCGCCGCGGCGAGCGCGACCGCGGTGGTGTCCGAGCCGCCGCGACCGAGGGTCGTGACCTCCTTGCGCGGCGAGACGCCCTGGAACCCGGCGACGATGACCACCTTGCCGCGCGCGAGCTCCTCCTGCACGCGGTAGGGCCGCACCTCGACGATGCGGGCGGAGGCGTGCGCGTCGGTGGTGATGATGCCCGACTGGCTGCCCGTGAAGCTGATGGCGTCGACGCCCTGGTCCTGGAGGGCCATGGAGAGGAGCGCCATCGAGATCCGCTCTCCGGCCGTGAGGAGCATGTCGAGCTCGCGCCGCGGCGGCGCGGCCGCGACCCGCTTGGCGAGCGAGAGGAGCTCGTCGGTCGTGTCGCCCATCGCCGAGACGACGACGCACACGTCCTTGCCGGATCGTCTGGTCGCGGCGACCTTGGCCGCCACCTTGCGCATCTTCTCGACGTCGGCGACCGAGGAGCCGCCGTACTTCTGCACGACCACGGGCATGGGGGCCTCCGGGCGCGGAGGATGCCCGCGAGCCGCCTGGCGGTAAAGGGCCGGGAGGGCGCGCGGGCGCCCGCCGGGAGCGGCGCGAGGGTGGGATATCGTCCCCGGCCCGGGCGGGTCGGGCCCGCCTGCTCGCCCGCCGCCCGCGCAGCGCGGTTGACCCCCGAGGAAGACCCCCTTATCTTCCGCCGTTCCGACGTCTCGGAGAGAAGGAACCGCCCAATGGCCCGCGTCACCGTCGAAGACTGCCTCCCCCTCGTCGACAACCGCTTCGCGCTCGTGCTGCTCGCGACCAAGCGGACCCGCCAGCTGATGGCCGGCGCCCGGCCGCTCCAGGGGCACGCGAAGAACAAGGCCCCCGTGGTCGCGCTGCGCGAGATCGCGACGGGCAAGGTCCGCTTCGACCGCTCGGTCCGCGACGCGCTGTCCGGCAAGTTCGACAAGGAGAAGTCGACGATCCCGGCCGGCCAGACCCGGACGCTGCGCTAGCCGCCTTCCGCCCGCTCGCGACGAGCGGGGCTCGGCGGCGGCGAGCCGCTCGATCCACGGGGCGCGCCCGAGCGAATCGGGGGCGCCCCGCGCGCTTTCCTGGAAGCGCTCAGTGCATCGAGCGGGCGCCCAGATAGGCGAGCTTCTCCCCGCCGCCGAGCCGGTAGGTCTGGCGCAGCTCGCGGAGCAGCCCCTCGATGTCGGCGCCCTCGACGAACCGCCCCTCGAGCCAGCGCGCGTACCCGTCGCCCAGCCGGTTCGCCTCGCGGTAGCGCGCGAGCGCCTCCGCGCCGAGGTGGGGGTGGTAGCGGACGCGCTCGAACAGGCGTCGCCGCAGCGCGCCGCTCGTCCGGCGCAGCCCGCGCCTCCACAGGTGCAGGAGCAGGAGCACGAACTTGTCCACCTCCGCCTGCGCCTCCAGCTCGAGGAGCGACACCGGCCGCCCTGCCGCGGCGCGGAAGGAGAGGTAGACGAAGTGCGAGACGCCCTCCGCCGCGCAGGCGATCCGCGCGAGCGCCGACCGGGCCACCAGGCGCGGGCGCGGGTGGTGCGGGTCGGCCGCCGCCGCCGTCTCCATCACCGCGTCGTCGAGGTACAGCCCGAGCGCGACGCCGTCCTCCTCCTCGAGCACCAGCAGCTCCTCCGGCGCCTGCGGGATCCGGCCCGCGGCCCGCGCCGCCTCTCCGCCGACGAGGAAGGCGGCCACGCCCGGAGCCTGCACCGCGTAGATCGCCTCGAGCTCGGCCTGGAGGAACGCGAGCGTCTCCCGCGCCCGGCCGCGCGCCTCGCGCGTCACTGCGGGAGCTCTCCCTTCCGCGGGGCGCCCGGACCGGCGAACAGCGCGACCCCGCGCTCGCGGAGGAGGTGCGCCACGCGCTCGGAGCGCGTGTGCAGGAAGCGCTCGTAGAGCCGCACGAGGCCGCGGTTCGAGCGGAGCTCCGACAGCTCCGCGATCTCGGCGAACAGATCCACGAACTGCTCGAAGCGGCCGGAGAGCTCCGCGTACAGCGCGTCGAGGCCGCGCTCCGACTCGGCCAGCGCCGAGTACGCCCGCTCGCCCATGGCGATGTAGTAGTCGACGTCGACCGCCGACCGCGAGATGGAGTCCGCGAAGAAGCCGGAGACGAACAGCGCCGTGTCCCCGAGCCGGCGCAGGTGCGCAGTCCGCGCGCGCCGATCGGCCTCGAGCGCCCGGAGCAGGATGAGGGCGAGCGGCTCCGCGTGGACGCTGCCGTCCGCCTCCTCGACGAACAGCTGCTCCTTCTCGAGGAACCGGGTGAGGAGGTTCACGAGGTAGAACTCGGTGACCTCCTGGATCTTGAGCCTGCGGGTGGAGAGCGTGTCCGCGACCATCTCGCGGAACCACTCGTGCGCCGACTTGCCGACCAGGATCGATTGGCTCACGCTTCCGGGCCCTCCTCGTCCTCCTGACCAGGCGCCCCTGCGTTCCTGACGAGGCGCTCCGCGCGCTGCTGACCAGGCGCTCTGCTCGCTCCGCGCCGAGCACCCCCTCGAAACGCTACGTCCTGCGACACCGCGCCGCAACCTCGCGAACCTCCGACCATTTTCCGCGCGGGAGGCGCGGCGCCGCGGCCGCTGAGCAGTCCGGCCGCCCGGGTGCCAGCCGGGGAGTCGGCACTCGATCGGGGCAACTGCCAGGTCGTCGGAGAAAAGCCCCGCTTTCCGAGATGTTCCGAAGACGCAGTGGCCGCTTGACACCCCGGGGCCGGTGGTTAGGATCCGCCGCGCCGCTGGCAGTCCGTCAGGTCGAGTGCCAGCGGCGTCCAGACCTTCTCATCGTCCCGGCGCGGCGCGTCGGGAACACACCAGGAGGCATCCATGACGAAGATCCGCCCGCTGCAGGACCGCATCATCGTGAAGCGCGTGCAGGAGGAGGAGAAGACGAAGGGCGGCATCATCATCCCCGACTCGGCGAAGGAGAAGCCGATCGAGGGCAAGGTGATCGCCGTCGGCAACGGCAAGGTCCAGGAGGACGGCAAGGTCCGTCCGCTCGACGTCAAGGCCGGCGACCGCATCCTCTTCTCCAAGTACGCGGGCACCGAGATCAAGATCGACGGCGAGGAGCACCTCATCATGCGCGAGGACGACATCCTCGGCGTGATCGAAGGCTAGCGAGCCCGCCTCTCCTCCCACAGAAACGGAGCACACCAGAATGGCTTCCAAGGAAATCATCTTCGATCAGAAGGCGCGCGACGCGATCCTCAAGGGCGTCAACACCCTCGCCGACGCGGTGAAGGTGACGCTCGGGCCGAAGGGCCGGAACGTCGTCATCGAGAAGAGCTTCGGCTCCCCGACCATCACGAAGGACGGCGTGACGGTCGCGAAGGAGATCGAGCTCGAGAACAAGTTCGAGAACATGGGCGCGCAGATGGTGAAGGAGGTCGCCTCCAAGACCTCCGACGTCGCCGGCGACGGCACCACCACCGCCACCGTGCTCGCGCAGGCCCTCTACCGCGAGGGCTCGAAGCTGGTCGCGGCGGGCCACAACCCGATGGAGATCAAGCGCGGCATCGACAAGGCCGTCGAGATCATCGTCGGCGAGCTGAAGAAGCTCTCGAAGCCGACGAAGGACCAGAAGGAGATCGCCCAGGTCGGCATCATCTCCGCGAACGGCGACGAGACCATCGGCAACATCATCGCCGAGGCGATGGAGAAGGTGGGCAAGGAGGGCGTCATCACCGTCGAGGAGGCCAAGGGCCTCGAGACGACGCTCGAGGTGGTCGAGGGCATGCAGTTCGACCGCGGCTACCTGTCGCCGTACTTCGTGACGGACGCGGAGCGGATGGTCGCGAACCTCGAGGACGCGTACATCCTCATCCACGAGAAGAAGATCTCGAACATGAAGGATCTGCTCCCGCTGCTCGAGCAGATCGCGCGCTCGGGCAAGCCGCTCCTCATCGTGGCTGAGGAGGTCGAGGGCGAGGCGCTCGCGACGCTCGTCGTGAACAAGCTGCGCGGCACGCTGCACGTCGCCGCGGTGAAGGCGCCCGGCTTCGGCGATCGCCGCAAGGCGATGCTCGAGGACATCGCGATCCTCACCGGCGGCCGCATGATCGCCGAGGAGCTCGGCCTCAAGCTCGAGCAGGTGAGCCTGAAGGACCTCGGCCGCGCCAAGCGCATCAGCATCGACAAGGACAACACCACGATCGTCGACGGCGCCGGCCAGAAGGCCGACATCGAGGCGCGCGTGAAGACGATCCGCGCGCAGATCGAGGAGACCACCTCCGACTACGACCGCGAGAAGCTCCAGGAGCGGCTCGCGAAGCTCGTGGGCGGCGTCGCGGTCATCAACGTCGGCGCGGCGACCGAGACGGAGATGAAGGAGAAGAAGGCCCGCGTCGAGGACGCGCTCCACGCGACCCGCGCGGCCGTCGAGGAGGGCATCGTCCCCGGCGGCGGCGTCGCTTACCTGCGCGCCGTGAAGGCGCTCGAGGGCGTGAAGGTGAGCGAGGGCGAGAAGTTCGGCCTCGACATCGTCCGCCGCGCGCTCGAGGAGCCGCTCCGTCAGATCGCCGGCAACGGCGGCTACGAGGCGTCCATCGTGGTGAACAAGGTGAAGGAGTCGAAGGACACCAACTTCGGCTTCAACGCCGCCACGGGTGACTACGAGGACCTCGTGAAGTCGGGCGTCATCGACCCGACCAAGGTCTCGCGCTCGGCGCTCCAGAACGCGTCGTCGGTCGCGTCCCTCATGCTCACCACCATGGCCCTCGTCGCCGAGAAGCCGAAGGAGGAGTCCGCGGCTCCCGCCGGCGGCGGGATGGGCGGCATGGGCGGCATGGGCGGGATGATGTAGCCCCCTCCCGGCGGCGCCGCCTCGCGGCGAAGCGCTGACGGGACGCTCGCAGGCTCGAAGGGCCGCCGGGAGACCGGCGGCCTTTTCTTTTTGATCGCGGGGAGTTCGCGCTGGGCCCCCGGGCGCAGCCCCCCGGGGGCAGCCCCGGCACGTGGACCCCGCCTTTCGCGGCACCCTCCCGCTCCGGCGGGCGCACGATCGCGGCATGAGAAAGCGCACCCTCAGGACGAAGTGGGCGACGGTGGAGCGGCCGGGCGACGTGGGGATGGACCTTCCTGCCGGCGTGACGGCGCAGCAGCTCGAGCCGACGGACTACCACCCCGTGGAGATGGAGCAGGCGCAGGAGGAGCCGGTGTTGAAGAAGGCCCGCGCCGTCGCCACGAAGGTGCGCCGCTCGCTGCGCACGCACCATTAGTCGTTCCGTCCCTCGTCCGACGCGGCTCGCGCGCGGCGCCGCGGCGCGCGCGCGAAGCGGTGGACGGCGGATGGACTCGCCGACATCACTGATCGTATGGTTCGGGGATGCGCACGCTTCGTGTCATCCCCTTCCTCCTGCTCTCGCTCTCCGCCTGCGCGCACGCCGGCCGGCAGGACTTCCGCTGCCCGGCTCGGGGCGGGACCGCGTGGCGCGAGCTCCGCAGCGAGCACTTCGTCGTCCAGACGGACTTGCCGCAGGGCCGGGCGCGCGAGCTCGCGAGCGAGCTGGAGCGGATCCTGGGCGCCGTGCGCCACGGCCTGTTCCGCACGCCGCCTCCGATGCCGGGTGCGATCCGCGTCGTGGCGCTCCGCTCGATCGAGGAGTTCGACCTGTTCGCGCCGCCGAAAGCCGGCGCGTTCTACGATCGGTCGAGCACGACGGTCGTGCTGCCCGGTGAGCTCGCCGAGGCGCAGCGCCTGGTGATCGCCCACGAGCTCACCCATCACGTCCTCGCGCGCGCCTTCGCCCGGCAGCCACCGTGGTTTGCGGAGGGCACGGCCGCGTTCATGGAGACGATGGGGGGAATCGGCGTGCCGACCCTCGGCGGCGTCCCCGCCTGGCGCTACCAGGCCGTCTTCCCCTATCACGGCGGAATCGGCGCCGTGCTCGTCGCCAGGGGCCGCCTCGACGCCCGCCAGTACGACCTCGCCTGGGCGCTCGTGCACTTCCTGAACAACCGCCGGCCCCGCGAGTTCGCCGAGCTGCAGGTCCGCTTCGGCCGCGGGCAGGACCCGGCCGCCGCCTGGCGGGAGGTGTTTCCGGCATGGGATCCCGCCGCCCCCGGCGGCGCGGAGCGGCTCGACGACGAGCTCGGGCGGTACCTGGCGAGCGGCAAGTACGCCTACAAGGACGTGAGGCTGCCCCCCTCGAGCGGCCCGAGCGAGCGCGCCATGACCGCGTCCGAGGCGCACGGCGTGAGGCTCTCGCTTCCGTGGACGAACCGCGGGAAGCCCTTCCGCATCGAAGCGGTCCTCGCGGAGGTGGACGAGGCGCTCGCGGAGGATCCGGGGAACGTCCCTGCGCTCTCGAAGGGCGCGGTCGCGCGGCCGGCGCAGGCGCTCGCCTACGCGCGGCGCGCGGTCGAGCTCCACCCGGAGAACGCGCGGGCCTGGCTGCTGCTCTGGGAGCACCTGCCGCAGGAGGACGCCGCTGGCCGGGAGGACGCGCTGCGCCGCGCGGTGCAGGCGGATCCGGAGAACGCGATTGCCCTGAACAACCTGGCGTGGGCGCTGCTCGGCGCGGGCAAGTCCGGGGAGGCCCTTCCCCTCGCCCGGAAGGCGGCGACCTTCGCGCCATGGGACTCCGCCGCGCTCGACACGCTCGCCGGCGTGATGGCCGACCTCGGCCAGTGCGCGGAGGCGTTGCAGGTGCAGCGTCGCGCCACCGACGTGCTCCCCGAGGCCGCGCCCGAGAAGGTGCGCCGCGAGTACACCGAGAGGCTCGAGCACCTCGAGCGGACGTGCCGCGTCGGCTCGAGCGGATCCCCGGCGGGCGCGGGCGCCCCGGCGCCCAGAGCCGCTGCGGGCGTCACCCTCCCGGCCGCGGCGAAGCTGCCGCGGGGAACAGGGCTCCTACCAGCGCGCCGAGCTCGGCGACGAGGACGTCGAGGAAGAAGAGCACGGGCAGCGCGATCGCGAGCCCGAGCACGAACCCCCACGCCCGGCGGTGGTGCGTCGCGAGCTGCGTCGCGACGAGCACCGACGCGCCGAACATGGCGAGCGTGAGCGTGCCCCCCAGCAACAGCGCCGCCGGCCAGGCGAGCCCCAGGAGGCGCAGGGTCCCCGCGAGGCCGACGAGGCCGGCTGCGTTGAGCAGGTCACGCCCGGTGCCGGCCCACCAGGCCCGCTGCTCCTCGTCGCGGAGGCGCAAGCCGACCTCCTGCACCAGCAGGAACGCGAGCACCGCCCCCAGGTAGGCGGCGATCGCCAGGCCACGGGGCACGCCGGCGGGTGGATCGATCGTGAACACGCTCGACCTCTACCAGAACCGCGTGCGCCTCGAGCGCGCCCCCGGAGGTCCGCGCCCCCCAGGCCGCGGTGAGCGGCGCTCCTACCCCGCCTTTCCGCCGCCGCGCTTGCGGTAGGCGGTCCCCTTGAAGAGCGCGACGAGCGCTCCCGCCTCGTCGGTCACGCGCACCAGGCAGGTCGAGAGCCGTGGGTTCACCGCCTCCTCGCGCGCGTCCGCCGTCAGCGTGCCGCCCGACACCGCCCGGATGAAGGAGATCGAGACGTCGATGGCGACGGCGATCTCCCCGTGCGAGTTCGCCGCGGCCGCGAAGGCGAGGTCCGCGAGCGTGAAGATGGCGCCGCCCTGCACGATCCCGACGCCGTTCAGGTGCCGCGCGCCGACCTCCATCCTCGCGACCGCCGCCCCGGGCCGGACCTCGACGAGGGTGATGCCGTTCTCGGAGGCGAACCGGTCGGCCTGGATGCGGGCGCGGATGACGTCCATGCCGCTCACGTTAGCGAACGGCGGCGTCGCGGGAAAGCCGGTCGCCCGGAGCGCGTCGCCTCGGCGCTCGCCCTCGCGCTCGGGGCGTCTACAGCTGCAGGTGGAGCCCCACGCCGGCGTAGCGGATCGACTCGACGAAGAACTGCCCGTAGGGCGAGGGTCCGTCGTAGTACTCCGCGAGGACGCTCCAGATCCGCGGCGGGTGTCCCTCGAGGCGCCACCACGCGGCCTCCACGCCGGCGCGCACGCCGAAGGCCGGCTCCCACTCCTGCTGCTCGGTGGACTTCACGTCGACGGCCGCGACGACCCTGAGGCCCTTCGTGGGCCCGGCGCGCGCCTCCGCGCCGGCGTGCGCCACCCCATCGTCGAGCGTGCTCGGCCTGCGGTTGAAGAGGTATTCGCCGCCCGCGTACAGGCGCAGCCACCCGAGCTCCTGCGACAGGATCAGCTCCGCGGACTCGAAGGACAGGTTCTCCCGCTCGACGTCGCTCTCGCTCCGCAGGAGCAGCTCGTCTCCGAGGTGGGAGCTCTGGTGGTACACGCGCGCGCGCGCCGAGAACCCCGCGCGGCGGAACGTCAGCGGGAGGCCGATGAGGTAGTCCGCGTTCAGGAGGTCGTCGCTGGGAGCGTCGAGATCGAACTGCGCGAACACCGCCGCCTCGACGCCGAGCTGCAGCCCTTCGCCGGGGTTCGGCCCGCCGACCCTGAAGAGGGCGAACCCGTCGCCGAGGCCGACCGAGCCCACGCTGATCGCATCCGTGCTGGTCGGGAACTCGCCCCGCAGGTACGACGCGAACGTGCGGATCGCCTTGGGATCCCCGACCAGCGTGCAGAACAGGCCGCCCTGCGGGAGGAACACGAGTCCGCTCTCCTCCCCCGCGTGGACGCCCGCGCCGCAGCGCTGGATGCGCCCCTCCTCGGCGGCGGCAGGCGCGCCGAGGGCCAGCAGGGCGGCGAGCGGGACGACTCGGGAGAACGGATTCATGGGCGCCTCCTCGGTGAGCGGCCGCACGCATGGACGACGGCCGACACCGTAGCGCGCCGGGCGGCCCCAGCGAGGTCCACCACCGGGGGCCACCTCCAACCGTGGCTGTGAGTGGATGGATGAGCGCCCTCGCCGCGCCCCACCCGCGCGATCTCGCGCCCGCGCCTCGACGCACGGCTTCCGCCGCGTGGATAGCGTTACGGAGATGAGGCCGATCGCCCGCCGCGCGGCCTGGCTCGGCGTCGCGCTCTGCGCGCACGCCTGCCGGTCCGATCCGGAAGCTCGCGTGGACCCCGCGCCCGCCGCAGCGCTGGAGACGCAGCTCGAGGCGCTCACCGGCGCCGACCTCGTCGGCGGCAACGCGCTCACCCCGATCGAGAACGGGGCGGTGTTCGACGCGATGGTGAAGGACATCGGCCGCGCAAGGCGGCACGTGCACGTGCTCAGCTTCATCTGGCGCGGCGAGGAGGGCCCCTCGCGCCGGATCACCGAGGCGCTCCTGCGGCGCGCGCGCGGCGTCGAGTGCCGCATCCTCGTGGACCCGTTCGGCTCGGCGAAGTTCGACGACCGGCAGGAAGCGGCGCTGAAGCGGTCCGGCTGCGAGGTGCGCCGTTACGGGCTGCGCTCGGACGCCCGTCCCACCGCGCGGAACCACCGCAAGCTCGTGATCGTGGACGGCGCCGTGGGCATCACCGGCGGGTGGGGACTGCACACCTCGTGGGAAGGCCGAGGCCGGGCGAAGGACGAATGGCGCGACTCCTCCGTGCGGGCGCGCGGTCCGGTGGTGGCGCAGATGCAGCGCGCGTTCGAGCAGAGCTGGCGCGAGGCGGGAGGGGAGCCGCTGCCGCCCCACGCCTACCCGGACCTGCCCGCCTCGGGGGAGACGGAGGCCGCGTTCGTGGCGAGCTCGCCGCGTGGCGATCGCGCCTCGGCCGCGGAGACGATGACGAAGCTCCTCGTCGGGGCGGCCACGAGGCGGCTGTGGATCGCGAACTCGTACTTCGTCCCCGACGACGGGCTGCGGGACCTCATCGCCGAGAAGGCGCGGCAGGGCGTCGACGTCCGCGTCCTCGCGCCGGGGCCCGTCCACGACGTCCCGCCCGTGCGCGCCGGGCAGCGCGCGACCTACGAGAAGCTGCTCGCGGCCGGGGTGAGGATCTTCGAGTACCAGCCCAGCATGATGCACGCGAAGACGATGCTGGTGGACGACCGCTGGGTGGCGATCGGCTCGACCAACCTGGACCAGCTCAGCTTCGATCGTCTCGAGGAGGGCTCCGTCGTGGCGCGCTCGCCCGCGCTCGCCGTCCACCTGGAGGGAACCCTCCGCGAGGACTTCGCGCGCTCGAAGGAGATCACGCGCGAGGAGTGGGCTCGGCGCGATCCGGTCGTGGACGTCGCGCGCGACGCGGCGTCGCTGTTCGACGAGTGGCTGTAGCGGTCGCGAGCGTCGGGGGGAGTCGGCGCGGCTCCGCCCGGACCGCAGCGGAGCCGCCCCCCCTTCCCCACCTCACTGACCGGCGACGAACGTCGCGGTCACGACCTTGTTCGCGTCGGCGGTCGCCGTGCACGACAGCCGATCGCGCGGATCCGGCAGGCACCCTCCCCACGAGCCGAGCACCGTGCCCGCCGGCGGCGTGGCGCGGAGCGTCACCTGCGTCGCCGGCGAGGTGTTCGGCACGTCGACGCGACAGGTGCCGGCGTTTCCGGTACACGCGAGGCCGCTTCCGGAGACGCTGCCCACCACCCCGAAGGTGCGCACGATGACCGCGTACGTCTCGGGCGGAGGGGGCTCGGCGGGCCACTCGAAGAACGCCGCGACCGCGGTGGCGCCGGTCACCCGGAGCGTGCAGCTCGAAGAATCGGCCGTCGGCGTGCACCCCTGCCAGCGCTCGAACGCCGTGGTGCCGGGCCGCGCCGTCAGCAGGAGCGACGTGCCGGGCGCCGCGTCGACGCGGCAGGTCCCGCTGAGCCGGCGGCAGTCGAGGCCGCCGCCCGAGACGCTGCCGGCGGTGCCGAAGAGACGCACGAACACGGGGTACGTCGACGCGGGAGCCGCCGGCGGCGGCGGATCGAACACCGCGACGACCGCCGTTCCGGCCGTCGGGGTCAAGGTGCACGAGGTGGGAGTGCCCAGGATGGGCGCGCAGCCCTGCCACTGACGGAACGTGTACCCGGCCGCCGGGGTCGCCTGGAGGGAGAGGGTCGTCCCGGCGGCCACGCTCACCCCGCACGTCCCCGAGCCGTTCGAGCAGTCCACGCCGCCGCCCGAGACCCGGCCGCGGCCGAACACGCGAACCGTGACCGGATTGGCCGTCGGCGCGGGCGGCTGGATGCTCTCGAAGCTCGCGATGACGACGGTGCTCTGCGCCGGCTTGACGGTGCAGGTCAGCGGATCTCCGCTCTGGGGCGTGCACCCGGTCCAGCCTGCGAACCTCACCACGTCGGACTCGAGCGCGGTGAGCGTCAGGGTCCCGCCGGAGGGCACGCTGCCGGAGCACTGCGCCGTGGCGGTCGTGCAGGCGATGGGCCCGCCGACGACGCCGCCGTGGAGCGACCCGAAGATGCGGACGAGCACCACGTTGCTCGTCTCGACCGGCGTCGAGGCCATGAAGGTGGCGGCGACGGTCTTCGCGAGGTCCATCGTGACGGTGCACGTGGGGGACGTCCCGCTGCAGGGCCCGCCGGACCAGCCCGCGAAGCTGGAGCCCTCCGCCTGCTCCGCGGTGAGCACGACCGAAGAGCCCCGGGCCTGGTCGGCGCCGCACACGCCGCCGTGACCCGTCGCGGCCGACCAGCTGCAGTCGATGGGTCCGGGAGCGCCGGTGATCCGGCCCGCGCCGGTGCCGTTCGCGGTCGTGGTCAGCCGGTAGGTCGCCGGCGCGTCGAACTGCGCGTCGATGGTGAGCGGCCCGCTCACGGTCACGACGCACGTTCCCGTGCCCGCGCACGGCGCGCCCCAGCCGGCGAAGCGCGAGTCGCCGATCGCGGAGGCCGTGAAGGTCACGGTGGTCCCGACCTCGAAGCTGGCGCCGCACGTCGTGCCGCAGCTCACGGCCCCGGACGAGCTCACGACGCCCGAGCCGGTGCCGGTCTTCCGGATCGTGATCGTCGCGGTCGGCGGCGGCAGCCGGTCGAACTGCGCCGTCACGACCACGTCGCCGTCGACCCTGACGCTGCACCCGCCCGTGCCGGTGCAGGCGCCGCCCCAGCCGGCGAAAGACGAGCTGCCGTCTGGGATCGCCGCGAACGTCACGGGCGTGCCCGCCACGTACTCGACGCACCCGGTGCCGCAGCTCGACCCCGCAGGCGTGGGGGTGATGGTCCCGCCGCCGGTGCCCGCGATCGAGGTCTCCACGCGGTACAGGGTGGGAGGGATCTCCCGGAACGTCGCGGTGACCGAGCGGTCCCCGTCGAGGGCAAGGTCGCACGCGGCGGTGCCGGTACAGTCGCCGCTCCAGCCGACGAACTCCCAGCCGGACGCGGGGATCGCACTCAGCGTCGCGGGATCGGTCGCGGCGAGCTCGGCGGAGCAGACGACCCCGCAGAGGATGCCGGCCGGCTCCGACGTGACGGTGCCCGCGCCCGACGTCGACACGGTGACCGTCGCGCTCGGCGGCGGCAGCGAATCGAACTGCGCCATCACGCTCGTCGCCTCGTTCACGGTGACGACGCAGGCGCCGGTACCGGCGCAGGGTCCGCCCCAGCCGGCGAACGTGGAGAGCGCCTCCCCCGGCGAGGCGGTGAGCGTGACGGTCGAGCCGAGCGGGTACGCCGCGCTGCACGCGGTCCCGCAGTCGATCCCGGCCACGTCCGACGAGACCGAACCGCTCCCGTCACCGATCTTCGAGACGGTCAGCAGGGCGGTGGAGGGCGCCGTCGCGACGAACTCGGCCTGCGCGGTGAGCGGCGCGCTCAGCGTGCACGTCGCGACGTCGCCCGTCGCGGTGCAGCCTCCCTGCGGGAACGACCACGCCACGGACGCGCCGCTCGCCGGCGTCGCGGTGAGCGTGACGGTGCCGCCGTCGACGTAGCTCGCCTCGCAAGCGCCGCCCGTGCCGCACGCGATGCCCGCGGGGTCCGACACCACCGTCCCGCCCGCCGTCCCGCCCCTCGCCACGGTCAGCTGGTACAGCGCGTCGAACCGCGCGCCCACCACCTTCGGACCGTCCACCACGAGGTCGCAGGTGAGTCCCGTGCAATCTCCTGCGAAGCCGCTGAACCGGTCTGTCGCCGACCGGCCCACGAGCTCGAGCGCCGTTCCCATGGCGAAGGAGTGATCGTAGCTGCCCTGGCAGGTGGGGCAGAACGCGTCGTCGACGGCGGGCAGCGAGGTCACCGTCCCCGCGCCGCGCCCGGTGCCCGAGATCGTGACCGGGTAGCCCGCGGCGGGGCCGACCCGTCCGACGATCCCGGTGCGAGCAGCGTCGAGCGCGACGGTGCTGAGCACGGCGAAGTTGCCGCTGGCGTCCGCGGAGACGGCGTCCAGGGAGCGGCCTGCCTCGATCCAGAACCCGCTCGCGTCCGCGACCGCTCCCGTGGCGCCGACGCGTGCCCCGTACAGCGCGGAGGACGCCCCGGCCGCGCGGCGGTACACGACCACGAAGCTGCTGCCCGAGGCGGTCACCGCGCAGTCACCCCCCAGGCCCGCCGGGGAGACGGGGAACGGCGCGGCGTCGGCGAGCGTCGCGTCCGCGTTCAGCCGGATCGCGGTGGTCGTGCTCGCGCTCTCGTTCCACGCGACGAGATACCGCCCGCCAGCCCACGCGAGGCGCGGGGCGGCGGCGGTGGCGGAGCCCGACGAAGCGTCGAGCCGACGCACCGTGCCCACCTGGACGCCGGCCTGCTTGTTCGTCACGCTCGCCGCGTAGACGCCCGTCGCCGAGACCGACGTACCGTGAACGCCCCAGGCGATGACGTAGGCGGCTCCGTCGCTGGCCAGCGACGGGGCGCGAGCCTCGCACGTGCCCACCACCGAGCACCCCGTCGCCGTCGTGGCGGCGATGGTCGCCAGCCCGTTGGACCGCGTGAGCGCCCCCTTCGCGTTCAGGTTCAGCCGCACGCCCCTGAGGTCCGCTCCGTCCTGAACCGCGACGAAGTACTCCGGCGGGGCGGCCGCGGAGAAGGCGCTGGCGACCGCGGGCGCTCCACGGACAGCGCTGGTGTACGCGTAGACGGAGACCGGCGCCGAATCCACGACCGGTGCCGCGCTGGACGATGCGCTCACGCGCTGTGCCAGCACCTGGGCCCCCTCCACCCAGACGACGAGGAAGTTCGTGCCGTCGAAGGTGACGGCCGGGGCGGTCTGCGACGCGCCGCTGCCGAGCGCGAACGGCGTGCCGTTCACGACACCGCTCGGTCCGACGTGGACCGCGCGCAGCGTCGGGCCTCCGTCGCACGTGCCGCCGCTGCAGGCCCGCTGCTCCCACACGACGAGATGGTTGCCCCCGGCCGCGTAGCCAACGGCCGCGTTCGAGTACGCGCTGGACGCGTCCGTCGCGCCGATCGTGAACTCGTGCGCGAGCGTCCCGTCCACCACGGCGTCGTCCCTGCCCTCCAGCGCCGGGCCGGGAGCAGAGGACGAGGAGCAGGCGGCCAAGACGCTGGCGGCGAGGAGAGCGGACGTTCGGACGCAGGGCCTTCGTGTGCGCCCGGCGTGCGGCGCGCTTCGCGGATCGAACATGTCTGGCGCCCCCCGGCGCTGTCGGGCAGGAGCCCGACCGTCAGTACGGGGAGAGAGCTATCACCCGCGAGCGAGGTGCTCCAAGTCAGGCGGTCTCAGTACAGGGACCCCCGATGTGCCTTTCCCGCGGGACGGCCTCACCGCCCCGGAGCACGGCCACGCCAGCGCGGCCCGCCGGCCTCCGGCCGGCAGCGCCCGCTCGATCCGGCGGCGACACCCGGCCGTTCGGACGCCGGCCGGGTGTCGCCTCCGGGACCCCCGGTTCTCGCGCTAGAGGTTGGGGGGATCCTGCTCGACGCGCGCCGCGCGACGTCGCGTCACCGGCTGCCGCCCTCGCCGCGCCGGCTGCGGCGCGGCGGGGCGCTTCGCGCTCCGCGCCTTCCTGCGGGAGAGGACGTGCCGCACCGCCTCGCCGATCCCGGCGGGGCTCTCGCACACCACCACGCCCGCCTCGCGCAGCGCGGCGATCTTGGCCTCCGCGGTGCCGCTCGACCCGGAGATGACGGCGCCCGCGTGTCCCATGCGCCGTCCGGGAGGAGCGCTCCGCCCGGCGATGAAGCCGACCACCGGCTTCGTCACGTTCTTGCCGATGTAGCGCGCGGCCCACTCCTCGCCCGAGCCGCCGATCTCGCCGATGAGCACGATGGCCTCGGTCTCGGGGTCGGACTCGAACCGCGAGAGGCAGTCCACGAAGTCGGTGCCGTTGACCGGATCGCCGCCGATCCCGACGGCGGTGGACTGCCCGAGCCCGAGGTCCGTGAGCTGCTTCACGGCCTCGTAGGTGAGCGTGCCGGAGCGCGAGACGATGCCGATGGGACCGGGCCGGTGGATGTGGCCCGGCATGATCCCGATCTTGCACTGCCCCGGCGTGATCACGCCCGGGCAGTTCGGGCCCAGGAGCCGGACGCCGGGACGGTCCTGAAGGAACCGCTTCACCGTGACCATGTCGAGGACGGGGATCCCCTCGGTGATGGCGACGACGAGCGGGACCCCCGCGCCGGCGGCCTCCATGATGGCGTCCGCCGCGAACGGCGGCGGGACGAAGATGACGCTCGCGTTGGCGCCGGTCTCTCGCACGGCCTCCCCGACCGTGTCGAAGATCGGCACGCGCTGCTCGAAGCGCGTGCCGCCGCGCCCCGGGGTGACGCCGGCGACGACCCGCGTCCCGTAGGCCAGCATCTGCTCGGCGTGGAAGCTGCCGGCGGCGCCGGTGATGCCCTGCACGAGGACCTTGGTGTTCCTGTCGACGAAGATGCTCACGACCCCTCCGCTCCGATGAGTGCCCGCTGCCGCCTCACGCCGCCCGCACCGACTCCCGCGCCGCCGCGACCGCCTTGCGGGCCGCGTCGGCGAGGTCGTCCGCCGGGATGATCTCGAGGTCGCTCTGCGCGAGGAGCTCCTTGCCGAGCTCCACGTTCGTCCCCTCGAGCCGCACCACGAGCGGCACCGAGAGGTTCACGTGCCGCGCCGCCGCGAGGATGCCCTTCGCGATGACGTCGCACTTCATGATGCCGCCGAAGATGTTGACGAGCACGGCGCGCACGCCGGGATCCGCCAGGAGGATCTTGAACGCGGCGGCCACCTTCGCCTCGCTCGCGCCGCCGCCCACGTCGAGGAAGTTGGCGGGCCGGCCTCCCGCGAGCTGGATCATGTCCATGGTGCCCATCGCCAGCCCGGCGCCGTTCACCATGCAGGCGATGTCGCCCTCGAGCGCCACGTAGGAGAGGTCGTGCTCCTTGGCCTCGAGCTCGCGCTGCTGCTCCTCGTCGGGATCGCGGAGCGCGGCGAGGTCCGGGTGACGGTGGAGCGCGTTGTCGTCGAGCTCGAGCTTGGCGTCGAGCGCGACGAGCTCACCCTCCGCGGTGACGACGAGCGGATTCACCTCCGCGAGCGAGGCGTCCGTCGCGACGTACGCCCGGTACAGGCCGGCGGCGAGCTTCACGAACTTGCTCGCGACCTCCCCCCGCAGGCCGAGCCCGAAGGCGAGGCCGCGCGCCTGGTTCGCCTGGAGCCCGGTGAGCGGGTCGACCTCCGCCCGCAGGATCCGCTCGGGGTGGAGCTTCGCGACCTCCTCGATCTCGACGCCTCCCTCGCGGGACGCCATGATCGTCACGCGCCCCGTCTCGCGATCGACGGTCATGCCGAGGTAGAGCTCGCGCTCGATGCGGCAGCCCTCCTCCACGTAGAGCTTGCGGACCCGCTGCCCCGCCGGGCCGGTCTGCGCGGTGACGAGCACCATGCCGAGCATGGCCTCGGCGTGATCGCGCGCCTCCTCGGGAGAGCGGGCGAGCTTCACGCCGCCGGCCTTCCCCCGTCCGCCCGCGTGGATCTGCGCCTTGATCGCGCAGATCGGCGTGTCCAGCACGGCCGCCGCCAGCTCGGCGTCGGCCGGGGTGGTGGCGAGCCCTCCGCGCAGCACCGTCACCCCGAAGCCGCGCAGCAGCTCCTTCGCCTGGTACTCGTGGATCCTCATTCGGTCGGGCTCCTCGTCGATGTCCGCCGTCCCACCGACGAAGAGCAACCGCTGCGCCAGCGCCGCGCGCCTGCGCCTAAGCCCCTGGATTTCGTGAAGCCGGGCCCTCCGGCGGGGTTCCCACTGGCGGCGGGCGAGCCAGTCGCGTACCGTTCCTGGCACACTGCGTCCCGGACCTGGCACTTTGCCGCTCACCCTGAGCCTGTCGAAGGGTGAGCCCCGCGGACGCTGCCGAGGCGCCCGTGCCCTTTCGCAGCGACGAGAAGCCGGTCATCTGGGCGTTCAGCTCGAGCCGGCTGCGCCAGGTGCTCGAGAGCGCCGCCCCCATCTACGCGGACCGCGCCGAGGTGCGCGTCTTCGACCTGAGCTTCGAGGGCGCGCTCGAGACGGCGCAGAGCCTCACCGAGGCGGACGAGCGGGTGGACGCGTTCGTCGCCGCCGGCTCCAACGGCGCGTACCTGCGCGACCACGGGCCCGTCCCCGTGGCGCTGGTGGACGTCTCGACCACCGACGCGCTCCAGGCGCTCGCGCACGCGCGCACCCTCGGGCGCCGCGTCGGCGTGGTGAACTTCCGCCGCGTGCTGCCCGGCCTCGAGCGCTGGAAGGACCTCCTGCGCGGCGTCCAGATCGAGCAGCGCGCCTACGTCACCCCCGAGGAGGCCCGGGCCGCCGTGGCGGAGCTCGCGGCCCACGGCTTCGAGGTGGTGGTGGGCCCCGGCCCCGCCTGCGACGAGGCCGAGCGCGCCGGCCTGAAGTCGGTGCTCCTCTACTCGCTGGAGTGCGTCTGCGCGACCATCGAGCGGGCCATCGAGATGGCGCAGGTCGCGCGGGCGGAGCGGGGGCGGCGCGAGCAGCTCGCGGGCGTCATCGCCCACATCGACGAGGCCGTCGTCGCGGTGGACGCGGCCGAGCGGATCGCGGTGGTGAACCCCGGCTTCGAGCGGCTGCTCGGCGCGCGCGGGGTGGAGCTCGTGGGCAAGCGCCTCTCGAGCGTCGCACCCGAGCTGTCCCTGGCCCGGGTCCTCGAGACGGGCGCGCCCGAGCTGCGGTCGTTCCAGAAGCTCGGCGGGCGCAGCCTCGTCGTGAGCCGCATCCCCGTGCGCCAGCGCGGTGTCCTCTCCGGCGCGGTGCTCACCTGCCAGGACTCGAGGACGCTCCTGCGCGTGGACCGTGACCTCCGCTCCGAGCTCCGGCCGCGCCGCTTCATCGCCCGCTACGAGCTCGCGGGGATCGTGGGCACGTCGGAGGCCATCCGGACGGTGCGGACCCTCGCCGAGCAGTACGCCGGGACCGAGGGGACCGTCCTCATCACGGGCGAGAGCGGCACCGGCAAGGAGATGATCGCGCAGGGCGTCCACAACGCCGGGCGGCGCCGCGACCGGCCCTTCGTCGCCATCAACTGCGCCGCCTTCCCCGAGGCGCTGCTCGAGTCGGAGCTGTTCGGCTACGAGGAGGGCGCCTTCACCGGCTCGCGCCGCGGCGGGCGGGCCGGGCTCTTCGAGGCCGCCCACACCGGCACGATCTTCCTCGACGAGGTCGGAGACGTCCCCATCACGCTTCAGACCCGCCTCCTGCGCGTGCTGCAGGAGCGCCAGGTGCTGCGGCTCGGCAGCAACGACCCGACCCCGATCGACGTCCGGGTGGTCGCCGCGACGAACCGCGATCTCAAGCGCGAGATCGCGCGCGGCGCCTTCCGCGAGGATCTCTACTACCGGCTCAACATCCTCCCCATCCACCTGCCGCCGCTGCGGGCGCGGCGAGACGACGTGGCGCCCATCGCCGAGGCGCTCCTGCGCGACGCGCTCGCGCGCCACGGCGTGCCGGACGCGCTCCCGCGGGCGCTCGCCCTGCTCCTCCCCTGGCTCCAGGGCTACGCCTGGCCGGGGAACGTCCGCGAGCTCGAGAACGTGCTGGAGCGCATCGCGGTCCTCTACTCGCACCGGGCCCCGGACCAGGTCGGATCGGAGGCCTTGCGCGCCGTGCTCCCGGAGCTGTTCCAGGTCGCGGACGAGCCGCGAGACGGCGATCTCCGCAGCGCCCGCGAGGCCCAGGAGGCGGCGGTGATCCGGCGCGTGGTCGAGGAGTGCGGCGGCAACATGAAGGCGGCCGCCAAGCGGCTGGGCGTGGGACGCTCCACGCTTTACCGCAAGCTGAGAACGGCGGGGTGAGCGGGCGGGGCGAGCCCCCTCAGCCGCACCGCTCGCCGGCGGTGCCCTTCCCGTGGCACGCCGCGTCGTCGGGCGCGTCGAGGCGCTCCCCGGAGACCGGCCGCGTCTCCTCCAGCCCGCGCTGGCGGTGCGCGTGCGAGGCGAACCAGATCCCGACCGAGAGCGCGGCGACGAACAGGACCCACAGGCCGCCGCGGGTGTTACCGGTCCCGCTCTCTCCGGGCTCGAGCAGGGCGGCAGAGCCAGCGCCTTCTTCCTCTCGCATGGAGGCGAGGCTACACCCGCGGCGGGATCTCGCGCCCTGCGGCGAACTGCAGCAGGGTGGACGTGGGTGGATGCCGCCGCCGCGCGCCCTCCGGTCACCTCATCCGCGTGATGATCGGGGCTCGGGAAGTGGCCGCCGGCGCGAGAGCATCAGGACGAGCGCGCCGATCCCGAGCGCGGCGAGCAGGTGCTTCAGGGTATGGCCGCTCACGACGCCAGCGGTGGCAGCGAAGATGGCGGCGTCGCGCACCTCGGCCAGCTTCGCGGCCACGTACAGCGCGAGGGCGGCGAGGAGCCACGCGGAGCCCGTGTACCGCGGGCGCACGAGCACGACGAGGAGGGGGATCGCGACGAGCGGAGCGGCCTGCACGGCGACGTAGGGGCGAAGATCGCCAGCGCCGTTCACCTCGCTCGCATACCACCAGACGACCGTCGCCGCGCCGAGCACCAGGAGCGGGATGAGGGGCCCCCGGGCCCCGAGCCGCTCGGCGATCAGCGCCGAGAGCAGGCCCATGAAGCCGACCGTCATCGCGAGCCGGTCGAGGGCGAGCGACGCGTTCGTCGGCGAGAGGTGGTAGACGGCGGAGCCCACGGCCGTGAGCAGCACGCCCCAGAACGTCACGGCCCACGGCGCTCGCTCCCGCGCGTTCACGAAGCTGACGTCACGCGCGGCGACGACCCGCAGGCCGAGGAGGCCGACCGCGAGGAAGGCGAGGCTGGAGAGCACGTCCGCGGCGTTGGGGATCCCGAGGAGCGCACGGCGGTCCGCGAACGCATGGTACGCGGGATCCTGCGCGATGCGCGGCAGCGCGAGCATCGCGGCGACCGCGGCCGCGGCGACGAGCGCGAGGACGAGCCACCCGAGCCTGCGGGGCTGGAGCACGCGGTGAGCCGTCTCGAGCGGGGGGAGCGACTCGGTCATGCCGGTCCTCGGTGAGCCGATGCCGCCGTCAATGATGCACGGGGCGAACGACGCTGCAAGCTCGCCTCGACACGTCACCCGGGGCCGAGCGCGCGGTCTCGAGTGCTCAGGTCCGGCAATCGAGCAGCTCGGGCAGCGATCCCGCCCGCTCGGCGATCCGCTCGCGGACGCGCACCGAGGACCGCGCCAGGAACGAGAGGAACTCGACGCCCATGTCGACGTTGTCCTCGAGGACGTCGAGCACGTGCTCCAGCTCGCCCTGCAGCGCCAGGACCGGCTCCTCGACGACCGCGTCGTACCAGCGCGGCACGTCGGCGAGCACCTCGAGCGCTCCCAGGCTCTGACCCGCGCCGACGCGGAACGGCGCCCGGCAGCCGGGCGGAGCGCAGCGGACCGCGCCCCTCACCAGGAACAGCGTCTGCACCGCACGATCGCCGGCCCGCCAGAGCGCGTGGCCGTCCGGGAAGCGCACCTCCTCCGTGCTCTGGGCCAGCTCGGCGATGGCGTCGATGCTGCAAGCCTGGAAGGGAGGCCGGCTCCGGAGCAGCAGGATCCGCTCGGCGAGATCGATCTCTCCATCGGTGAAACCCGGGAGCGTCGCCGGGACCGCCTCGGGGGCGGCCTCCGCGGGGTGCTCCGCGAGGAGCTCGACGAGCTCGCGCGCGACCCCGCGCAGCGCGCTCCGGAAGATCCCGAAGCGCTCCTCGAGCGCGTCGAGCAAGGACTCCCGGTCCAGCGCGAGCGTGGCGGTGTCGTCCTCGGCCACGGCCTCGAGCCCGTCCTCGTCGCGCGCGAGCAGGAGTGCCGAACCCAGGACCGCGCCGCGCTCGGCGATCCCGAGCTCGCGCCCGTGCCGCCGCACCCGGACGCGCCCCTCGAGGAGCACGTGCATGGCCGCCACCCGCTCCCCGGCGCGGAGCAGGACGCCGCCACGGGGAGTGAAGTGCTCCCGCAGGTTCTCGCCGAGGAACGCGAGGTCTGCCACGCGAAGGCTCCCGAACTCGGGGATACGGCGAAGGAAGAGCAGCCGCTCCACCGGCCCGAGCCTCGGCCCTCGCGGCGCCTGGACGAACGCCTCATCGAGCATCGGCGAGCCCCTCTCCCGCACCGGAGAGCCGTCGAAGCGCGCGTGCGGCGGCGCGCTGGAGCACGCCGGCGGGGTGCTCCAGCTGCAGCCGCTCCACCTGCTCGCGGAGGTCCCGGAGGCCCAGCTCCCCGATGTGGTGGACGGCGAGCGACCGCAGAGCGTCCCCCGGCGACTCGAGCAGGACCCCGAGCAGCCTCTCGTAGCCGAGGGCTTCCACGCGGTAGTGAGCGCCCGCCCGGGCGAGGCGAACGGCGTCCGGGAGATCGTCGACCAGGGCGAGGACCGGCTCGCGCAGCGCCGGCGGGAGCAGGTGCTCGAGCAGCTCGAGGCTCGAGGCGCGCAGCTCCGGGCTGGTGTTCGAGAGGCCGCGGTGCACGTCGTGGAGGTTCTCTCCCCGCAGCTCGAGGGCGAGCAGGCGGAAGAGACGCTCGACGGCGTGCCGCTCCTTGTCACGCAAGAGCGCCACGAGCAGGTCGTGGCTGGCGGTCGCGCGCCGGGGGTCCTCGACCGCACCCTCGAGCAGCACGGCGCGCCAGTGGATCAGCCGGAAGGTGACCTCGAGCGTTCGTTCCATCGCCTGGTGCAGGAGCTCGCGATCGAGCGGGAGCGCGGGGTGGTCGGCGGCGAGGCGCCCCAGGCCCCGCAGGATCCGGAAGCGCACCATCCCGTCCGGCTCGACGAGGAGTCGCCCGAGGAGGACGGGGGCAGCCGCCTCCGCCGGGAAGCGGCTGATCGTCCGCGGCAGGTGGCGTCGCACGGCGTGGGGGAGAGACGGATCGGCGAGCGCAGCGGCGACGAAGGAGAGCCCGCGCTCGCCGAACCGGAGGAGGGCCGTGCGCGCCGCGCCGCGGACCTCCCCCTGCGCCAGCAGGCGCACCAGCACGGGCAGGAACCGCTCGCTCCGGAGCGTGCCCATGGCGCGCGCCACCTCGGTGAGCACGGCCGGCTCCGAGCCGTGCGCGAGCCGTTCGAGCAGCTCCTCGAAGACGGGCGAGGGTCGCTGCGCGACGGCGCGGGCGAGCTCACGCCGCACCTCCGGATCCGGGTCGGCGAGCAGCTCCTCGAGGGCGGGAGCCGCGTCCACCGGGTCCTCGCCCAGCGAGACGAGCGCCACGGACGCGGCGGCGCGCACGACCGGGCTCGGATCGGCGGCTGCCGCGCGGAGGACGTCGCGGTCGGGCACCGCGGCCGTGCGCGCTCGGAGCGCGGCAGCGCGGAGCCGTGGGCTGGCGTGGTGGCGCAGGCGATCGGCCGCCCCCACGAAGTCGCGGCGACCCCCGCGCTCGAACAGCTCGAGCGCCCGCAGGGCCACCGCCTCGGAGGGGTGGTACAGCACGAGCGTGGGGATCAGCCGGACGTGCCCTCCGTCCGCGAGGACGTCCATGGCGCCGATCACCTCGGCGTCGTCGCCGCTGCCGAGCGCCGCGAGGACCGCCTCGAACGCCGGGACGTCCAGCGCGGGCAGCTCCGCTCCACCGCGTAGCCTGCCCTCCCGCAGTGCGCTCCGGAACACGTCGAGGTAGCCCTGGCGCAGCTCACGCGCCCGGACGATCCAGGCGAGCGAGAGCGCGGCGCAGGCCGCGGCGACCCACGTCTCCGGGCGCGGGAGCGCCATCGCCGCCAGGATCCCGAGCGACGCCAGCGCCTGGCCACCCCGGCGCGCCGCGACGTCGAGGAACGGCTTCGTGCGGGAGCGCAGCTCGTCGGGCAACGGCACGAGCAGCAGCTCACTCGTGGAGCGGTGCACGTCCCTGAACGCCCCGTCCGCCGCTTTCAAGAAGAGCGCCGCGACGAGCGCGCCGCCCGCCACGAACCCCGCGGAGCCCAGCAGGAGCAGCCCCGGCAGCACGGCCTGGGTCCGCGTGAGGCCGAGGACGCGCAGGAGCCACCCGGCGACGAAGAGCTGGGTGCCGAGCGCGAGGGCGTTCAGCGCCGTGTACGTACCGGCGAAGAACGCGCCCAGCTCGCCCGCCGGAACCGACCGGGCGACGCCGCTCTTGAAGACGAAGTCGGCCGCGGTGAGGGCCATCGTGGAGAGCAGCGCGAGCGCCGCCAGCCCGCGCGCGTAGCGGTGCTCGCGGACGATCCGCATGGAGGAAGCGAGCGGCGCGCGCGGCCGCGTCAGGGCGGGGCCCCCGGGCGAGAGGAGCAGCGCGGGACCCACCGCGGTGAGCGCCTGCGCCCCCGCGCTCGCGAGCAGCAGGCCCGCGGGTGGGGAGACGGTCAGGAGCGCGCGCGCGACCGCGGCGCCGACGACGCCTCCGACGAGGCCACCGACGGTGAGGGCGGTGAAGGCCCCCTTCGCCTCCCGGACCGTCCAGAACCCTCCCAGGATGAGCCAGAGCTGGAGCCCGGTCACCGTCGCGTTGACCCCCGTCCACACGTAGAGCGCCCGCAGCTTCCACGGGTCACCCGCCGGCCCCAGCGCCCAGAGCCCGGCGGTCACCGCCGCCGTCGTGAGCAGCATCAGCGAGAGGCTGCGCCGCCCGAGCGAGGAGCGGCCCGACGGCCACGAGACGCGCGACAGCCCGGCCGCCGCGACGGCGATGGCCAGGTAGGCCCAGGGGAGCTGCGAGGCGGGGAGGCGGGCGAGGAAGAGCGCGTCACGCGCCGTCTCGAGGAGCGCGTGCCCGACGGCGACGCCGAAGACCGTGAGGAACGCGGCCGCGGCGCGGCGGCGTTCGAAGGCCCCGAGGCCCGCACCGAACCATGACGTCATGAGCACGTGAGGCAGAGCGATCGATAGCGCCGGACGAGCGCCCATGCCGTCGCGGCCCACAGGGGGATCAGCAGCAGGTTCAGGGACGCGAACCCGACGATCCCGACGTCCACGAAGGTGGTGCCGGCGTAGACGACGCCGGCGGAGAGGAGGTCCCCCGCGCGGACGAAGAAGCTGTCGATGGCCTGCTTGGCCTTGTACTTCTCCTCCCGGGCCGTGGGGAGCCACAGCATCTGCTTGCCCGTGTTCATCACCGAGTAGTCCACCGCGTTCTCGGCGGTCTTCGCCCAGCGGGTCGCGGCGAGGCCGGCGCCGGTCGCCACGAGGGCGTAGGCGCCGAACGCGACGAGCGGCAGCGCGAGCAGCGCGCCCGCCAGGCCGAACCGCTTCACGAGGCGCGACACGAGCAACGCCTGGAGGACGACGGAGGCGACGTTCACCCAGTAGAAGTACCGCCCGTAGAACGCCCCGATGTACGCGGCGACGTCCAGCGCCGGATCCGTGGCGGAGGCGAGCCGGGCGGCGCTCACCACCGAGCGGCCGAGAACGTACTCGCCGGTGGCGTTGACCAGGTTCAGGAGGACGAGGAGCACCGCGACGAGGCGCAGGTAGGGGGAGCGCAACACCAGCCCGAAGCCGCCCGGGCCGGGCGCGAGCGGCGCGCGCTGCGCGCGCGGCGTGCCCCGCGTCCTGCGCTCCACGATGCGGTAGAGCGCGAGCTGGAGCACGAGGAGCGCCGCCCCGACGTGCATCAGCTGGTATGGCGAGGCGCCGCCCTCGAAGAGCCGCTCCGCCAGCTTGGAGCCGACCGGGCTGCCCGCGGCGGCGCCGATGGCGATCACCGGGAAGAGCCGCTCGCCCGACTCCGGGCCGTGGAGGTCGTTCGCGTACGACCAGAACAGGGCGATCGCCGCGTTGCTGAAGATCCCCACCCAGACGTAGAAGGCGAAGCCGAGGTACGGCAGCCGGGCGAGCGAAGCGAGGTAGAACACCTCCACCGTCCCCGCGAAGAACAGGCCCATCGCGACCACGAGCCGGGCGCGGCTCACGCGCGTGGAGATCCAGCCGTAGGCGGGCACGAAGGCGATCAGGGCCGCCGCCTGGAAGGCGGCCGCGTACGACTTCATCTCCGCGCCGCCGCCCGCCAGGATGAGCGGCTCGCGGACGGTCTTGAGCACGTAGTACGCGACGAGGAGCACGAACAGGGTGAGGAGGAGGAGGAATACTCTCCCCGACTCCGACGGCTCGACCTCGCCGAAGATCCGCAGCGCGCGCGCGAGGGCGCCTGACGCCCGGGCGGAGGGGGCGCGGTTCAGAAGGGGAACCCCATCCCGACGTACAGGCCGGTCCTCTCCGCGCTGCGGGCGACCGAGAGGGTGACGGTGTTCGCCCGCTTCAGGTAGGCGAACCAGATCCCGCCGCCCGCGCTGGTGTGCCAGCGGTCCGAGTCCTCGCCCTGCAGCCACACACGGCCCGCGTCGGTGAGCGCGAAGGCGCCCCACTCGCCGGGGAGGACGAGGTGGAAGCGCCCGAAGGACAGCCTCAGCTCGGCGCTGCCGTGGGCGCTGGCGTCGCCGGCGAACCGCTGGCTGCTGAACCCACGCAGCGACGCGTCGCCGCCGAGGAACGCCGCCGACTGGAACGGATACGTCCCGAACACCCGCTTCGCGCCGACGCGCAGCGCCAGGGTCGGGCGCAGGACGAAGGGGGCCGTGAGATGGGTCGACGCGTCGAGGTGGAGGTCGCCGTAGGCGTGCTCCGCGTCCCACACGGCGGGGTGGAACGTGCCGCCTGCCCTGACGAGCGTCCCGCGCGTCGCGGCGGCCGGGACGTCGCGGGTGTCGAGCTCGAGCTCGGCCAGGGCGCCGAGCTGCCCGAAGGAGCCGGAGCCGTAGGGACGCGTCTGGCCGATGAACGTGCCCTGGGGCCGGCGCATGGAGAAGTGATGCAGCGTGGGCCCGAGCGAGAGGGTCAACCGCGACGCGAGCGGGACGTTCACCAGGGGCGCGAGCGAGAGCTCCGTCTGCTTCACCTCGTAGAACGAGGTGCTCTCCTCCTTGGGGGTCTCGTTGCCGAACCCGAAGAAGCGCAGGATCTCGACCTGCGACGCCCGCGCGACGAGCGAGTAGAACACCGCCGCGTTCTCGCGGCGGAGCTCGCCGTGGTAGTGGCCCCGGAACCCGCCTGCGCCGGTCGCGTACCCGACGTGGATGAGCTGGCGGCTCCGGTATGGGTGGGTCCGGAACGCGAACCGATCGAGCTGCACCCCGGCGCCGAGGAAGACGCCGAGCTCGGGGGTGAACGCGAACCAGGGGAGCCAGGTCGTCTGTCGGCCCCAGTCCCGGGCCGGGATGAAGGGCACCTCCGACTCGAGCGGAGGAGGCGTGTACGGCCGCTCGTCGAGCGCCGTGCCCGGGCCGCGCAGCACGCGGTTCCGCCCCTGCCAGTCCGCGAGCCGCGTCCCACCGCCCGCCGCGTCATCGAGGAGGTCGTCGCCCTCGCCCCCGAGGACGTGTACGCGCACTCCCGATCGCCCGCGAGCGGCGAACCGGTCCGCGCCCCCGCGCAGGTCGATGCGGACCTCCCGGGTCTCGCGCGGCTCGAAGCGGCGGCGGAACCAGGGCTCGCCGACGGGCGCGCCGGTCGCGTCCGCGCGTGACACCACCACCTCGAGACCGCCGCCCGGGAGCGCGATCGCCTCCGCGACGTCCGGCGCGTCGGTGCCCGCGACGCGGACCTCCTCGGACAGGTGGCGATAGAAGTGGTTCGCCGCCTGCCCGAGGCGGTCGCGGCGTCGCCGCAGGTCATGCGCCAGCCGCGCGCCGTCCACGCGCTGGTACTCCTCCGGCAGCCGGCGGACGGCCGCGTCGATCACGTCGTCGGTGAGCCGGCGCCGGAGATCCGCGGCGAGCTCGTCCCACGCCGGCTTCTCCAGATCAGACAGGAGCTCGCGATCGAGGGGCCACGCCTGCCAGGTGAGCCCGAGCATGCCGGGGTAGTCGTCGCCGAACGACACCCATCGTGGATTCCAGTTGCGCGCCAGGGCGAGCAGGAGGCCCTCGAAGCGGCACAGCGCGAAGTCGCGATCCTCCGGGATGGGCTGCCAGCCGGCCTGCCCCGGCACCTTCGCCCAGCGCCACTGTCCGAGGTGCCGGTCCCAGTCGCCCAGGAGCAGGTCCATCAGCCGCGCGCGGAGGAACGCCCGGGAGTCGGCGCGCTCGTCGGGGTTCGCCCGCAGCCGGTCCAGGAGCTCGCGCCCGTCGACGATCTCGGTCGCGCCGGCGAATCCCGGCTGGCCCGCCTCCGCGGCGCGCGGGAACTCCTGGATCGTCCCCAGCACGCCCGCGAAGTCGCCGCGGAACTCGCCGAGCGCCGCGTCGTCGGGCATCACGACGAGGCGAGGCTCGACGTGGAGCACGCCCGCCGCCTCGAGCAGCGGCGCCGCCACGACCGGCGCGGCGGGGTGGATCGCCGCCACCTGATCCTGCGCGATCTCGCCGGCGATCGTGCGCCGGAGCTCCTCGGGGAGGCCGCGGGTCGCGTCCTTCTCCGTCGCTCGGAACGTGTACGCGCGACCGTCGCCGCCGCGCAGCGCGAGGCCGCTGCTCTGGCCGGCGCCGACACGCCGGACGGGCGTGAGCCCCCCGGCGAAGCGGCGCAGGTCGAGGAGCTCGAACGTCGCGGGCAGCACCCAGAGGGCCCGGTATTCGTCGCCGAAGAAGAGGCGGTGGAGCCGCGGGGTGTCGTAGCGCGCACCGGCGGCCTGAACGACCGTCCCGAGTCCCGGCTCGCCGGACGCCGCGGCCGGCTCGTCCGCCACGGCCTCGGGGCCGCTCGCGGTCGCGAGGAGTCCGGCCGCGATCGTCCGCACGGCGCGGGCGGCGAGGCTCGTCCCGCGCCAGGAGCGGCGCGGTCGCGCGGGCCGCCCGAGGGACTGGCGCGGGGAGGAAGAGGTAGTCCGCGTGGAGGCCATCGAGGCTCAGCCGCTCGTCCACGGTCGCAGCTCGCCTCGAGCGTCCTCGACGCGCATCGGCGGCGGCCTTGGTGCCTCAGGGCACCAGCACCGCGCGGAAGCGGACGCGGTTCGCCATGACCCTGCCGAAGGCCTCTTCTGCCTGCTCGAGCGGAAACCTCTCGACGTGCGGGCGGACGTGGCCGAGGGCGCTGAACGCCATGGTCTCCTCGGAGTCGATCGCGCTGCCGCTCGGCCACCCCGCGATGGTCTTCCCTGACAGGAGCGAGAGCGCCGACAGCTGCAGCGGCTCGAACGACGCGGCGACGATGAGCAGCTTGCCGCGCGCCTTGAGCCCGTTCACCGTGCTCGCGATCGCAGCGCTGTTCGGCGCGGTCGCGAGCACCAGATCGGCCCCGCCGAGCCTCCGCAAGCCCTCCGCCGCATCCACCTCCTGCGTGTCCACGTACTCGTGGGCGCCGAGCTCGAGCGCGAGCGCCCTCTTGTCCACGCCGCGCGAGAGCGCGACGGTCCGAAATCCCATCCGCGCCGAGTACTGGATGGCGAGGTGCCCGAGACCACCGACGCCTTGCACGGCCACGGTGTCTCCGGGCCGCGCGCCGCTGTTGCGCAGCGAGTTGTAGGTGGTGATCCCCGCGCAGAGCAGGGGGGCGGCCTCGGCTGCCTCCAGGCCATCCGGTATGCGCGCCGCCGCCTCGTATCTCACGACCGCGTATTCGGCGTAGCCGCCGTCCAGGGTGACGCCCGTGATCTGCGCCTTCACGCAGTTGATGAAGTCACCCTTGCGGCACGCGGTGCACACGAAGCAGTGACCCCCGTGCCAGCCCACGCCCACCCGGTCGCCGGCCCTCCACGCCGTGACGTTCGCGCCGACCGCGTCCACCCGGCCGGCGATCTCATGGCCGGGCACGCGCGGGAGCGTGAGCCCGGGATACGCGCCGGACCTCGTCACCGCGTCGCTGTGGCAGACGCCGCAGGCCTCCACCCTGACGCGGATCTCGCCAGGGCCGGGATCGGGCACCTCGCGCGAGGCGACCTCGAACGGACCATTCGGCCTCGAAGCCTGCACGACCTTCATCTTCGCCACGGCGCACCTCGCAGCTGGGCGGCGACGTGCCTGACGCTGCCGCGGTCAGCCGTATGGGGTTCCTTCCGATTCACGGCCGCCGGAGGATTGTTCGTGGTCGACTGGACCTCCGCTTGTCCCTCACGGTACCGCCGGTCCGCGCTCCGCCGGACGCGGACGGTCGGCGGGCGACTTGGCGAGGCCACGCATGATGCGGCCTCGAGCTCCGTCCCGCATCGCGGCCGGGCCGCTCACGACCTGGTCCGGCTCGCGTGCTGATGGGGCGGCGGGGCGCTCTACCAGCCAGCGCCCTGGAACGCATGCCGGCCCGCGAGCACGAGGTGACGATCGGTGCGACCCGCGTCGCCTCGACGGCGCGCCCTGGCTCGGCGCCCCATCCCTCGCACGATTGACATCGATGAGCGCGAGATGCTTCGCTCAGTGTCGGCTCCCCGATGACGACCACCGCCAACCTGCAGCCGTGAACAGCGCCGATGTTCGTGATGCGCAGCGCTCCCGTCCTCGTACGCACGAACGCGACGCCGGCGCTCCCTCGCGCGACTCGGCGAGCGAGAAGGATCGCGTGGTTCGTCGTGCTGGTCTTCGGGGGCCAGTTCGCCGCTGGCTGCTCCATCGTGTTCACTCGCGACCCGGCGATCCCCGCAGACCCCGTCGCACCGGTCCGATGCCCCGAGTCCCGCGCCGCCCCGATCGCCGACGCCGTGGCGAGCGCGGCGCTGCTGGCTACCGGGACCGCGATGCTCGTCTACTCGGCGACGCTGGACCCGGCGCGCAACGAGAAGGAGTGCGCTTCCTGCTTCGCCAGCGCGATCGCCGTCGTGCCTCTCCTCTACGGCGCGGGCGTAGGCGTGACGGCGAACTTCGGCTTCGACCGCGCCGCCCGATGCCGGAGAATCCACGGGTGGCAGCGCGAGTGCCTCGCGGGTGATCGCGCGGCGTGCCGCGCTCTCCAGGGCGAAGCGGACTCGGGGGCACTCCCGCCGCGCTGAAGCCGCCGTCCCGGCGGAGTGCGCCCCCGTCCGGCGTCACCGCGAGGGGGTGAGGGCATCGTGCCTCGGGGCGCGAGGGACGAGCGACGCCATCAGGGGAAAACGAAAATGCCGGAGCCGCTCTGTAAGCCGAGTTCTGTCCCGCGGGTTTCCCCGCGGCGGCGAACATTCCTCTAGGACGCGCGTTGCCGCGCGTCTCGAGCGGGCCATACCCGGAGGCAATGACCGGGCCGGTCGCCTCCCTATTTGCCCTTGCACCGGGTGGGGTTTTCCGTGCCGCGCCGGTCACCCGGCGCGCGGTGCGCTCTTACCGCACCGTTTCACCCTTGCCACGCGCGTCCTTCGACAAGCTCAGGACGCCGTTCGGCGGTCTGTTCTCTGTGGCACTGTCCTGCGGGTCGCCCCGACCGGTCGTTAACCGGCACCCTGCCCTGTGGTGCTCGGACTTTCCTCGGCGGCCCCCGTTCCTGCAGACCGACGCGTTCGCCCGAGCGGCTCCGGCACCAACCGTCCTAACACGCGAGGTGGGCGGCGGCAATGGGCGCACGCCCGCCGGTGGGGCGGGGGAGCGACCGACGCGGGACGCCGAGGGAGGCCCTGACCCTCGTCGACGAGGAGACCCTCGGTGACGGCCTCCTCGTGCACGCCGCCCTGGCGCGGCCGCGCGGCGCGGCGCGGGGATGACGTTTCGTGGAGAGCGTTCCGCCGCGGACGGAAGGGGCGGCTCCATCCAGGCGTGGCATCGCCGGCCGGCGCCCGTCAGGCCTCGGGGATGCTTCGCGCGTGGGCGGTCCTCCTCGGGTTCCAGCTCGTCGGCGAGCTCGTGGCGCGCCTGCTCCAGTGGCCCGTCCCGGGTCCGGTGCTCGGGATGCTGCTCCTGCTCGCCGCGCTCGAGCTCCGTCTCCCCCGCGACGAGCCCCTCGTGACAGTCTCCTCCGGGCTCCTGTCGCACCTGTCCCTGCTGTTCGTCCCCGCAGGCGTGGGGGTCATGCTCCACGCCGCGCGGCTCGCGGCCGAGTGGCAGGCGCTCGTCGCCGCGGTGCTGGTGAGCACCGTCGCGGCGATCGGCGTGACCGGCTGGATCGCCGATCGCCTGCTGCGGCGCCACGCGGGCACCGAGGAGGCGCCCTCGTGACCCGCATCACCGAGGTCTGGGTCTACCTCGCGCGGACCCCGCTCCTCTGGCTGACGCTCACGGTCGTCGTCTACGTCGGCGCGGATCTCCTGCACCGGCGCCTCCGCCGCCACGCGGCCGCGAACCCGGTGCTCCTCTCGGTGCTCGCGCTCCTCGCCGTCCTGCACCTGAGCGGCACCGAGTACGCGACCTACTTCGAGGGCGCGCAGTTCGTCCACTTCCTGCTCGGGCCGGCGACGGTGGCGCTCGCGGTGCCCCTCCACCGCGAGCTGCACCGCGGGCGGCCTCGCGCGGTGCCGCTCACCACCGCGCTCCTCGCGGGCTCGCTCACCGCCGTGACGACCGCGATCGGGACGGCGGGTCTGCTGGGCGCGTCCCCGGGGACGCTGCTCTCGCTGGCGCCCAAGTCCGCGACGACTCCCGTGGCCATGGGCATCGCAGAGCAGATCGGCGGGCTTCCTTCGCTCACGGCGGCGCTCGTGATCCTCACGGGCATCACCGGCGCGGTGATCGGGACGGGCGTGCTCCGCCTCCTGCGCGTGAAGAATCCCGTCGCCGCCGGGCTCGCCCTCGGCACGGCTTCGCACGGCATCGGGACGGCGCGCGCGTTCCAGCTCGACGAGCGCGCCGGGGCCTACTCCGGGCTGGCCATGGGACTCAACGCGCTGGTGACGGCGCTGATCGTGCCGCTGATCGTGCGCGTGCTGATTCGCTGACCCGGAACGCGCTCGGGCGCGATCACCCGGAGGTGAAGCGGAGCGGCAGGACCACCCAGATCTCGACGGGGCGCCCCTCGGGATCTCTTCCCGGAATCCAGCGACACGACTGGACAGCCTCCTCGATCACGCGCGCGAGCTTCACCGGAGCGTCCGTGGGGCTCATCACCTGAAACCTGGACGCGTCCCCGCCGCTCCCGATCGCGAACTTGACCAGCATCTGCCGGGGAAAGGTGGATCGCTGCGCGGCGAGGCTCGGGGGTACCGCGATGCCCCTCTTGACGCATCCCGCCTTCGCCATGGCCGGCTTCGTGTAGCCCTCCATGCCGTACACGGGTCCGTCACCCGTCGTGGACGCCACCGGGTCCACCTCGCGCCTCGGCCCAGTCCCTGAGACGAGCAACCAGATGCGCCCTCCGACGCGCGGCGCCGGGAATTCCCAGGTGGCGACCTCGTCGGCGATGCAGCGCTCCGGGGCCTCCGCGGAGGCGTACTTGGACGTTCGCGCCACCCGGACCGAGCGCGTCCGCCCGTCGGATCCGATGCCGAAGCTCACCCACGCGTTCTCCGGCGAAGCGTCCTGGTTCGGGAAGACGTAAACCGGTAGGCAGTCGGACACCTTCCACCGGCGCAGCGACGCGACGCGGCGAATGAGCTGGAAGTCGTCCTCCGGCGCCGGCGGGTCCGCCTCGAGGGCGGCGCGCGTCGCCCCGAGCGATTCGTGGAGGTCGCGAGCGATGAAGTACCGCGCGTACTCGGCGGCGTGCTCCACCGCCGCAGCGGTCTCCTTGGCGTCGCGCGGCCTCGCGTGCCCGAAAGCCGCCCCGCTCGGCGCGACCGTCTCGGTCGGCGCGCGCGCATCGGCCGGTACCTGGAGCCCAGCCCGCGCGCACGCGTCCGCGATCCCGAGCGCGCAGGCGCGGCCGTCGTCCTGGCGCACGCCCCGACCTACCGCGTACATCGCGCCCAGGTCTGCGCACGACTGAGCGTCCTTCGTCTCGCAGCCCTCCATGAAGAGCCGCGCAGCGGCGCGATCCGCGCTCGCGCTCGCAGGTCCACGGAGCGTCTTCCAGCCGAGGTCACGGCACGCCCGTCCTCCCGCGGCGGCGCAGGCAACCTCCAGCGGGTCCGGAGCCGCCTTCCTGTCGGCGTGGGCGCAGGCGAGGAACGCACATGAGATCACCGCGAGCGATCGGCGCATCGAGCCTCCGGGTCCACTCATCGTACCTGGTTTACGACGAGCGATGAAGTCCGCTGACCTCGGAGCGTCACTTCCGCATCGCCGCGGGCACCCCGCGCTTCGGGCACAGCTCCTCGACCGGGCAGCGCGAGCAGGCCGGACGGCGCGCGTCGCAGGTCCGCCGGCCGTGCCAGACGAAGAGCTGGTGCGCCTCGCCCCAGCGCTCCTCCGGGAGGAGCGCCATGAGGTCCTGCTCCACCTTCGAAGGATCCTCGTGCCGCGTGAGGCCGAGGCGGCGCGACACCCGGCCGACGTGGGTGTCCACCGGGAAGGCGTGCGCGGCGCCGAGGTGGACGAGCACGACGCCGGCGGTCTTGCGCCCGACGCCCGGCAGCGCCTCCAGCGCCTCGCGGGTGCGCGGCACGCGCCCGCCGTGCTCCGTCGCGATGGCGCGCATCGCGGCCACGATCGCCTTCGCCTTGTTGCGGTAGAGGCCGAGGCTGCGGATGAACGGCCACAGGTCCTCGGGCGCGGCGGCGCCGTAGTCCGCGGCGGTCCGGTAGCGGGCGAAGAGCGCGGGGGTCGCGCGGTTCACGCCGGCGTCGGTGCTCTGCGCCGACAGGATCACCGACACGAGCAGCTCGAGGTCGTCCTCGAACTCGAGGGCGATGCGCACGTCCGGCATGGCGCGCGAGAGACGGTCCACGATCTCGGCGGCGCGGGCGCGCTTCTCGGCCGGCGGCGGCCGTCTCCTCGCGGGCGTCGGCATGGCGCGCGGATGCTAGCACTCCGGCGCGGGGCGGCAGGCGAAGGGTCGGGGTCGAGGTCGAGGTCGAGGTCGGGGTCGGGGTCGAGGTCGAGGTCGAGGTCGGGGTCGAGGTCGGGGTCGGGGTCGAGGTCGAGGTCGAGGTCGAGGTCGAGGTCGAGGTCGAGGTCGAGGTCGGGGTCGAGGTCGGGGTCGAGGTCGAGGTCGAGGTCGAGGTCGGGGTCGAGGTCGAAATCGGGGTCGGGGTCGGGGTCGGGGTCTCTTCATTCGTCACATCCCACGGCGACAGCACGCGCGCGCGCGCGGGGTTGTGTGGCGCCGCTCGACGCAGAGGGCTCGGGCATCGAGGGGAGAAGCGCCCGGTTCCCGGCGCGCCTCGGGCATGGCACGCGGCGGGTCTTCGTCGCCGTCGGCGCCAGGACTGGACGAGCGGGCAGAGCAGGTCCGAGGAAGTTGCGCGCCGCTCGGCCGACGGCGGCATTCACTACGAGTCCCTGCTTTCTCCAGCGACAGCTCTTGCCGAGCCACGCGAGTCCCAGTTGCGGTGGGTGAACGTTGCCCTCTTGACGAGGTTCGAGGCGAAACGCGCTTCGACGTCCTCGGCACGTCGAGAGCACGCTCCTCGCGAGCGCAGGCAGGGCGCGCCGTGCGCGTCCGGCGCGCCGCGTGGACGGCGAAGGGGCGGGCCCGGAAAGCGGCGCAGGCGCGATCCTGGCGCGTCTCAGGAGGTGCGGAAATCGCGTGTTACGAAGGGTGCACAGGAGGTGCACCATGCCCGCGATCGCCCCTTCCGCCCTCGACTCGACCCTGCTCCCCCAGCGCCTGCGCGAGCTTGCAGGCCAGGAGCGCGACGTCAGTTCCTCCTCCACCTCGAGGTGTTCGATCGCCGCCGCGCGTACGTGGACGCCGGGTACCCCTCGCTCTGGGCGTATTGCCTGGAGGTGCTCCACCTGCGCGAGGGCGCGGCCGGGCGACGCATCCAGGCGATGCGGGTGCTGCGCCGGTTCCCCAGCCTCGAGGACGCGCTTCGGGATGGCCGCCTTTGCATCTCCACCGTCCAGCTGCTCGGCCAGGTGCTGACCGAGGAGAACCTGCCCGACCTCGTCGCCCGGGCCGCGTACCGCACCAAGGCCGAGGTGGATCACCTCGTCGCCTCGCTCCAGGCGCGCACCGCTCCGCGGGCGGGCCTGCGCAAGCTGCCCGACCGCGCCTCAGCCGCGAGCGCCCCGGCGCTGCCGCTGGCGGCAGTCCATGCCGGACCTGCCGAGCCGCAGGAGGCGATCCCCGCGCCGGCGGCGGCTGGTGGGTCGCTGCCGCCCACGGTCTCCGCGCTGCCCGACGTTCCTCGCCCGAAGACGCGGGCGGAGACCCGCGCCGTGAGCGAGAGCGGCTGGTCGCTGCGGGTCACCATCGACCGGGGCTGCAAGGAGGACCTCGACGCTCACCGCGCTGCTCTCGCACAAGATCCCGGACGGCGATCCCGGCGATAGTGCGGCGCGAGGTCTGGAAGCGCGACGGCGGACGCTGCGCCTGGGTCGCTCCGGACGGGCGGCGCTGCAACAGCCGCTGGCAGCTGGAGCTCGACCACATCCACCCGCAGGCCCTGGGCGGTCTCTCGACGCTCGAGAATCTCCGGGTCGCCTGCAGGTCGCACAACCTGTTGCACGCCGAACAGACCTACGGGCGCGAGCACATGGATCGTTTCCGGCGTGAGAGCGCCTCCGAGCGGACGGGGTACGCCGGCGCCGCGCCAGCTGCCATTCAGCAGGGCTTGTGGGCAACGTGACCGCGGTCGGCGGAACGGGAGCAAAGCCGACCGCAGCGTCTTCCGGCGACGCGGCGGACGCGCGGCGACGCCGGCCCTCCGGCCCCCTCGTAGGCCGCTTTCCCTGGCTCGTACTGCTCCCTCGCGCGTGCCCACCGCGGGCGCGCGGTCGGCACCTCGTCCCGAGTCCAGCGCGAGCCGATGTGACGAATGACAAGGTCGGGGTCGGGGTCGGGGTCGGGGTCGGGGTCGGGGTCGGGGTCGCTCGCCCTTCGACAGGCTCAGGGCGAGCGGAACCAGCGAGAGCCCGCTCGTGGTGAGCCTGTCGAACCACGAGCGGTTCGGAGATCGCGGTCGGCATCGGCGTCGGCGGCGTACGCACGCAGGCGGCCTGATGTCGGCTAGGCTAGATCGCACCCGATGCCGGTCGCGAACGCCCCCATCCTCTCGCTCTGCGACCGCGTGGCGCCCGACCTCGACATCCTCTTCGTGGGGATCAACCCGTCGCTCCGCTCCGCCGAGGTCGGTCACCACTTCGCGAGCAAGGGAAACCCGTTCTGGCGGCTGCTTCACGCCTCCGGCCTCACCGCGGAGCTGCACGCCCCCGAGGACGACGTCGCGCTGCCCGCCCGCGGCCTCGGCATCACCAACGTCTGCTCGCGCGCGACCCGGAGCGCGGCGGAGCTCGGCCGCGACGAGCTGCGCGAGGGCGGTCGCGCTCTCCCGGACAGGGTGGCGGCGCTCCGTCCGCGGATCGTCGCGCTCGTCGGCGTCAGCCTCTACCCGCACGTCTTCCCGGGCGGCCGGGAAACCGGCCCGGGCGCCAAGCGCGCCAGGCTCGCGGGAGCGCGCGTCTTCGTCCTCCCGAACCCGAGCGGCCTCAACCAGGCCTACCCCGGCTTCCAGGTCAAGCTCGTCTGGTTCCGGCGTCTCGCCCGGCTGGCGGGTCGCGCCCGCTCTGCCTGAATTGAGGGATGGCGACCCCGCACGCGGCCTGCGGGCAATCGGACGGCGTGCGGAATTCCGGCCACCCCGCCGCGCGAGAGTTAGGCTCCCGTACCCATGACGCCCATCGACCTCCGCTCCGACACCGTCACCCGCCCCACCGCCGCCATGCGCGAGGCGATGGCCCGCGCCGAGGTCGGCGACGACGTCTACGGAGAGGATCCCACCGTGAACCTCCTGCAGCAGGAGGTCGCGGCGCTGCTCGGGAAGGAGGCGGCGCTCTTCGTCCCCTCGGGAACGATGGCGAACCAGGTCTCGCTCGGCGTCCTGACCCGCCCCGGAGACGAGATCGTCTGCGACGCGGGCGCCCACTGCATCTCGTTCGAGAGCGGCGCCCTCGCGGCGCTGTGGGGCGTGCAGGCCCGCACCATCGCAGCGGACCGCGGGCTCCTCGATCCGGTCGAGGTCGAGGCGGCGATCCGGCCGGCCGGCGACGTCTTCCCGCGCACGCGCGCCGTCGCCCTCGAGAACACCCACAACCGCGGCGGCGGCGCGGTCTACCCGCTCGAGCGCATCCGCGCGCTCGGCGAGCTCGCCCGGCGCCGCGGCCTCCACCTGCACCTGGACGGCGCCCGCCTCTGGAACGCCTGCGCCGCCACCGGGATCGCGCCAGCGGAGTACGCCCGGGAGGCCACCACCGTCTCGGTGTGCCTTTCGAAGGGGCTCGGCGCCCCGGCGGGCTCCCTCGTGGCGGGTTCGAGGGACCTCGTCGCCGAGGCACGCCGGCTGCGGAAGCGGCTCGGCGGAGGGATGCGCCAGGCCGGCGTGCTCGCGGCGGCGGGGCTCCACGCGCTCCGGAACCACCGGGGCCGGCTCGCCGAGGATCACGCGAACGCGCGCCGCCTCGCCGACGGCCTCACCGAGCTCGGCGGGCTCCTCCCCTTCCCGGTCGAGACGAACCTCGTCTTCGTCGCGTTCACGGGCCGCAGCGCCGCGGACCTGTCGGCGAGGCTCGCGAGCGAGGGCGTCCTCGCGAACCCCGAGGGCTCGCGCCCCGAGCTGCTCCGCCTCGTCACCCACCTCGACGTCTCGCGCGCCCAGGTGGACGACGCGCTCGCCCGCATCGCGCGCGTGCTTCGCGCCGCGTGACCGCGATCGCTCTCCGCCAGGCTCGTCCCGAGGGGTGCCGCTCGCGCGGGCGGCGACGAGGAGGGCGCGGGAACGCGTGTTAGCATCCGCGACGCGTGTCCCCCGTCCCTCGCCGCGCAGCGCTCCACGCCATCGCGCTCGCCTTCGCGTCCGGGCTCGCCTGCGGCCCGGCCCCTGCCGGCAAGATGTCCTTCGCCGAGGCGGGGTTCACGGCGAGGCCCCCGGAAGGCGTGGAAGACGGCGCGGTCGAGCCGGAGGAGCCTCCGCCGCCGCCCCTGGACTTCCCCGCGCCGGAGTCCATCGCGAGCGAGCTGCCGGAGGGCCCGCCCATCGACGCGACGCTGCTCCGCTTCGCCGCCCAGGCGCGCGAGCGGCGCGCGCGCGCGCCCGCGGGGCGCGGCTTCCCCGATGACGCCATCCGCGCGTGGCGCGCCCTCGCGGGCGAGCTCGACGCCTACCTCGGCCGTGCGCTCCCGCAGACGCCGCTCCTGGAGCTCGTCCGCGCGCGCGTGACGATCGAGGCGGAGTGGGACTACGACCTGCGGCATCACGGGCCGGCGCCCGCAGAGCTCTCCGCGCTCGTCTCCTCCCGCGGCGCGCGGCTCGCGAGCCGCATCGCCACGGCCCGCGCGCTCGGGCTCGGCCTGTTCGCGCGCACGGCGCCGCCGCGGCTCCGCTGGCCCGTGGAGCAGGCGGGGATCTCGAGCGTCTACGGCATGCGCACGCACCCGCTCGACGGGCGCCGGCGGATGCACTTCGGCGTGGACCTCGCCGCCGATGCGGGGCGCGTCGTCGCGGCCGCGGCCAAGGGGTTCGTCGTCCGTGCCGGCTGGATGGGAGGCTACGGGCTCATGGTGGAGGTCCGGCACGAGGGGGGCCTCATTACGCGCTACGGCCACCTCGCCGCGCTGCTCTGCGGACCCGGCGACGCGGTCGAGCCCGGGGGACCGCTCGGCGTCGTCGGTCGCACCGGCCGCGCCACCGGCCCGCACCTGCACTTCGAGGTGTGGCGCGGCGGGGAGCCGTCGGATCCGCTCGCCTGGCTCGGCGTCGTGCCGGCGTCGGGCGCCGGCGCGGGGGACGCGACCCGCTGAGGAAGAAGAGCGCCCCGCGATGTCGCTCGCGGGGCGCCCCGATTCCCCTCACCCTCCCCCGAGGCTTCGTTCCACCGGGGACGCGGCGGATGATGGTTGTCGTGTATCAATGACCCGCGCGTCCGGTCAAACTGCCCCGCCCTTCACGTGGAGTTCCGATGTCGACGTTCCTCGCCGCCGCCCTCCCGCTCGCGCTCGCCGCGACGATCGACGTGCCGGCGGGGGCCGACCTCGCCACCGCGCTGGCGCGCGCTCGCCCGGGCGACCTCGTGCGGCTCGCAGAGGGTGCCCACCGGGGCGGGATCTCCCTCCCCGCCGGCGTGCGGCTCGAGGGCGCCGGCGCCGCGCGGACGCGGCTCGTGGCGCCCGAGGGTCTCGACGCGCTCACGGCGGACCGCGACGCGCACGCTGCGGCGCTTTCGCTGGAGGCGAGCGGTCCGCGCTGCGCGGTGCGGGTCGACGGCGGGACGCTGCGCCTCACGGGCGTACGCGCAGCGGGCGGCGGGTGCGGCGCCCGGATCGTGGCGGGGGCGCTGGAGGGGGTGGACCTCGACGTCGAGGGCGAGGTGGGCCTGATCGGCGAAGGCGGCGCGGCGACGATCGACGGCGCACGGGTACGGGGCGCCCGCTCCGGCGCCACGGTCCACGCGGGCACCCTCACCCTGCGAAACGTCGCGATCACCGGCCCGTCGCGCGAGGCGGGCATCTCGGTCGCGGGCGGCGTCGCCTCGCTCCACGGCGTGGTCATCCGCTCGCCGGGCCCCGCGGGGATCGCCGTGGCGGCGGGCGCACGGGTCGAGGGCACCGCCGTGGTCGTCGCCGGGGCGAGCGAGGAGGAGGGCATCCCCGGTGCGTGCGTCCAGGTGCGACGTGGCTCGCTCGCGCTCTCCGCGAGCACGCTCGTGCACTGTGGCGGGGCCGCGGTGGAGGCGGCGGGGGGCACGGTGCGCCTCTCGGCCGTCGACGCGGCGGGTGGCGCGGCGGGTGGCATCGTGCTCCTCGACGGCGCGACCGCCGAGCTGGACGGCAACCTCCTCGCCGGCAACGGCCCGGGCCTCGTCCTCGCCGGGGGCGCGCGGGCGACCGCGCGGATGAACCGTTGGAGGGTGGACCCGGTCTTCTGGGTGGACTGCGGGAGTGGCGCCCGGGTGATGCTCGGCGACGGCGAGCGCGCCCGGACGCCGTGCGGTGGCGGGTCGCCTTGACGCGACGACGGCGTCTCGACAAAAAAACCCGCCCGTGACAGCCTCTGCCGTCGCCGGTCGAGGGAGCGGGCGACCGGCCCCGCGCCCGGCCTGCACGCAGGCCATGGCGGCGGGGCCGGCAACCGAGGAGGATGGCGCGGAAATGCAGATCAACCTGCGCAAGGCGATGTTCGTGCTCCCGAACCTCTTCACGGTGAGCTCGATCCTCCTCGGCTTCTACGCGCTCACCCTCTGTGCGGGAGAGGCCACCCCGCTGCAGCTGTACCAGGCGGCCCTCGCGATCTTCTTCGCGATGTTCTTCGACGCGTTCGACGGTCGCGTCGCGCGCATGACGAAGACCCAGTCCGACTTCGGCGTGCAGCTCGACAGCCTCGCGGACGTGATCTCCTTCGGCGCCGCGCCCGCGCTCCTCGTCTACAAGTGGGCCCTCGCCCCGCTCGGGTTCGTGGGCTTCTTCGTCTCCTTCGCCTTCGCCGCCTGCGGGGCGCTCCGCCTCGCCCGGTTCAACGTCCTCGCCCAGCGGGGAGACAAGGGATCCTCGCGGTTCTTCGTCGGCCTGCCCATCCCGCTCGCCGCCGGGACGATCGTCTCCCTGGTCATCGCGCACTACCGGCACTTCGCGTCCACGACCGACCCCGCGGCCGGGGTGCCGATCGCGCTGGTCGTCGCGCTGCTCGCGTTCCTGATGGTGTCGACCGTCCGCTACCGGACGTTCAAGGACGTCCACCTCTCGGCGCGCAGCCTCACCATCTTCGCGTTCTTCACGCTCGCGGGCGTCGCGGTCGGCATGGCCACGCGCGCGTCGTTCGTGCTCGTCGTCTACATGGCGGCCTACATCGCGCTCGGCCTCGCCGAGGCGGTGCTCGCCCGCGCCCGCCCGGCGCCCGACAAGGCGTCGCTCCCGCCCGCCATCCGCGCGGAGCTCGAGGCCGACGAGGCGCTCGAGCCCGAGCCCGAGGACGTCGAGGAAAAGCCGCAGCAGGACGAGTACATCTAGCGCGTGACCGGCTCCCCTCCGCCCGCCGCTCCCGCGTTCATGAGCCGCCTCCGCGCCCGCGGGCTCCGCCGCGCGCCCCGTCCCGCCCAGCCCCCCGGCCCGTGGGTGCTCCTCGCCGCGTGGGGCCCGTGCGGCTACGCGCCGGTGGCGCCCGGCACCTTCGGCACCCTCGGCGCCATCCCGGTCTACCTCGCGCTGTCTCACCTCTCGCCCGCGCTCTACCTCCTGACCGTCGCCGCGCTGACGGCGCTCGGCGCCTACGCCGCCCAGCGCGCCGGCGCGTACTGGGGCGTCGCGGACGCGTCCCCCATCGTCGTCGACGAGGTGGCGGGCTACCTCGTCACCATGGCGCTCGTCCCCTTCTCCTGGCCGGCCGCGCTGCTCGGCTTCCTGCTCTTCCGCGTCTTCGACGTGCTGAAGCCCTGGCCGGCCTCCGCCTTCGACCGGGTGAAGAACGGCTTCGGCGTGGTGATGGACGACGTGGCCGCGGGCGTGTTCGCCTGGGCCGCGCTCCAGCTCGTCGCGGCCGCGCTCCGGCTCCTCGCCGGCTGCGACGGGGCGGGCTGGTGGTGCGCGCCGCTCGGCTCGTGATCCTGGAGGCCGGCATGCCGCTCCACGTCGAGATCCTCTCCACCGGCGACGAGCTCCTCACCGGTCAGGTGGTCGACACCAACTCGACCTGGCTCATGGACCGGCTCTGGGATCTCGGCGTCATGGTCCGCCGCAAGACGCTGGTGGGCGACGATCGCGCCGACCTCGACGCGGCGCTCCGCGAGACGAGCGGGCGCTCCGACCTCGTCGTCGTGAGCGGCGGGATGGGGCCGACCGAGGACGATCTCACGAGCGAGCGCGTCGCCGCGGTCCTGGGCGTGCCGCTCGAGCTGCACGAGCCGTCCCTGCGGGCCCTCGAGGAGCGCTTCCGCAAGTTCGGGCGGGCGATGACGCCCAACAACGAGAAGCAGGCGCGCTTCCCGCGCGGCGCCGAGGTGATCCCGAACCGCTTCGGCTCCGCGCCCGGCTTCGCCGTGCGCATCGGCCGCGCCGAGGTGGTGTGCTTCCCCGGCGTGCCGGTGGAGTACCGGGGGCTCGCCGACGAGTGGCTCCTGCCCCGCGTGGCGGCGCGCCTCGGCGAGGTGCCCGCGAGCCGCTTGCTGAAGCTCTTCGCCGTCCCGGAATCGCACGCGGACCACGCGATGCGGCCGGTCATGGACGATCCGGCCAACGAGGGCGTCCGCTTCGGCTTCCGGGCGCACTGGCCGGAGGTTCACGTGAAGTGGACGGTGCCCGGCCCGGGCGCCGACGCGCGCGCCGCGCGGATCGCCGCCGCGGTCCGCGGCATCTTCGGCGACGCCGTCTTCGGCGAGGCGAAGGAGGAGCTGCCCGCGCTCGTCGTCGCGCGGCTCGCCGCCCGCGGCGAGCGGGTCGCCCTGGCGGAGAGCTGCACCGGAGGCCTCCTCGCCGAGCTCGTGACCGGCGTGCCCGGCGCGTCGGCGGTGATCGACCTCGGGGTGGTCGCCTACGCCAACGCGATGAAGGAGGCGGTGCTGGGCGTGCCCGCGCCCCTGCTCGCCGCCCACGGCGCCGTCTCCGAGCCGGTGGCCCGCGCCCTCGCCGAGGGCGCGCGGCGCGCCGGGCGGGCGACCTGGGGGCTCGGCATCACCGGCATCGCCGGGCCGACCGGGGGGACGCCCGAGAAGCCGGTGGGCACCGTGCACGTCGCGCTCGCCGGCCCCGGCGGGACGACCGCCGTCGAGCGGCTCTATCGCGGCGACCGCGAGCGGATCCGCAAGACCGCCGCGTTCGAGGCGCTGAACCTGTTGCGGCTGGCGCTGCGGTGAGCGGCGGCTCCGCCCCGCGCGCCCGTCCGCCTACCCCGCCTCGTCGCAGAAGAGCGCGACGAAGCGATCCCACGACACGAAACCCGCGGCGCTCTCGACCAGCTCGCCGTATAGGACCGCCGCGCTCCCGAGCAGCGCGTCGAGCGGCTTCGGCCGGTAGCGCCCGGTGAGCCCGCCGTCCTCGAGGACGCGCCGGACCAGCGCCTGCACGTTGACGGCCCGACCCTCCAGCTTTCCCTCGCGATCGAGGAGCCAGCCGATGAGCTGGCCGATCCGCTGCCGCACGGCGACGCGCGGCTCGGCGCCGCCCGCGGCGAGGGCCTCGTTCACCGCGTCCGGAGAGGCGTCCCGGACGACGAGCCACGTGAGCGAGCGCTCCGCTTCGAGCCCCGCCCGCGCCAGGGCCGCGCGGCAGCGCGCCTCGTCCTCGGCCTCACAGCGGATCCGCACCACCGGCTCGGTCTTCCCAGTCACGGGCGGTTCGTTACCACCCGCCCGTCGGCTCCGCAACGAGGGCCGCCGGACCTATGATGCGCCGGTGACGACGCCCGACGACGCCGCGCTCGAGCTCCTGCGATCCCGGAGCGGGCTCTCCATCGACGAGGAGGGCCGCTTCCTGCACCTCGGCGAGCCCATCACCCACGCGCGCACGCTGCAGGTCCTCTGGCGCTCGCTCGCGCGCGCACCCGACGGCAGGTGGCTCGTGCGAGTGGGGCGCGAGTCCGCGTACGTCGAGGTGGGAGAGACCCCGTACACGGTGCGGGGCATCGTCGAGGGTGCGCCCGGGGACGCGCCGGAGCTGCTGCTCTCCGACGGCACGCGCGAGCGGCTCGATCCCGCCACCCTCTCGCTCGGCGCGGACGGGGTGTTCCGCTGCCGCGTGAAGGCCGGCGGCGAGCGCGCGCGCTTCACCCGCGCCGGGCAGCTCGCGTTCGGGTTCGCCGTCGACGAGGACCCCCGAGGGACGGGACGCTATGCCATCAGCATCGGTGGTGTCCGCTGGCCCATCCGCGCCGAGCGCGGCTGACCCAGCCCGCCGCGGGCGACCCAGGGCGCGCGGGGGCACGCCGCGGAAGAGCCCTGGCTGGGCTCCTTTCGGTTGCTCGCCCGGAGGACCCCTCCTACGTAGTGTTCATCGAATGAGAGTCCTCGCGCTCCTCGCCCTCACGCTGCCGCTCGCGGCGGGCGCGCAGCTGGGACCAGGGCCGTCCGTCGGCGAGGCGATGCACGCGATGGAGCGGGTGCCGGCGGAGAAGCCACCGTCCCGCGCGGAGCTCGAGCAGACGTACATCCTGCCCGAGCGCCCCGGCCAGAACCAGGTGGCCTGGTTCGACTTCGACTGGCAGTTCATCGACGTCCCGTCGCCCGGGGGCGGACCCGGCGGCATCCGGCTCTACTACTACCGGAACGAGCGCGCCCAGGCGGAGCGGGCCCTGCCGGCGATCCAGAGCGCCTACGCGCGGCTCGTCGATCAGTTCCACTACAACCCGACGAAGCGCATCCCGTACATCCTCTACGCGACGCAGCGCGAGTTCCAGACGCAGAACGTCTTCGCCGTCACCGAGTCGGTCCTGGGCGTCACCTCGCCCGAGGACCTCAAGATGTCGGTCCCCTACTTCGGCGATCACGCGCGCTTCACCGAGGTCTCGACGCACGAGATGGTGCACCAGTTCACCATCCAGAAGCTGCTCGAGGCCGCCGGCGCCGAGGAGATGACCTCGCCCATCGCGTTCCTCCCGCTCTGGTTCATCGAGGGGATCGCCGAGTACTACACGAAGGGCGGGATCGACGTGGAGACGGACCTCTACCTCCGCGACCTCGTCTGGAACCCCGATCCGCGCAGGGGCTACGACGTGCTGCCGTTCGGGGAGGACCGCATCCGCGGGTACATCCCGACGTACAAGCTCGGCCAGGCGCGCATCGCGTTCATCGCCGACCAGTACGGCCGGGAGAAGATCCAGGCCTTCCTCGAGAACGCGTACCTCCTCGGCGACGGCGGGACGGGGTTCGGCGGCGGCGGCTCCTCCGGCGGCACCACGCGGAACTTCGGCGGCCTCGTGCGGCGCGTGCTGAACGAGCCCATCGAGCAGGTGGACGCGCGCTGGCGCGCGTGGCTGAAGCGCCGCTACTACCCGCAGTACCTCGAGGCGAAGCACGATCTCTCCCAGCTCCGCGAGGTCCGCCGGCTTCCCGCGGAGCCCGAGGACTTCGTCTCCTCCGCCGACGGCAACGTGCTGCTGTTCCGCGGCATCGACCGCCGGAAGGGCCGCGCGCGGCTCTACCTCATGGACGTGCGGAACCCGCGGAGCGCCATCGAGATCGTCTCCGACAGCGCCCCCGGCTTCGAGTCGCTCCACCCCATCGAGTACGGCGTCATCGGCCTCGGCCACGGGATCCTCGCCTTCTCGGCGCAGGACGGGATCGGCGACCGGCTGCACGTGCAGCGCTTCCGGCACCGCGTGAAGGAGGGGCGGCCGCCACGCATCGAGCTCGGCCGGCGCAGGAAGCTCGACGTGCGTGCCCCGAGCGGCGCGCCGTTCATCCAGATCGCCGACCCGGCCTTCTCGCCCGACGGCTCGCAGATCGCCTTCGCCGGCGTCTCCACCGACGGCCAGTCGGACGTCTACGTGGTCTCCGTCAAGGGCGGGGAGGCGAAGCGCCTCACGAACGACTTCTACGTCGAGAAGGACGTGGCCTGGGGCGCGGACGGCATCTACTGCTCCTCCGACGCGACCGACCACGGCCGGATGAACCTCTTCCGCCTCGACCCCAGCTCGGGCGCGCGGACGCGTCTCACCACCGGCCCGAGCACCGACCGCGGCCCGTTCCCTCAGGAGGACGGCTCGGTCCTGTTCAGCTCGGACGTCGCCGGCAAGCCCGACCTGTACCGGCTGAAGGACGGCTCGATCCAGCGGATCACCGACTTCACCACGGGGCTCACGAGCCCGGGCCCGTCGCCCAAGGGACGCGGCGTGTTCGCGAGCACCTTCTACGGCGGGTTCTTCAAGCTCGTCGAGGTGCCCAAGGTCGCCTGGCTCGAGCAGCCCGGCGTCGCGGTCGCGCCGCCCGCGGGCGACGTCCTCGCCATCCCGGAGGCCGCCTGGCCCGATGACGTGAAGGACTACGAGTCGCTCTCCATCCGCAACTGGAAGCCCGAGGCGGGGTTCGTCTACGGGGGCGGGGCGGGCAGCTCGGTGGCGGGGCGCGCGGCGGTGCTCTTCTCGGACATGCTGCGCGACAACATCCTCTACGTGGACCTCTCGGTGTACGGGTCGTTCGACTACACCCAGGGGCTCGCGCTGTTCGAGAACCGCGCGCAGCGGCTCGCCTGGATCCTCGGCGGCTTCCACTTCGTGCAGCAGAACCTCGACCGCCTCGACCCGAACCTCGCCTACTACCAGCGTGACTTCGGCGTGGTCGGCGCGCTGCGCTACCCGCTCGACCGCTTCCGGCGCGTCGAGGCGGAGCTCACCCTGGGCGGGGTCCAGCGCTACTGCCTCACCGACTTCACGGGCGCCGTGACGCTGGTCTGCGAGGGGATCCAGATCCAGGGCGGGCCGTACGGTGACACGGCCGGGTGGAAGGACGCGAACGGGGGCGTGAACTTCCAGGTCTCGCCCACCCTGCGCTTCGGCTACGACACGATCCGCTACGACATGGCGACGGGCCCGGTGGCGGGGGGGTCGCTCATGCTCGAGCTCGGCGGCGGGTACCTGCCCAGCCGCAGCGCCGTCCACGGCTTCTTCCGGGCCGACGCCCAGAAGTACTGGCAGCTCCTCGGCCGCTCCAACTTCGGGCTGCGCACCGCGATCGGCACGACCTTCTCGCCGAACGAGGAGAGCCAGGTGTGGGAGAAGAGCTACTGGCTCACCTCCGCGGACAACCTGCGCGGCTTCTACCCGCTCGACATCGACTACCTCATCGGCCAGCACTACTACGTGATGAACGCGGAGCTGCAGTTCCCGCTCGATCCGCTCATCCGCCTGCTCATCTTCGACTACCTCGAGGGCGTCGCCGCGCTCGACTTCGGCGGCGTGTTCAACCGCTTCGAGAGCGCCGCCACGGCGGTCAACCGGACCGATCTCGGCGCCTGGGACTCCCGCACCCTCACCGGCGTGCTCGGCGTGAACGTGCTGTTCGGGCCGCTGCTCCTGCGCGTCCACTTCGGCCACCCGTTCGACATCGGCGGCCTCGAGACCCCCGCGCTGAGGTCGGACACGCGCTGGGTGACGAACGTCACGCTGCGCTACTTCTTCTTCTGACGGAGCGTCGAGGCCCCGGCCGGCTCCTCGCCGGCCGGGGGTCGACGGTTCCTCGCCTAAACGACCGAGCGTGATTCGTAAACAGCCCGGCGAAGCCGCCCGCGGGACGGCGCGAGAGCCCCGAGCCATGCGAGGGGCGAAGCGCGCCCGGGCCCCGCGTAGCAGGGGTGGGGCCCCGACGAGCTTCGCTCGGCGGGGCGGGGGCGCAGCCCCCGTCAGAACATGGCTAAACCATGGCGTGATTCGCGACACCGAAGGGGACCGCGAATCACGAACCATGGTTTAGCGGAGCCCGCGCTCCGGACGCGAGAAGGCGTGGCACCACTTGCAGTCGTAGCCCTTCTCCATGACGTGCCGGTCGTGCACGTTCTGCCAGCCGGAGTAGCTCTTCTCCGAGTGACACTGGGAGCAGACGGTGGACTTCGCCGCCTTGAGCACGTACCCGAGAGACCGAAGGTTCATCTGCGTGGCGCCCGCGCCATGGCACGCGGTGCAGGTCGCGCCGAGCGCCTGCGCCTTGGGCGCCACCTCGTGGTTGAGGAGCTGCATCGTGTCGGTCGTGACCCACGTGACGGGCGCGCTCGGGTCGAGGCCCATGTTCGCGACGCCCTGCGTGGCCGCCGCGAGCGCGTCGCCGGTCGCCCGATAGCTCGCCATGTCGATCGGCGTGAGGATGCCGGCCGCGAGCGGCTGCTCAGCCGTCTTGTACTTGAACGGGAAGAGCTTCGTGCCCGCCGGATCGCCGATGCCGCCCACCGGGCGCGAGGTGGGGTAGCCGCCCGTCGCGGGGTCCCGCGTCGCGGCGTCTCCGAGGAGCATCGTGTCCTGCTGCCCGTTCCAGAACGTGTAGCGCGGGACGAGATCGTTCGCGAGCGTCACGCCCGGATGGAAGATGCCGGCGACGAGCTCGGGCGTGCGCCACGCGCGGTGCGTCTCCGTCGCCTCCGTCGCGAGGGTGTCCGAGGCGTTCCGCGCATACCTCGGGATGTGGCAGGTCTGGCACGCGACGCGGCCCACGTGCTTGTTCACGGCCACCGTGACGGTGTGGCCGGTCGACGTGGCCTTGCTCGCGTGGCAATCGGTGCAGGCGATCTTCGTCGTCGAGTCGCTCGCCCGCAGATCCGCGCCCGCCCCCGCGATCCGGTGGCTCTCCGTCTTGTGGCAGGCGGTGCAGGCGAGGTTCCCGCCCGCCGTCGCCATGTGGACGTCGAAGCTCCGGTCACCGGTCGTCCCGTGGGCGAGGGCGAGGTCGCCCCGCTTGTAGGCGTCGCCGCCGCCCGCCTTGGCGTGGCACTGGAGGCAGGCCGCGCGGGAGGGCGTCCGCTTCACCGTGCGCACCGCCTGGTCCATCGAGATCGACATGGCGGCCGGGTCGGGCACGAGCTCGCCGGTCGCGGCGTCCTTCTTGCGCCGGTACTGATCCTGGTGGCAGAGGAGGCAGTCGATGTTCTGCAGCTGGGCGTCGGACAGGATCGCGGAGGGCTTCGGGCCGCGCCCGACGTGGCAGGCGTTGCACTGCCCCCAGTTCCCCTGCTCGACCGCGATGCAGTAGCTGTTCACGCCGTTCAGCTTCCCCTGCGGCGAGACGCCGTTCACGTTCGCCGGGCTCTGGCCTTTCCACTGATAGTGCTGCGAGCCGAACATCGCCTTCGCCTGCGCGGCGTGGCACGAGACGCACATGCCGGGCCCCGTGTACGTGAGGCAGGTGTGGTCCGCGCACGCGCCGGGAGGACAAGCCAGATCGCTGCCGTCGCAGTCCTGGTCGACGCCGTCCCCGCAGACCTCTGCCGTCGGGGTGCACGTGCCCGGCGGCTCGCAGGCGGCGGCGTTCCCGTCGCAGTCCTCGTCGATCGCGTTTCCACAGACCTCGGCCGCGCCCGGGTTCACGAGAGCATCGCGATCGTCGCAATCCGCTCCGCCGCAGTCGATGCTCGCGTGACCGTCGCCGTCCACGTCGCTCCGCTTCGCGCACCACCCCGGCGTGCGGTCCGCGGCCGCAGCGGACTCTTCAGTCGCGAGCTCGTCCTCCAGGCCTTGGCCGCAGCCGATGCCGCCCACCAACAAGAACATCCCTGCGAGCCAGAACCCCTTTCGCTTCATCGCCAGGCCTCCTCGGCTTCCTTCGGGTTCACGCCACCGGGCATCCGCTGCGCACACCTCGACCGCCGCCGGCGAAGCGCCGGCGTCCGGTGCGGAGAGTGGATCCGCGCAGGAGCGAGCCCGTGAGAGCGTCCGGCCAGGTGCAACTCGCGCGCCCCATGAACACGGGACACGGAGCGGCAAGGTCCTGTTAACACTGGAGTTAACGCGTTAACAGTCGTGTGAACACCGCGCCGGCGTCGCTCAACCGATGCGACTCGAGCGGCGGTGCACGCGGGTCGCGCGAGACCCCGCGGAAATCGGCGCCTGCCCCCGCTCCGGCGGTCCCGGCGCTGCGCTGCGCGCGCAGCGCTTCGATCTCGGAACGCTGCATGCTCGAAGCGCCTCGATCCCTTCCGAGGCGTGCGATGACGTAACCGTTCCGCCGCCGGTGTGGCTGGTACGCACCGACGCGTCCACACTCAGAATTCCGAAGCTGCGGCGATTTTCCGCGGGTCGGCCGGACCCATCACCCCGCAGCCGCGATCACCGGCGCCGGCGCGCTCACGCTCCCGCGCACCCGCGCCGCGAGCCGCTCGTAGGCCTCCGGGTTCGCGCGGAGCCACTCGATTGCCCGCTCGCGCCCCTGCCCGATGCGCTCGCCGTCGAGGGCGAAGTACGCGCCGGACTTCTCGACGGCGCCGCGCTCCACCCCGAGGTCGAGCGCCTCGCCGTGCCGGTCGACGCCCGTGCCGTAGCGGACGTCGAACTCCGCTTCCCGGAACGGCGGCGCCACCTTGTTCTTCACCACCTTCACGCGCGTGCGGCTGCCGACCACCTGGTCCCCGTCCTTCACCTGGCCGATGCGGCGGATGTCGAGCCGGACCGACGCGTAGAACTTGAGGGCGTGACCCCCGGTGGTGGTCTCGGGGTTCCCGAACACCACGCCGATCTTCATCCGGATCTGGTTGATGAACACCACGAGCGACTGGTTTCGCGAGACCACGGCGGTGAGCTTGCGGAGCGCCTGGCTCATGAGCCGCGCCTGCACGCCCATGTGCGCGTCGCCCATCTCGCCCTCGATCTCCGCCTTGGGCACGAGCGCCGCGACCGAGTCCACCACGATGAGGTCGATGGCGCCGGAGCGGACGAGCTGCTCGGCGATCTCCAGGGCCTGCTCGCCCGTGTCGGGCTGCGAGACGAGCAGCTCCGCGAGGCTCACCCCCAGGCGGCGCGCGTAGGTCACGTCGAGCGCGTGCTCGGCGTCGATGAACGCCGCCACGCCGCCCTGCCGCTGCACCTCGGCGATGGCGTGGAGCGCGAGCGTCGTCTTGCCCGAGGACTCCGGCCCGTAGATCTCCACGACGCGCCCGCGCGGGAGGCCCCCGACCCCGAGCGCGAGGTCGAGCCCGAGGGAGCCGGTGGGCACGACCGCCACCGGCGCGGGCTCGGCGCCGTCGCCGAGCCGCATGATGCTCCCCTTCCCGAACTGCTTCTCGATGCCGGCCAGCGCCTGCCCGAGGGCCTTCACCTTGTCGCTCAGCTTCGTCACGTCGTCCTCCTCGCCCCGCCGCTGCGGGGCCGCAGCGCGCCGCCCGCGCGGCGCAGGTCTTCAGAAGATCGGCCGGTCGAGGCCGCGGTACTGCACCGCCTCCGCGACGTGCAGCGCGCGCACCGCGTCCGAGCCCTCGAGGTCCGCGATGGTCCGCGCGACGCGCAGCACCTTGTCGTGCGCCCGCGCGGAGAGCCCCAGCTTCTCGACGGCGCCCTGGAGGATCCGCCGCCCGCCCTCGTCGGGCGTGGCGACCTTGCGCAGCGTGCCGCCCCGCAGCCGGGCGTTCACGCCCGAGCCGCGCCCGCCCGCGCGCGCGCGCTGCACCTCCCGCGCGCGCTCCACGCGCGCCCGCACCTCCGCGCTCGTCGCGGCGGCCGAGGGGGGCTCGCCGAGCAGGGGCGCCGCCAGCGACGGCACGTCCACGTGCAGGTCGATGCGATCGAGCAGCGGCCCGGAGATGCGCCGCCGGTAGGCGAGCAGCTCGTGAGCGGTGCAGCGGCAGCGCCGGCGCCGGTCGCCGTGGTAGCCGCACGGGCAGGGATTCATCGCGGCCACGAGCGTGACCTCGGCGGGGTAGGTGACGCTCCGGCCGGCCCGCGCGATGGTGACCTCGCCGTCCTCCAGCGGCTGCCGCAGCGCCTCCAGCACGTGGCGCCGGAACTCGGGCAGCTCGTCCAGGAACAGCACGCCGTGGTGCGCGAGCGAGACCTCGCCCGGGCGCGGGACGCTGGTCCCGCCGACGAGCCCGGCGTCGGAGATGGAGTGGTGCGGGGCGCGGAAGGGCCGGGTGGTGAGGAGCCCGCGGTGGCGCGTCAGCCCGGCCACGCTGTGCACCACGGTGGCCTCGAGCGCCTCCTCGAACGCGAGGGGCGGGAGCAGCGTCGGCAGCCGGCGCGCGAGCATCGTCTTGCCGCTGCCGGGAGGACCGAAGAAGAGGAGGTTGTGCGCGCCCGCCGCGGCGATCTCCAGCGCCCGCTTCGCGTTCTCCTGGCCGGTGACGTCCGCGAGATCGATGGGCACCCCCTCCGGAGGCGGCGGCGCGATCCCGAGCGGTGGCCGGAGCGAAGCCGCGCCTCGCGCCCACGCGACCACGTCGCCCAGGTGCCGGGCGGAGAGGACCCTCACGCCCTCGACGATCGACGCCTCGAGCGCGTTCGCCTCGGGCACCACGATGGCGCGCGCCGCCGCCCGGCGCGCCTCGATCGCGAGCGGCAGCACGCCGCGCCCCGCCTTGAGCTCGCCGGAGAGCGCGAGCTCGCCGACGAAGTGCACCTGCGCCACCGCCTCGGCGGGGATCTCCTCGGCGGCGGCCAGCACCCCGATCGCCATGGGCAGATCGAAGCCGGTTCCGTCCTTGCGCAGATCGGCCGGCGCGAGGTTCACGGTGATGCGCTTCTGCGGCAGCGTCACCCCCAGGTTCCGCACCGCCGCGGCGACCCGGACCTTCGCCTCCTGCACCGCGCCCGTCGCGAGCCCCACGAGGTGGAAGCCGGGCATCCCGACGGTGGACTCGACCTCCACGTCGACGGGGATCGCCTGCACGCCGAGGACGGCGCCGGAGCGGATGCGGACGAGCACGCACGGACGTTCAGCAGGCCGCGTGCCGCGCGCGCGAACACACGGGGCCACGGAAAGACACGACTTTGGTCCGCCGCCGCGGTCGCGCGGCGAACGGGAGTACGTGGCGCGGACCACTTCGCGAGGCCGCACGGCGGTGTCGCGTCCCCACGCCGCGGAGGCGCGCCACCGCCCGACCGCGCGACCAGCTCACGCCCCCGCCGCGCCCGGAGCCGTCGCGTTCCGCTCGGCCATCGCGCGCCCCACGGCGTGCAGCCGCGCCCGGAGCGCCTGCGGCGCCACCACCTCGACCCCGGCGCCCAGCGCGGTGAGCTGGTGCGCCGCGATCTCCTCGCCCTCGAGTCGCAGCGCGACCGTGCGCCATCCCTCGTCGTCCGGCGCCTCCGCCGCGGCGAGCATGTCGCGGATCGCCTCCGAGGGGACGGCCTTGGGGAGGAGCCGGAACGCCGCGGGCGACAGCCGGATCGTGCACGGGTAGCGCAGCAGCGAGCGGTCGAACTCCGCCGACGCCCGGCCCCACCAGGCGGCGAGCTCGAACCCGGCGGGCCGCTCGAAGCGCGCGTCCAGCAAGACCGCGCCGGAGATGCGGCCGACGCGGTAGGTGCGCAGGTCCACGCGGTGGCGCGCGACGAGGTACCACGTCCCGGCCTTGAGCACGAGGCCGAGCGGATCGACGCGGCGCCGCGCGCCGTCCTCCCCGTAGCGCAGGTCGAGCCGCCGCCCCTCCCAGACCGCCTCCGCCACCGTGGCCAGCGCCTCGATCGGCTCGGTCCGCGTGAACCATCCCGGCGCGTCGAGGTGGAATCGGTCGCGCAGCGCCGCGGCGCGCGCCCGCAGCGCCTCGGGCAGCGTCGCGTCGACCTTGGCGCGCGCGTTCGCCGCCACGGCCGCGAGCCCCAGGTCCGAGAGGGCGCTCGGCGCCCCCGACAGCAGCAGCGCGGTCGTCTCGGCCACGGTCAGCCCGTCGAGGCGCGTGCGCCAGCCGTCCATCAGCCGGATGCCGCCCTGGGGTCCCGGCTCCGTCCAGAGCGGGACGCCGGCGGCCGCGAGGGCCGCGACGTCCCGGTAGAGCGTGCGGACGCAGACCTCCAGCTCCTCGGCGAGCTGCGACGCCGTCGCCCGGCGGCGACGCTGGAGGAGCAGCAGGAGGGCGAGCAGGCGGCTCGACTTCATCGCAGGATCCTCTCTCGGGTCCCTGACAGGAGCTGTCAGGGATGGGGGCGCAGGCTCCCGACCATGACCAGGACCCAGTACTACGTGGCGGCGAGCCTCGACGGCTACATCGCGGACGCGGACGGGCGGCTCGACTGGCTCTTCCAGTTCGACGACGCGGAGGGCGTGAAGGCGCACCACGAGCGGTTCATGTCGGAGGTCGGGGCGCTCGTGATGGGCGCGCGGACCTACGACTTCATCCTCGAGCAGGGTGGCGCGTGGCCGTACGCGGGGCTGCCGGCGTGGGTGTTCACGCACCGCGAGCGGCCGGCGCCGCCTGGCGCCGACGTGCGCTTCACCAGCGAGGACGTCCGCGCCGTCCACGCGTCGATGGTGAAGGCGGCGCGCGGGCGCAACGTGTGGATGATCGGGGGCGGCGAGCTCGCTGCGCAGTTCCTCGCGCACGGGCTGCTCGACGAGCTGCACCTGGGCGTCGCGCCGGTGTTCCTGGGCGCCGGCGCGCCGCTCCTGCCGGCGTCGGTGCGGACGCCGCTCGTGCTCGCGGGCGTGAAGCAGTTCGGGAAGGGGTTCGTCGAGCTGCGGTACGCGTTCCCGAGGGCGGAGGCGCCATGACGGGGGCCAGCGAGCGGGTCCTCGTGCTGGGCGCGACCGGCACGGTCGGCCGGCGCGTCGCGTCGCGGCTCCGCGACCGCGGCGTGGCGGTCGCCGCGGCGTCCCGGGCCGGCGCCGTCCGGTTCGACTGGAGCGACGCGTCCACCTGGGAGGCCGCGACGGCCGGATGCACCCGCGCGTTCGTGATGGCGCCGGACGGGGTCGCCGTCGAGCCCGCGTTCCTGCGGGCCGCGGTCGCGCGCGGCGTCGGCCGCCTCGTGCTGCTCTCGAGCCGGGCGATCGAGGCGATGGCCGACGATCGGCTGCTCGCGGCCGAGGCGGCGGTCCGGAGCGCCGGCGCGGAGTGGACGATCGTGCGCGCGGACTGGTTCGACCAGAACTTCGACGAGGGTGTCCTGCGCGACGCGGTGCTCGCCGGGGAGGTCGCGATCCCGGTCGGCGACGCGCGCCAGGCGTTCGTCGACGCGGAGGACGTCGCCGCCGTCGCGGCGCACGCGCTCGTCGAGGACGGCCACGACGGGCGCACGTACGGGGTGAGCGGCCCCGAGGCGCTCTCGTTCGCCGAGGCGCTCGCGATCGTCTCGCGCGCGTCCGGGCGGACCGTACGGCACCTCGGCACCGCCGATGACTACCTCCGCGTGATGACCGGGCTCGGGCTGCCGCGCGCGCAGGTCCTCCGGGAGGTCGCGGCGTTCGAGGCGCTGCGCGCGCAGGGAGACGCCCGCGTCGACGACACCGTCGAGCGGGTCACGGGGTCGTCGGCGCGACCGTTCCGGCGCTGGGCCGAGGAGGCCGCCGCGGGTGGCGCGTGGCGCGCGGGCCGGTAGGTGCCGCCCGGTCGCTCAGCGCCGCCCCCCTCGGCCCGCGAGGGCCGACGCCCGCGCGAGGACGGCGTCGAGCATCGCCGGCGTCAGCCGTCCGGTCTGGGTGTTCTGGCGTGACGGGTGGTAGCTGCCGAGGAGGAGCGGCGCGCCCTCGAGCCGGAGCTCGGCCCCGTGGCGGAAGCGCGGGCGCGGCCGCGGCACCGCCGCTCCGCCGCGCGCGAGGTGGGCGAGGGCGGCGTCCCAGGCGATCGCGCCCAGCGCCACGATCACCTCCGGCCGCAGCGCCGCGAGCTCGCGATCCAGGAACGGCGCGCAGCGCGCGAGCTCCTCGGGCGCGGGCCGGTTGTCGGGCGGAGCGCAGCGGCAAGCGTTCGTCACGAAGGCGCCCGTCAGGACGAGGCCGTCGTCCACGCCGCGCGCGAGCGGCTGGGAGGCGAGCCCGGCGCGGTGCAGCGCCGCGTAGAGGAAGTCGCCCGAGCCATCGCCGGTGAACATGCGCCCGGTGCGGTTCGCGCCGTGCGCTCCGGGCGCGAGCCCGAGGAGCACGATCCGCGCGGCCGGATCGCCGAAGCCGGGCACCCCGCGTCCCCAGTACTCCTCGTCCCGGTAGGCGCGGCGCTTCTCGCGGGCGACCCGCTCGCGCCAGGCGACGAGCCGCGGGCAGGCGCGGCAGGCGCCGATCTCGGCAGCGAGGGTGACGAGCGCGCGCGGCGGCGTACCGGGTGGGCTCACCAGTATCCGTCCTGGCGCTGGAGCTCGCGGCGCGCCCGAGAAAGCAGCGCGCCCGCGCCCCTCGGAGCGAGGGGACGCGGGCGCGCGAGGACCGGCGACTCCGCCGCGAGGTGGCGGCGCCTCTACTTCTTCATCCGGCGCTTGGCGTCGTCGAGCTGGCTCTTCGCGACCGTGTCGGTCACCCCCGGGAGCGCGATCGCCGCGGCGTAGGCCTCCTTGGCCTTCGCCTTCTGCTTCGCGTCCTCGTAGAGGCGGCCGGCCCGGTACAGCGCGCGGGCGGCGACGTTCGGGTCGGCGCTCGCGCACTTCTCGTCCTTGCCGAAGGTGACGTACCGCTCCGCGGCCGGCGCCGCCTTCTTCGCGAGGTCGAGCTCGGAGGCGACGTTCTGGAGGGCCACGCACCGGTTCGGCGAGTCCGGGTACCTCGCGATGAAGTCGTCGTACAGCTTGGCCGCCCCCGAGTGGTCGTTCTTCTTCGACTTGTTGACGGCGAGGAGCAGCATGTTGTTCCCCGCGACCTTGCTGTCCGCGTGCTCCTTCAGGATCCGCTCGCGGATCTCGGCGGCGCGATCCGCCTTGCCGGCCTTGTCCCAGGCCACCGCGGCGTTGTGGAGCGCGTTCGCCGCGTCGCCGCCGCGCGGATCGGCCGCGAGCTTCTCGAAGGCCTGGGCGGCCTCGGCGGGCTTGCCCTCGTCGAGCAGCTTCTGGGCGGCCGCGAAGTGGGTACCCGCCTCGGCGCGGGAGAGCGCCTCGAGGACCTTGTCGTAGCTCTCCTTCTGCTTCGGGTCCGTCGCCTTCTGCGCCTGGGCCTGCACCTGCTCGCGGATGCGGGCGACCTCGGCCTGGTAGCCCTGGTCGTCGTTCGCGAACAGGAAGGTCTGGAGGTAGAGCGGCACCGCGCTCTCCAGCACCTCCCCCTCTTCCGGCCAGCGGCTCAGGATGTCCGCGAAGCGGCGGCGGGCGTCCTCCATGTTGTCGAACGCGTACTCGACCTCGGCGGCGATGAGCGCGAGCTGCGCGGGCGGCAGGCCGCCGCGGCGCTCGGCGGCCGGCTTCTTCGTCTCCGGGTCCGCCTCGAGGTTCTGGAGGTACACGTCCGCGGAGTCGACGAAGCGCTTCCACTCTCCCGGCGGGACGCGCGGCTGCAGGGGCTGCCCTCGGCGCTGGTCGGCGTTCGCGAGCCGGATCGGCTCGAGCTGGCTCGCCTTCACCTTCTGGTTCGCGACGTTGAGCCACGCGCCGGCGGCGAGCCGCGAGCCGACGGCCTTCGACGAGGCGTCCGACTGGGGATCGGCCACCACCTTCTGGGCCTGCTCCGCGGCGCGCTCGAACTGCTGCGCCTGCATGTAGAGCTCGGCGGCGCGGAAGCGGATCGGGAGGCGCCACTCGGACGACTGGAACTGATCGGCGAAGTCGGCGTAGCCCTGGGCGGCAGTGGCCCACTCGGCGCGCGCCTGGTCGATGTTGCCGGACTGCTGCGCCACGAGGCCGCGATCGTAGTGCGTCCCCGCGTCCTTGATCTTCCCGCGCTCGGCGTCCTCGAGCTGGCTGGGGGCGGGGAGCTTGTAGGTCGCCTGGTAGAACCGCTCGCTGGGCCCCTTCCCGCCGCCGCCCGTTGCACAGGCCGCGGTGAGGGCGAGCAGGACGACCGAGATCCGAGTCTTCGATGTCATGTCGTGCACCTCTCCGTCTTCCGTTTGTCCGATGCCGCTCCGGGCTCGCCCGTCGCACGCGCCCTCCCGCGGGCGACGCACGGGCTGCAGGGCGGGCGCTCCGGACGCCCGCCGGCGCGCGCACGCCTGCCGTGCGGAGGCGGCGTAACATACCGCGCTCCGGGCGCGCCGGCCCGTTCGTTTTCCGCGTCCAGGCCCTTGCGGCACCTACCATCGCGACGACGTCCGGCGGGACGGCCCCCCCGGCCGGTACGCCCCCGCGCAGGACCCAGCGTGAGCCTGCCGGAGTGCACCGTGCGTCACGGGCGAGCGGCCGGCGCGCCGGCGGCAGCGCCCTCGGCGGCTGCCTCGGAGACGACCTCCACCTCGAAGCGGACCGCGGCGCGCACCTCCTCCACCTCCGGCCCAGCGCGCTCGTGCGTGACGAGCGTGAGGCGGGTCGTCGCCCCGGGCTCCGCCTCGAAGGCGTGGGAGGAGCGGACCTCGAGCCTCCGTGGCGGCGCGTCCGCGCCCTCCCGGACGCGGTACACCAGCTCCGCCGAGGCGCGGTGCGGTCCGGCGTCCAGGCGGCGCTCGAGCACGACCTCCGCGCTCCCGCGCGCAGCCCTCGCCGTCGGCGGGGGGCCCTCACGCCCGACGCCGTCGATGGTGAAGCTGGCCGACTCGAGCTCGTAGGGGACTCCGAGCTCGTCGCGGTGGAGGAGCACGGCGCGCGTGCCCTCGGCGAGCTCGGCGCCCAGCTTCTCGTGGAGATCGCGGAGGCGTGCGTTCGCCGGGGCGAGCTTGCCCCGGAGCCGCGACACGCGCTCCTCGAGCGAACGGATGGGGGTCGCCGGCGCGGGCTGCGACCCCGCGAGCGCGGGGAGCGCGGCGGCGCCGAGGGCGATGAGGCAGCGGACTCGCACGACGCTCCCCTCCCCCGGCCGCGCCCTGCGCCTACCCCCCCTTCTTCAGCTCCGTCAGGACGAGCTTCGCCACCGCCTTCAGGGTGTCGAACACGCCCACGCCGGTGGGGGCGACGGCCTGGTACTCGGGGACGCCGCGCGGGTTGATGAGGCGGCGGAGCTCCTCCACCGTCGCCACGTTCGGCAGGTCGCGCTTGTTGTACTGGACCACGTACGGGATCTTGTCGAGGTCGTAGCCCTGCTCGCCGAGGTTCACGCGCAGGTTCTCGACGGACTCGAGGTTCGCCTCCATGCGCTCGATCTGCGAGTCCGCGACGAAGACCACGCCGTCCACGCCCTTCAGGATGAGCTTGCGGGAGGCGTCGTAGAAGACCTGGCCCGGCACCGTGTAGAGGTGGAAGCGGGTCTTGAAGCCGCGGATCTCGCCGAGCGACAGCGGCAGGAAGTCGAAGAAGAGCGTGCGCTCCGTCTCCGTCGCGAGGGAGATCATCTTGCCCTTCGCGTCGGGGTTCGTCTTCGCGTAGACGTACTGGAGGTTCGTCGTCTTCCCGCACAGGCCCGGGCCGTAATAGACGATCTTGCAGTTGATCTCGCGCGAGCTGTAGTTGATGAAGCTCATGATCACTCGCTGAAGAGGTTGTCGATGTCGTCGTCGGTGATCTCGGCGAACGGGCTCGCGGCGCCCGGCGCGGTCTGCCGCTTCGCGAGGCCGTCGAAGACCTTCGCGAGCTCCTCGCCCGCCTTCTTCACCCGCAGCCGCACCAGGCCGAGGGAGCTCTTCGCGTCGAAGATGACGACCAGGACCACCCGCCCCCCCACGATGCTCATGTGGAGCGACTCGCGCTCCCCCTCGTGGAACTGGTTCGGGAACTCCTTCTCGCCGATGAGCTTCGCGAGGCCGCCCATCGCCGCGACGTTGCCGGCCGTGAGCGAGGCGAGCGAGGTCGTGTCGAGGTTCTGAGCGTGGCCGCTGGAGGAGATGAGCTGGCCGTTCTTGTCGACGAGGAAGACGACCTTCGCGTTCGCGTCGCGGGTGAGCCGATCGCAGATCCCGGCGATGAGCCGGAACTCCTCCTCGTACATCACCAAGCCGGAATTCATGCGCGCGGGGCTCCGCAAGGGTCCGAGTCCATGGCGGAATACCAGGGAAACCCGCCCCTTTCAATCCGGCGGCCACGCGCCGCGGGCGGTGTAGCCGACTGTCGCACGGTTCGACAGGCCCACCCCGAGCGGCCCCGACGAGCCCGCGAGCCGAGCGACGCCGCTCAGAGCTCTCGGCGTCCTGCCAGTGCGCGCGCCAGCGTGACCTGATCAGCGTATTCGAGATCACCGCCCATGGGAATTCCCTGGGCGATGCGCGTGACCTTCACGCCGAGCGGCTTCAGCAGCTTGGTGAGGTAGAGCGCGGTCGCCTCGCCCTCGACGTCCGGGTTCGTGGCGACGACGATCTCCTCGGCGGGCTCGCGCTCCAGGCGCAGGAGCAGCTCGCGGATCTTGAGCTCGGACGGTCCGATGCCGTCGAGCGGCGAGAGCGCGCCGTGGAGCACGTGGTACCGGCCGCGGAACTCGTGGGTGCGCTCGACGGCGAGGAGATCCGGGACCCCCTCGACGACGCAGATGATCCGCGAGTCGCGGCGCGGGTCCGCACACACGGCGCACGGGTCCTTGTCGGTGAGGGTCTGGCACTCCGAGCAGAGGCGCACGTCGCGGACCACGCCGGCGATCGCGCCCGCGAGCTCGCCCGCGTAGCCGGGGCCCGCCTTGAGGATGTGGAACGCGAGCCGCTGGGCGGTCTTCTCGCCGATGCCGGGCAGCTTCGCGAGCTCCTTCACGAGCCGAGCGATGGGATCCGCGACCGCCATGGGCTAGCCGGCGACCCCCGGGATCTTGATGCCGCCGGTCGCCCTCGCCATGTGCTCGTCGGCCGCGGCGCGCGCCTTCTCGACCGCCGCGTTGACGGCGGCGGTGACGAGGTCCTCGAGCATGGCCTTGTCCGCCGGGTCCACGGCCTTGGGATCCACGAGGAGGCGGGTCACCTCGCACTTCCCGTTCATGGTGACCTTCACCAGCCCGCCGCCGCTCTCGGCCTCGACCGAGAGCTCGGCGAGCTGCTCCTTCGCGTCGGCCATCGCCTTCTCGAGCTTCTTGGCCTGACGCATGAGGTACTGGATGTCCATCGTCTCTCCCGGAGCAGGGCTCCTCAAAGCTCCTCGATCTTGTCGACGCCGCCGTCGAGGATCCGCACGGCCTCGCGGATGTTGGGGTGGTTTCGGGCCGCCTCCCGCACGCGAGCGCTCCGCGCCTGGCGCTCGGCGGCCTCGGTCGCCGCGATGGACGCGGGGACCGGGGTCGGGGTGGTCGCGTCCGGCGACTGCGCCTCGGCGGCGGGGGGCGCTCCCACCGATATCGCGAGGCGCACCGGGCGGCCCAGGAACTGCGTGAGGACCGGCTCGAGCTCGGACCGCCGCCGCTCGACGCTCCTCGCGAGGAAGTCGGTCGGCATGACGAGGTCGATCTCGCCGTCGCGGATGCCGCGCAGCACCGCCTGCTTCAGCATCGGCGCGCCCGCCGGGCTGACCTTCTCCACCTCGTCCACCGCGGCGCGCCAGCGCTCCGCGTCGGAGCCGTATGCGGTCGGGGCCCCTCGACTTGGCTCCGCCGCTGACGCGTCGGAGCTACGCTCGGGATGCCCGGCCGCGGGCGATCCGGTCGAGGCCGGCAGCGGCCGCCAGCCGGCTGGCTCGGAGCCCTCGGCGCACCCCGGGGTACCGGAGCTCGCGAGGCCCGTGCGCGCCGCGGCGCCACCCGCGCCCGTCTGTCCACCGGGGGCGGGGACCGCGGAGGGCGGGGGCGGGGACGGCGGCGCGGACCGCGGCGGAAGCGGCGCCCCGCGGGCGAGCGCCTCGAGCCGCGCGACGAGCTCCGAGACCTGCGCGCCCGGCGCGAGGAACACCCCCTCGAGCAGCGCCACCTCGAGCGCGTAGCGCGGCTGCTCCGAGAGCTTCACCTGCACGACCGCGCGCTGGGCGAGGTCGAACAGCCGCGTGAGCTGCGCCGGGTCGGCCGCGGCCGCCTGCGCGCGGACCTCGGCGAGCTCGCCGTCCGGGAGATCGAGGGGCGTGGCGGGGACGAGCCTCGCGACCACCACGTTCCGCAGGTGGCGCACGATCTCCTCGGCGACGCGCTTCATCTCCAGCCCGCGGGCGTGGAGGGCCTCGAGCTCCGCGAGGAGCGCCCCGCCCTCGCGGTGCACGAGCGCCCCGCAGATCCGGGAGATCGCGGCGGCGTCCACGGCGCCGAGCGCCTCCGCCACCGCCGCCTCGTCCGGCGCGTCGCCGGCGGCCGCCCGGACCTGGTCGAGGAGCGAGAGCGCGTCGCGCATCCCGCCCTCCGCCTGCCGCGCCACCAGGGCGAGCGCGCCGGGCGCGAGCCGCATCCCCTCCGCCTCGGCGACCTTGGCGAGCTGATCCGCGATCTGCTGGAGCGTGAGCCGGCGGAAGTCGAAGCGCTGGCAGCGCGAGAGGATGGTCTCGGGGACCTTGTGGACGTCGGTCGTGGCGAGCACGAACTTCACGTGCTCGGGCGGCTCCTCGAGCGTCTTCAGGAGCGCGTTGAACGCGCCCGTGGAGAGCATGTGGACCTCGTCCACCACGAAGACCTTGTAGCGGTCGCGGGCGGGCCGGTACTTCACGGCCTCGACGATGTCGCGCACGTTGTCGACGCCGTTGTTCGAGGCGGCGTCGATCTCCACCACGTCGACCGCGCGCCCCTCGGCGATCTCGACGCACGGCGTGCAGGCGCCGCAGGGTTCGGCGGTCGGCCCCTTCTCGCAGTTGAGGGCCTTCGCGACCAGCCGGGCGGTCGTCGTCTTGCCGACGCCGCGCGGCCCGGTGAACAGGAAGGCGTGGGCGAGCTGACCCGTCTTCAGCGCGTTCGAGAGGGTCCGGACCACGTGCTGCTGGCCGGACATCTCCCCGAACTGCTGCGGGCGGTACTTGCGGGCGAGGACGAGGTAGTTCATTCGACCGCCACGAAACAAACGAGCCGGCCCACAATCCCCGGGCGCACGGAGGACCACCTACCGTTGCTCCCTTCCGGGCCTGGCGGGGTTTGGCAACCCCCACGTCGCCCGAGGATTCTGGGCCGGCTCAGCCGGCCTTCGGCCGCCGGATGCGGCCCCTTCATGTAACGAGAAGGGGGCTGCAGCGCTGGCGGAGAGGGTGGGATTTGAACCCACGGTACCGTTCCCGGTACACACGATTTCCAGTCGTGCACCTTCAGCCGCTCGGTCACCTCTCCCGGACTACTGGGGGAGCGATCGGCTCCCCCTATGGCTTGCCGGGGAGCCTGCCCCGGAGAAAAGAGAACGGAGAGCGAGGGATTCGAACCCCCGGTACCGTTGCCGGTACACCTGATTTCGAGTCAGGCGCCTTCGACCAGCTCGGCCAGCTCTCCGCCGGCGGATGTAACCGATCTCCGGGCGCGTGCCAAGCGGCAACCTACGCGGTCTGCCCGTTTCCGTTCGAGCGCCGGGCGCGGAAGAAGGCGCGCAGGAGATCGCCCGCCTCCTCCGCCAGGAGCCCCTTGTCCACGGGGAAGCGGTGGTTCAGCCGGGGATCGGTCGAGAGGTCCACGAGCGAGCCGACCGCGCCGGCCTTGGGATCGCTGGCGGCGTAGACGAGGCGGTCGATCCGGGCGAGGACCATCGCCCCGGCGCACATGGCGCAGGGCTCGAGCGTCACGTAGACCGTCACCCCGGTCAGCCGCCAGCGCCCGAGGGCGCGGGCCGCGTCCTGGATGGCGAGGAGCTCGGCGTGGGCAGTTGGATCGTGCGCCGCCTCCCGGGCGTTGGCGCCCCGGCCGACGACGCGCCCCTCGAACACCGCCACCGCGCCGACCGGCACCTCGCCGCGCTCCGCCGCGCCGCGGGCGAGGGCGAGCGCCTCCTGCATGGCTTCCTCGTGGGTCACGGCGGTGGAGCCTAACGCGCGGCCGGGGCGGGCGCGGCTCGTTCAGGGGCCGGTGACGAGCCGGGACGTAGCCGGGTCGGCGAACACGAAGAAGATCGAGGGATCCGTGGTCCACCACAGGATCCCGGGCGCCCTCGCCTCGTCGTACACGACGCTCTTCTCGGAGGGAGGGGTCGCCGTGGGGAGCGTCAGGCGCAGCACGACCTCGCCCCCGGAAGGCCCGTCCTTGGTGGCGAGCAGGTGGAGGGCGCCGTCCTCGGCCAGCGCGAGCTGGAGGGGGGTGTACCCGGCGACGGGCGGGTACTCGCCGAGCCCGATGGCCGGATAGAGCCCCGACACCTCCCACAGCGACAGCGCCCCCGCGGCATCCCGCACCACGAGCCGGAAGCCCATGACGCTCGTCCGCACCGCCACGACCGTCTCGCCGGACGCGAGCGCGAACCCGGTCAGCGGGGCCTCGTTGCCGGAGGGGTCTAGGGCGAGCCAGGCGGTCCCCGTCGCGTCGGTCCTCGTCACGAGCATGCTGCCGTCGGCCTGCCAGGCGTGAAGCTCGTAGCCGCTGAGCCGCAGCGCGCCGGTGACGTCGAAGTACGTCGAGCCGCCGCACGCGTAGAGGACGTCCCCCGTGCCGCGCTGGACGACCCAGCTCGTCAGGGCGACCGCGCCGTCACACGCCGGGGTCGGGACCTCGGGATCGTTCGCGGCGGTGGCCTCCGGGTAGCGCCACCACGAGAGGCTCGCGTCCCAGGCGAAGCTGTCCTGCCGCGAGACGCGGATGCGCTGGCGGTCCCCGGACTCGGACTCGTGCTGGGTGTAGAGCAGCTCGCCGGAGCCGGTGATGAAGGCGCGCAGACCGTAAGCGCTCGCGCCGAAGCCCACGTAGGGGAAGCTCGGCGGATCGAGCGGCTTCCTCGGCTCGAGCCGGGCGATCGCGCTCCGGCCCGGCCTGCCCGCCTCGAGCGTGCCCCACAGGACGACGCTCCCCGGAACCAGCGGCGGGAGCGCGGGATCGACGCAGGCGTGGTCCTCGCCGGCACAGTTCCGCGCCTGGAGGCAACAGGTCTGGGTGCGGTGACAGCCGCCGGCGTCGTCGCAGTGGCCCGGCGAGGGGACGCAGACGTTCGCGGCTCCGCACTCCTGCCACGCGGCGCAGTCCGCGGAGCTCGCGCACGACGGGAGGCACCGGTTCACCCGCGCATCGCAGCCGCTCCCGGTGGGGCAATCCGCGCTGGTACCGCACCGGCCGGCGAGCGGGACGCACGCGTGATCGGCACAGGTCGCCCACGACGGACAGTCGAGGCTCGCGGTGCACGCGCCGGTGGCGAGGACGCATCGCCCTGCGTCACAGGCCGACCAGGCGTCGCAGTCGGCGTCGGCGGCGCAGGACGCGCCGATGTCGCCCGTGTCCAGGTTGGAGACGCAGATGCTGGCCGAGCAGTGCTGCCCCGCGAGGCAGTCGCCGTCGCGCTCGCAGCGGCCCTCGGGCGCGAGCTGGCAGGCTGCGACGAGGAGCGGGGCGAGCGCGGCGAGGAGACGGCGGTACATGGATGGCTCCTAGAACCGCCCCGACACGCCGACGCTGGCGCCGCCGTGCTCCGGGAAGAGCGTCGGGGCGAAGGTCCACATCGCGCCGCCCAGCGCGGCCGCGACGCCGCCCGCGACGAGCAGCACGTTCGTGGCCGAGCCGAGCCGGTCCACCCGGTCGTAGGCCGCCTGGTCGGCGCGGGTGAGGGTCGCGTTCCGGTACTTCTCGTCGAGCGCGTCCGCCTCCTGCTTGCCGTAGTAAGCGGTGACGGCGCTCGCCGCGAGCAGCACGGCGCCGGTGCCGACGAGCCCCATGCCCGCGGGGCGCATCCAGAGGCCCGGGGGCGGCCCGGACTCGGGCTTGAGCGCGAACGGGGCGGGGGCGGCCGCGGACGCGGGCCTGGGCTTCACGCCGTCGCGCGACGGCGCCGCGGCGACGGCCGGGGCGCCCGAGAGCACGAGCGCCTCGAGGTCGAGGAGCGCCTTCGCGACGGGCTCGGCGTTGGTGACGAACGCGTCCACTCCGACGCGGACCGGGCCGAAGCTCTTGCCCCTGGCGTCCACCGCCTGGAGCGAGAAGACGAGGACGCCCGCGGACTCGCGGGCGCTGCCGCACACGACCACCCCTCTGCCGGCGAGCCGCGCGAGGCATGCGGGCGCCGGCTGGACGCCGCACGAGCGGGTCAGCGTGAAGCGGGGCGCCGGGACGAAGGCGCGCGAACGTCCGGGCAGGCGCAGGAACGCGGACTCCACGAGCGCGCGCGCGTCGGCGGAGCCGTCCACGGGGTAGAGCTGGACGGGGACGCTCTGCGCCGCCGCGGGTGCGCCGCAGACGAGCGCCACTGCCGCTACGGCCGCGCGAACGCGCACCCGGTCTCGCTCCCGCATCTTGCCCCTCCCGTCCGCACGCGTACGGACGCGGGCGAATGTACCAAACGGGCAGGCAGGCAGGCGACTTCACGCCCGCTGCGGCGCGGGGCGGCGCAGCGCGGATCTGGCGCGGTGTGGGCCGGGGTGAGCCGCGCAGGGCGGAGCGGCCGCAGGCGCGGGCCTCGGCGGCGCCCGCGGAGGCGGGGATCAATCGACGACCGGCAGCGCTCCCGGCTTCAGCTCGGGGTGGTCGGCGCAGTCCAGGCCGCAGGCGCGGCAGGTCTCGACGGCGCACTTCGGCGTGAGCTTCGAGCCGACCCCGCGGCGGAGCTCGCGGGCGAGGAACCTCTTCGTGAGCCCCTGGTCGATGAAGTCCCAGGGCAGCCGCTCCTCGACGCCCGCCTCGCGGGTCACGAAGAAGTCGGGGTCGTGGGGCCACAGGCGGAGCGCCTTGCGCAGATCGCCCCCCGTCTCCCGGTGGGCGAGCTCGAGCAGGTCGGCGCAGCGCCGATCGCCGCGCGACAGGAGCGTCTGGAGGTACGCCTCCCGCGGGCTGAAGAACTCGACGTCGATCCCCTTGGGCCGGAGCGTCTTCTCGAGCAGCCGCCGCTTCTCCTCCAGGCAGCCGCGCTCGTGCATGGGCAGCCACTGGAAGGGCGTCCACGGCTTCGGCACGAACGGGTTCACCGAGAGCGAGATGCGGCCCATGCGGCCGCGCTTCTTGGCCCAGGGGAGCATCACCTCCTCGCGGATCCGGACGGCGACGCGCGCCATCCCGAGGAGGTCCTCGTCCGTCTCGGTCGGCAGGCCGCACATGAAGTACATCTTCACGTGCTGCATGCCCTGCGAGAGGGCGTGCTCGGCGGCCTGCACGATCTGATCGTCGGTGAAGTCCTTGTTGATGACCCGCCGCATCCGCTCGGTGCCCGCCTCCGGCGCGATGGTGATCGATCGCTCGCCCCCGGCAGCCATCCGGCCGGAGAGCTCGGGGGTGATCGCGTCCACGCGCAGCGACGACGGGCTGAAGGTGCCGCCGAGCTCGCCGATGAAGCAGGTGAGCGGATCGAGGCCGGTGTAGTCCGAGGTGTCCGGGCCGACGAGGCCGAGCCGGAGCCCGCGCTCCACGCCCTTCCTCGCCTCGGCGCGCAGCGTCTCGAGGTCCACCTCGCGATACGGGCGCTGGACGAACCCGGCCGCGCAGAAGCGGCAGCCCCACAGGCAGCCGCGGGCGACCTCCGTGAGGAAGAGGTCGCCGAACTGCGCCTCGGGCGAGTCCACCACCCGCGAGGTGGGCCGACCGCGCAGGTCCGCCAGGTAGGCGCGGGCGACGAGCTCGGGCGCCCCGTCGCGCGGCGCGAAGCGGGTCACCCAGGCGCCCGCCGGGGCGCGCGTGTCCGAGTACGCGACGTCGTAGAGCGCCGGCACGTACGCGCCGCGGAGCGCGGCGAGGCGCCGGAGCAGCTCCGGGCGCGGCAGGCCGGCGGCGGCGGCCTCGCGCGCGAAGGCCAGGAACGGCGGCACGAGCTCCTCGCCCTCGCCCACCAGGAACGCGTCGAAGAACGGCGCGACCGGCTCGGGGTTGATCTGGACGGCGATCCCGCCGGCGACGACGAGCGGGTACCCCCCTCCCCGGTCCGCGCTCCGCAGCGGGAGGCCCGCCCGCTCGAGGAGCTCGAGGACGTGTCCGTAGTCCTCCTCGAACGAGAGGGAGAAGGCGACGACGTCGAAGTCGCGGAGCGGTCTCCCCGACTCGAGGGTGCGGGGCTCGTCGCCGGGCTCGTCCGGCAGGAAGGCGCGCTCGCACAGGGTGCGGGCGTCGTCGTTCAGCAGCCGGTAGACCGCATGCAGCCCGAGGTTCGCCATCCCGAGCCGGTAGGCGTTCGGGTACACGAGGGCCACCCCGAGCTTGCCGCCCGGCTCCTTGCGGATCGCTCCGCGCTCCCTGGGCGAGCTGAGGGGGTCCAAGGCCGCTGTTCGTAAGGAGAGCACGGGCGGGGCGCATCCTCAAAGCCTGGGCCGCCCGCGTCCGTCCGGGCGAGCGCCCCGTCCCGCGCGCGCAGCCCTCGCGCCCCCGAGCACCCCCGGGCCGCGGCCTTCACGCCTCGTGTCGGCGGCGGCAGCGCACGCTTGCCGGGCCGGGCGCCGCGGGGTACTGATCCGCGGTCTTCGCCGTCCTTCGCCGGAGCCTCGATGCGCGCTCTCTCGGTTCACCTCTTCGCCGCGGTCGCGGCCTGCGCCGCCCTCGGCGCGTGCGCCGGGCGCTCCTCCGGGAGCAGCCCCGCCGCGGCGACCTCGGCGCCCGCCGCGAAGGTCAGCGCCGACGATCCGCAGGCGGTCCTGCCCGGCGTGACGCTCGACGGGCTCTCACCGGAGCAGCAGCGGGCCGTGGCCGAGCTCGCGCTCGACGAGTTCTGCTACTGCGGCTGCCCGCACACCCTCTCCAGCTGTCTGCGCGAGCACACCTCCTGCACCCACGCCCCCAGGATGGCGGCCCACGCGGTCCGGCTCGCGCGCGCCGGCGCCGGGGACCTCCGCAGGCAGCTGTCCGCCTACTACGCCGCGTTCGATCGGCGGGCCAAGCTCGCCACCTCCGGGTTCGAGCCGGCGCTCGGCGACGAGGCCGCGCCGGTGGCGATCGTCGAGTACTCGGACTTCACCTGCCCGTACTGCCGCGCGTTCCGGCCGCAGCTCGAGGCGTTCGTCGAGGAGCACGCCGGGCGCGTGAAGCTCTACTTCAAGCCGTTCCCCATCGAGAGCCACGAGCACGCCCTCGAGGCGGCCCAGGCGGTCGAGTGGGCGCGGGAGAAGGGCTTCTTCTGGCAGATGCACGACCGGCTCTTCGAGTCGGAGGGCGCGCTCGCGGTGGACGACCTCGCCGATCACGCCTCCTCGCTGGGCGGGGACGCCGAGGACCTCCGCGCCGCGCTCGCCGACGGGCGCTACCGGGCGCGCATCCAGGCCTCCCAGGTGGAGGCGCGCGACGCGGGCCTCCGCGGCACCCCCACCCTGTTCATGAACGGCCGGCTCCTCACGGATCTCTCCGAGGAGGGGCTCGAGCAGGCGCTCCGTGACGAGGAGGAGTGGCAGCAGCACCGTGGCTGGGCGCGCGACTAGCGAGGTCCCGATGACTCTCTTCTTCGACCTCGACGCCCACGGCAGGCTCGTCGCGCGCTCCGACGAGACCCGCCGCGCGCTGGCGGACCGCGCCGGCCGGTTCCTGCTCCTCCCCGCCGCGCCGGATCTCCTGGTCGCGCGCCGGACCCCGGCCGCGGGCGGGACCGCCGCGCAGCCGCGGTGCATCCTCGCCGGCGACCTGTCCGGCTTCCCCATCGGCGACTTCGTGGCGTTCATCCACCAGTCGCGCATCTCCGGCGTCCTCACCGTCGCGTCCGGCGGCGCGGAGCGCTCCGTCGCGTTCAAGGACGGCGAGGTGCGCGGCGCGCAGTCCACCGCGCCCGGCGAGCGGATCGGCGAGGTGGCCGTCCGGCTCGGCTACGCCACCGAGGCGCAGATCGCCAAGGCGGCCGCCGGCGGGCGCCCGCTCGGGAAGGCCCTCGTCGAGCTCGGGTTCGTCTCGGCGAGCGACCTCTGGAAGTGCTTCCACGAGCAGGTCACCGAGGTGTTCCACGCCATCCTGCTCTCCCCGTCCGGCACGTTCTTCCTCGTCGACGAGGACGACCCCGAGCGTCCCGGCGCCGCGCTCTCGGTGAACACGCAGTCGCTCCTCATGGACGGGATCCGGCGCATCGACGAGATGAGCCTGTTCCGCGCGCGGATCCCCGGACCGCAGGCGTACCTGCGACGCCGCGAGCCGCGCCGGCCCATCACGCTGAAGCCGCTCGAGCAGACGCTCCTCGGGCTCGTGGACGGCCGGCGCACGGTGGGTGAGATCGCCACCGCCGCCCACGCGAGCGAGTTCGACGCCACCAAGATCCTCTACCACCTGGCGGAGGCGGGCTATCTGGAGGCGGTCGCCGAGCCGGCGGCCAGCGTGGACCCCGCCGCGCGCCTCGACGCCATCGCGCGCGGCATGAACGAGCTCCTGCGCGCCATCGTGCAGGCGGTGCCGGCCGCCAGCCGCCCCGCGTTCCTCGAGTCGGTGCGCGGCTACCTCGCCGACGCCGCCGGCCCGTTCGCCGCCCTGTGGGCGCGCCTCGCCCCGGCCCCGGACGGCGCGCTCGACGCCACCGCCCTCCTCGGCAACGTCGGCTCGCTCCCGCCGGGAGTCGTCGCCGGCCTCGCCCCGGGCGGCGAGCGCACCACCCTCCTCCTCCACGCCCTGCGCGAGCTGCTCTTCTTCTACCTGTACCTGGCGGGCGAGCGGATCGACCGCGCGACCGACGACGCGCTGGGCGAGACCGTGAAGCGCAAGCTCTGGCAGCTCGAGGAGCTGGCGTGACGGACGCGCCGCTCGTCACCGCCGAGCTGCCCGGCTCGGGCGGCTCGCTCCGGCGCTCGCCGGAGGACTTCCGCGTCGACGAGGTGCCCGCGTACCTGCCGTCCGGCGCCGGCCCGCACCTCTACCTCCGCGTCGAGAAGCGCGGCCGCACCACGCGCGACGCGCTGCGGACCCTCGCGCGCGCCCTCGGCGTGCCGGAGCGCGACGCCGGGTACGCCGGGCTCAAGGACAAGGACGCCGTCACGACGCAGTGGCTGTCGTTCCCCGCCGCGCGCGACCCAGAGCCGCAGGCGCTGGCGTCGGAGGGGCTGCGCGTGCTCGAGGTGTCGCGCCACGCGAACAAGCTCAGGCCGGGGCACGTCCGCGCGAACCGGTTCCAGCTGGCCGTCCGCGGGGGCGACCTCGCCCGCGCGCAGGCCGCCGCGGCGGCGCTCGCGGAGCGCGGGTTGCCCAACCTCTTCGGCCCGCAGCGGTTCGGGACCGAGGGCCGCAACGCCGAGGTCGGGCGCGCCCTGCTCCTCGGCGACCCCTCCCCCGAGGCGCGCCGCGCGGCGCGCGACCGCTTCCTGCGGCGGCTCTCGATCTCGGCGTACCAGGCGCTGCTCTTCAACCGCTGGCTGGCGGAGCGGATGGCGGACGGGCTGTTCGCGACCGCCGTCGCCGGCGACGTGCTGAAGAAGCTCGACACCGGCGGCCTCTTCACCTGCGCCGACCCCGCGGTGGACGGCCCGCGCGTGCAGCGCTTCGAGGTCTCGCCCGCCGGCCCCATGTTCGGCCACAAGCTGCGCGCCGCCGAGGGCGAGGCGCTCGCGCGCGAGGAGCGGCTGCTCGCCGCCGAGGGGATCCAGCTCTCCGACTTCGCCCGGGGCGGCGGCGAGGCGGAGGGGACGCGGCGCGCCGCGCGGCTCCGCGTGGAGGTCGCGCTCGCGCCGCTCGAGGACGGCTACCTCGCCACCTTCGAGCTGCCGAAGGGTTCGTACGCGACGGTGGTCATGCGCGAGCTCATGAAGGCCGGCGCGGAGCTGCCCGAGGCGGACGAGGACTGAGGGCCGTGCTCGCTTGCGTCGCGCCGGCTCACTCGCGGTCCGTGCACGGGCTCACCGCGAGCGGCGTTCCCTGATCCGCTCGCCCTGACCCCTCGACAGGCTCGGGGGAAGGGCGAGCGGACGCGGGCCGGCGCCCGTGCCGGGCCCCTACTCCAGCGTCACGATCCGGAACTCGGTCCGCCGGTTCCGGGCGCGCCCGCTCGCCGTCTTGTTGGAGGCGATCGGCTTCGTCGGGCCGAAGCCGATGGCCTCGAGCCGCTCGGGCGAGACGCCCTTCGAGATGAGGTAGTCGAGCACCGCCTCCGCGCGCTGCTGGCTGAGCCGCATGTTGAGCGCCTCGCCGCCGACCGAGTCGGTGTGCCCCTCGATCGAGATCTGCATGTTCGGGAAGTCGCGCAGCACCTGCACGACCTGGTTCAGCAGCGGGAAGGAGTCCGGCAGCACCCGGAACTTGGCGGTCGCGAAGTGCACCTGCTGCTTGATGTCGATCTTCTCCCGGCGCACCTGGACCAGCGTGTACTTCTTCGGACAGCCGTCGGGCCGCGGGCCGAACTGCGTGGGGCACTTGTCGATCCGGTCGGCGAGCGCGTCACCGTCCGTGTCGGCGTCGGGGCAGCCGCCGTTCTCCTTCGTCCCCGCCTGCTGCGGGCACTTGTCCTCGGCGTCCGGGATGCCGTCGGAGTCGGAGTCGGGGCACCCCGCGAGCGCCTTGATCCCCGCGACGTCCGGGCAGGAGTCGGCCGGGTCGGAGACCCCGTCGCCGTCCCGGTCCTTCACCGGGCAGCCGCGCGCCTCCACCGCGCCGGGCTCGAGCGGGCAGGCATCTGCCTTGTCGACCACGCCGTCGCCGTCGTTGTCCGCGTCGGGGCAGCCGTCCTCGTCCTGGAACCCGTCGCGATCCTCGGGGTCCAGCGGGCAGCGATCGATGTCGTCGGGCAGCGCGTCGGAGTCGGAGTCCTTCGAGACCGGGCAGCCCTGCGACTCGCGCGGGCCGGGCTGCGAGGGGCACGCGTCGTCCGCGTCGAGCACGCCGTCGCCGTCGGCGTCGGGGCAGCCGCCCGTCTCGGGGCGGCCCGGCAGCTCGGGGCAGCGGTCGTCCACGTCGGGCACGCCGTCCTTGTCGCCGTCGGTCTTCTCGATCCTGACGGCCGGCCGCTCCTCCTGCTTGGCGATCGTGACCTGGGTCGGGCCGCAGCCGCGCGACAGGTCGAGGGCGCGCTTCACGTTCGCCTCGGAGAGGTCGAGGTGCTCGCGCGCGCGGCCGCCGTTGCCGATCGAGATCTCCTCCTCGGCGAACGCGACGTTCGCCTCGGCCAGGGCGAGCTCGCGCGGAGCGCAGCGCATCGCGCCCGAGCTGCGGGCCTTGGCGATGTCGGCGCGGGCGACCTCCGCGTCGGCGCGGAGCTTGCCACCGGCGGCGCAGCCGGACGCGAGCGCCACGCAGAGGACCGCGATCGCGTGGCGGCTCACAGCGAGGCCTCCGCCTTGTTCGTCGCCGCGGCCGCCTTCTCGCGCGCCTCGCGCGCCAGATCCCGTGCGCGGGCCGCGAAGTCGGCCGAGGCCTCGTACTGGGCGCGTCCCGCCGCCTCGCGGGCCTTGTGCAGGTAGGCCTCGGCGCTGGTGAACTCGTACGGTGCGCTGGTCGCGGCACCCGCGGCGCGGGCTGCCTCGAACGCCACGTCCGCGTCGATGAGGGAGGCGGTGGACTGCACCGGGCCACAGGCGCAGAGGCCGGCGAGCGCCAGCACGGCGGGGAGGAGCCGCACGGGTGAACTCCTTTCGTGAAGCCGACCGACGCTACCCGCGGGGGGCAGGCGAGTCAAGGAAGGGTCCCCCGCACAGGTGGTCAGCGAGCGGACGGGCGAGCCCGTTCGCGGCGGCTGAAAATCCGGGCGGCGGAGGTCCGGGGACGCAGGCGAGCCCCGACGGGAGGGCCGGACCTACCTTGCTGAGGAAGGAGACGGACCAATGGGAATTCTGGCTTGGATAGTCTTCGGGTTCATCATCGGGTTGCTGGCCCGCGCGGTCGTCCCGGGGAAGCAGGGGATGGGGCTGATCATGACGACGCTGCTCGGCGTCGCCGGCTCGCTGATCGGCGGTCTCGTGGCTTCCGCGCTGGGTGGCGGCGACGCGACGAGGTTCCAGCCGAGCGGCTTCATCGGCAGCCTCATCGGCGCGGTCCTGCTGCTGCTCATCGCGGGCTTCGCGATGAAGCCGCGCCGGCGCGTGGCGTAGACGGATGTCGGCGCGGCGCGCCTCTCCAGGCGAGGGGCGCGCCGCGGTGGCTTTACTTGCGGTGGCTTTACTTAGAGTCCGGCGTGCTGCAGTCGAGCTGGGCCGGGAGGGCGCAGTAAGTAGGGGTTCCGGTCAGCAGCACCAAACTGCTGGTCCCGAACCACTTGTAGTCCGTGGAGCCGCTGGGGTACGCAACACCGGATTTCCACGAGATCCGACTGACGTCCGCGACCGCGTCGATCACAACGAGCCCCCGGTACGACACAGACGATCCCGAAGCGTCCGGGTCGTAGCATCCGAAGACGGTGGTATCTGTGGCCATCGTTCCACACGCCGCCGCGCCAAGTGGCCATGTCAGGCCGCCCGAGAGCATCACCAGCACCTGATCGCCACTGTTCGAGTACACCCGGTTGCGCGCGAAGCGGAACGTGGGCTCCGCGTCCGCCTCCGGCGGCTCGCCGATGAGGACGATGCCCCCGCACTTGCGAACGGTTCCAGTCGAGTTGGGGTAGTTCGGCGGTCCCCAGTCTCTCGCTCCGTTCCCGAAGACCGTCGAATCCTCAATGAAGAGACGCGTCGCGTTCATGGCCGCGATGCCGGTTTCGCCGTTGCGCAGCACCTTCACGCCCCTCAGCTCGAGCACGGCCTCGCCCGACGATGAATCGGCCTCGATTCCCTTTCCGGCGTTCATCTCCACGCGCACGCCCTCGAGCTTCAGGACGCCCTGCTTCACGCGGACGCCCTTGCCGTTCCGCTCGAACGCGCCTCCGACGAACGCGCTTTCGACAGCTGCGTTCACGAGCACCGCCTCGGCTTCCATGCCAGCGATGACGACGTCGGCCGCGGTGATGCCGCACGTGTCGTTCACGTGGATGCCGTGCTGCAGCCGGTGCTCCGCATCGACGCCCTCACCACGCAACTCGACGCGGTCGAGGCGCACCGGAAGGTTCGTACCGTCGCACGCGAGCTCGATCGCGTCCCGCGTCGAGTCGCCGGCTTCGTTCTCGATGACGAAGTCGCTGAGCGCGCCCCCACCGTGGAGCCTGACGGCGGCGCTCGCGGCGGCGTCGTCCAGGTGGATCGCGTACGTCACACCGGAGGTGGAGTGGTCCGACCTGACCGTCACGCCCGCAGGGATGTCGATGGGCAGCGTCTCGCCCGTGGCGACGCCGAATCTCGAGCTACCAGTGTTCCCGCCCATCGCGATCACGGTTCCGCCGCCGGCGTCGGCCGCCGCTGCAATCGCGGCGGTCAGCGAGCGGAAGCGGCACTCGGGCGGCTCGGCCACGCCGGTGGGCACCAGCGTCGCTTGGGACATCGAGGCCGGGGCCGCCACTGCGAACTCGGCCCCCTCGTTCGCCGGACACTGGCAGCTCGGCGCGCCGCTGCGGTCGCCGCACACGAGCCCGCCCTGCTCGCAGTCCCTCGTCCTCGCGCCGATCGTCTCGAGCGCGCACGTCGCCGCGCGCGTACTGCAGCGCCGATCCACCCCGCAGCCCTGGCCGGCGGGGCAGTCCTGCGAGGCTTCACAGGGCGCACCCTCGACGTCCACCTGGCAGGCCGCGAGCGCTGCGAGGAGGAGCGGCAGGAGGCGGCGCATCAGAACTTCTTCTCCACGAAGAACAGGGTGACGCCTGCCGCGGCCGCCGATCCCGCGACGGCGTACAGGACGTTGGCGCGGCGCGCCCGCGACGTCGCGTCGGAGGCGTTCGCGTTCGCGTCGCCGTCGCCGTCGTGGAGGGCCGACTCGGCCCGCCGCGCCGACCACCCGTAATATCCACCGACGGCCGCGGCGACGACCGCCGTGCCCCCGGCGATCCAGGTGTAGATGCGGCGCTTTTCCCGCGGGGCCGTCTGGGCCGAGAGCCCCACGTCCGCGGCGTCGTGGGCTCCGGCCGCCGGGGGAGCGGCGCGCAGCGCGAGGTCGGGCTTCGGCGGCTGGCCGGCCGGCCCGGACGGCTGGGTCGCCGGCGCCGTGGACGCGACCGGCGCCGGCTGGGAAGGGCGGAGCTGCAGGTCGAGGACGTGGGCCGCGCGGGAGCGCATCGCGATCTCCATCGCGATGCGCTCGTACCCCTCGAGCGCCAGCGCCACCTCGTAGCTCCCGGGCGGCAGCACGAGGTGGAACGGCGAGGTGCCGCGCGCGCGTCCGTCGATGCGGACCTCGGCGCCGGGGGGATCGGTGTAGACGAGGAGGGGCTGTGCCCCCGTCGCGGAGAGCCGCTCCTCCAGCTTCTGGATCGCGGCGCGCACGACCGCGCGATCGTTCGCCTCGGGCGCCTCGCGCAGGTAGTCGTGGTAGCTGCGGATCGCCGCCGGCCACTCGCCCAGCTTCTCGCGGCACTGCGCCACGTTGTAGTGGATCGCGGCGGCGGGCTTCAGGCGATACGCCTCCTCGAACCGGGAGATCGCCTCGCGGTACTGCTTCGCGCGGTAGAGCTCGGCGCCCTCCCGGAAGCGGGACCTCGCCTCGGCGGTGTCGTCCGCTCGCGCCGGCGCGGACGCGCCGAGGACGGTGGCGAGGATGAGGGTGGCGAGGAGGCGGCGCATCATTGGAACGGGTCCGGCTTCAGGTCCTTGCCCTCGGCGGCGTAGGGGTCCTTCACGTCGGTCGGTACGCCACGTGAGGCGGCTCGCCCTTCGACAGGCTCAGGGCGAGCGGTCGGGGTCGGGGTCGCGGTCGGGGTCGAGGTCGAGGTCGGGGTCGGGGTCGGGGTCGAGGTCGGGGTCGGGGTCGAGGTCGCGGTCGGGGTCGGGGTCGGGGTCGGGGTCCCTCGACTCCGCGTCTCCGCGGACGCGGAGACGCTACGCTCGGGATGACCGGCCTCAGGAGATCCGGCGAGGGTCGAGGTCGCGGTCTGGGTCGCGGTCGGGGTCGGCATCGCCGTCGCGACCGACGCGGCCTCTCCCTTTCCCCCCCACATCAACCACCCGCCGGCCAGCGCCACGCCGAGCGCAGCGGTGGCCCCGATCGCGAAGATCGTCCCGCGGCCCCCGCGCTGCGCCGCGGGGGAGCGGACGAGCGACTCCGTCAGCGCGATCGTGTCCCCGCGCGAGCGGCTCCCACGCGGCGTCGCCGGGCCGGGCACGCGAGCGGAGGCCTGCGCAGGCGGGGGGACGAGCGCGTCGAGGCGGGCGGTCTCGATCGCGTGCCGTATCCCGCTCGCCTTGGCGAGCGCGCCGCGCAGCCGCGCGATCTCCGCGGCGAACGCGGCCATCGTCGGGTGCCGGTCCTCCGGCCGCTTCGCGAGGGCGCGCAGGACGAGCGCGTCGACCTCCGGCGAGACCTCGGCGTTGTGGCGGCTCGGCGGGTCCGGTGCCTGCGTCTGGGCGGCCACCAGCGTGGCGATCTCGGACGACGCCTGGATCGGCAGCGCGCCGGTGAGCATCTCGTAGGCGAGCACGCCCACGGCGTACACGTCGGCGCGGTGGTCCACGACCGCGCCCGTCGCCTGCTCCGGCGCCATGTACTCGGGCGTCCCGATGATGGCGCCCGCGCGCGTCAGCCGCTCGCACCCGGGCGCCGCCGGCACGTGCGAGATGCCGAAGTCGAGCACCTTCGCCTGCTCCTCCCCGTCCTCGCGGCGGATGACGAAGACGTTCTCGGGCTTCACGTCGCGGTGCACCACGCCGCGGGCGTGCGCGGCGCCGAGCGCGCGGCAGATCTGCTCGAGGAGCGCGAGCGCGCGCGCGACCGGGATCGAGCCGCAGTCCCGCAGGATGGTGCCGAGGCTCCTGCCCTCCAGCGCCTCCATCACGTAGTACTGGGCCCCGTCCGCCTCGGCGCCGTAGTCCACCACGTCGACCACGTTCTCCTGGCCGATGCGGCTCGCCGCGATCGCCTCGTTGCGGAAGCGCTCGACCAGCTCCGGGTCGGAGGCGAGGTCGGCGCGCAGCACCTTCAGCGCGAAGCGCCGGCGCAGCACCGCGTGCTCGCACAGGTAGACCGTGCCCATGCCTCCTTCGCCGAGGCGAGATAGCACGCGATATCGGTTTCCGAGGACGCGGCCCAGCATCCGTTCCGGCGCCCCTCCGGACGGGTCGCGCTCCAGGGATCCTTCTGGTGGGCGCGAGGCGGCCATGGCGCGTTCACGGGTAGGGTATCATGGAAAAGACGGCCCGAAAGTTAGGCGTCTTCAGGAGCGGCCTTGTCCGAGATCGTGGTGATGAACGGGGTCTGCGCGGGGACGGTCTTCGTGCTCCCCGACATCCCGACCGTCCTCGGCCGCTCGCCCGAGTCGCACCTCCAGATCGGCGATCCGTGGATCTCGAGCATGCACGCCATGTTCGAGCGCCGGGGCGAGGAGGTCTGGGTCATCGACCTCGAGAGCCGCAACGGGACGTTCCTGGGGGAGGACCGCGTCGGGGAGGCGCGGCTCGACGACGGGTCCATCGTCCGCTTCGGGCGCACGCAGGTCCGATTCACCGCGCGCTCCACCTGGACCTCTCCGCCGCTCACGCCGCGCGAGGAGCGCGCCCGGGCGGACGCGCAGCGCCAGACCATCCGCTCGGACGGGACGATCCCCGCCCGCGCGCCGCCGCCCCCGCGCGCCGCCGAGGCCGACCCGTACGCGCTGTCGCAGCGGCCGCTCGTCGTGCTGCGCGCCTCGCTGCACGTCCCCGGACTCCCGGCCGCGCCCGAGACCGCGGAGCGGCTCCGGGCGGCGCTCGACGCGGTCAGCCAGGCCGCGCTCGAAGAAGGCGCCGCGGTCGCCCGGCTCGCGTCGGTCGGCGTGCTGGCGCTGTTCGGGCTCGCCGGCCTCTCGACGCAGGACGCCGTCCGCGCCCTGCAGGCGGCCCGCACCGCGACCGCGGCCGTGCGGCGCCTCGGCGGGGTGGACCTGCGCGTGGGGGTGGACGCGGGGCCGGTGCTGGCGGGCGACGCGGGCGGGCCCAGCGGCCACGAGCTCACGGCGCTCGGCCCGGCAGCCGATCGCGCCGAGCGGCTGGCGAGCGCGGCGGCACCCGGCGAGATCCTCGTCGGCCCGGGCGCGGCGAGCGCCCTGGAGGCGGCCGGCCTTCCCCGCATCGGGACGCGCGACGTGGACGGGCTCCTGGTCGACGTCATCGGAGCCGGCGACGACTGAAACGTGCCGTTCTTGCACTGCGTGCCGATTCAGCAGTATACCGGCACCTCGTCATGAACGACCGTCCCAAGTCCGTCGCCTGCGGCGCCTGCCTCGTCGTCGTCCCCGACGGCGCGTCCGACCTCACCCGCGCGCTCACGCACGCCGGGTTCGCCGTGACGACCGCCCTCGCCGAGCGCGACGCCCTCGAGGCGCTCGAGCGGTCCTCCTTCGAGGCGGTGTACGTCGCCCAGTCCCTGGGCGGCCCGGCGCTCGCGCGGGTGGTGGCCGCCAGCGGGCAGCGGCTCGGCGACGCGCCGGTCGTGGTGCTCGGCAGCGCCGGCACGGTGCAGGAGGCGGTGGACGCGATGCAGCTCGGCGCGGGGGACTACCTCGCGCCCCCCCATGACCCGGAGGCGGCGGTGCGGCGCCTCGCGCGGATCCTGGAGCGCTGCGCGCCTCCGTCCACCGTGCCGTTCGCCCCGAGCTTGCTCGGCGTGGTGGGCTCCTCCCCCGCGATGCGCAGGCTGTACGCCTCGATCGAGAAGATCTCCCGCTACAAGAGCAACGTCCTGCTGCTCGGCGAGAGCGGGACGGGCAAGGAGATCATCGCCCGCGCCCTGCACGAGCGCGGCCCGCGGCGCCAGCACCTGTTCGTGCCGGTGAACTGCGCGACGCTCGGGCGCGACATCCTCGAGAACGAGCTCTTCGGGCACGAGCGCGGCGCGTTCACGGGCGCGAACGAGCGCAAGAAGGGGCTCTTCGAGCTCGCCGACGGCGGGACGTTCCTCCTCGACGAGATCGCCGAGATGGACCTCTCCACCCAGGCGAAGCTGCTGCGCGTCCTCGAGCGCAGCGAGTTCCGCCGCGTCGGCGGCACCGCCAAGGTCAAGGTGGACCTCTCGATCGTCGCGGCCACGAACCGCAACCTCGAGGAGGCCATCGCGGCCGGCCGCTTCCGCGAGGACCTCTACTACCGGCTGAAGGTGGTGACGCTCGTCGTCCCGCCGCTGCGCGAGCGGCGCGAGGACATCCCCGCGCTGGTGGAGGCGTTCGTCGCCGACTTCAACCGCCGCACCGGCGGGCGCATCGCCGGGGTCGAGCCCGCCGCGCTCGAGGCGCTCGTCCAGCGCGACTGGCCCGGCAACGTGCGCGAGCTGCGCAACGCCGTGGAGGGCGCCTGCGTGCTCGCCATGGGCGACACGGTGAAGCTCGAGGATCTCGGCGAGCCCGACGCGCGCGGCGCTCCCCCCCTCCCTGCCCTCCCGCGCGCCCCCGCGCGCGCGGCACCCCTCCCCGAGCCCACGCCCATCGGCGGCCACATCAGCATCCCGATCGGCTGCTCGCTCGCCGAGGCGGAGCGGCGGATCATCCTCGCCAACCTGGCCCACTACGGCACGCGCGCCCGCGCCGCCCGGGCGCTCGGCGTCGGGCTACGCACCCTCTACACGAAGCTCGCCGCGTGGTCGCGCGACGGCGAGGATGCCGAATCGGCATGACGACCGCCGGCGCGCTCGACCCGGTGCGCCGAAATGCCGTGATCCCGGCCACGGACGGGGTGGCCCGCTTCCTGCTCTCCCGCCGGGGAGTGTCGTCGCCGAGACCGCCGCCTTCCGTCCTCGTGCTCGCCCGCCCCGGCGCGGAGAGCGACGACCTCTTCGCCGATCTCTCGCAGCGCGAGGACGTCTGCCTGCTGCGGGTGGCGACCGAGGCGGCGGCGAGCGTCGCGATCCGCGAGATCCCCGTCGCCCTCGTCATCGCCTGCCCGCAGGCCTCGCCGGCGGCCGTCGACTCCCTCCTCGCGCACCTCGACGCCGCGCGGCCAGGGACGCCGGTGCTCGCCATCCGGGCGCGCCAGGCGCAGGTGCCGCCGGAGTGGGGCGGGCGCGGCGTCGCCGTGCTGCGGCTGCCGCTGCTGAGCGGCGTGCTCTCGCGGGCGGTGGACGTCGTCCTCGGCATGACGGGCAAGCTCTAGGAAGGAACGGCAAGGGACGATGCAGCTCACGACGCGCGACGCAGCCCGCCTCCTCGGCGTCTCGGACTCGACGCTCCACCGCTGGCTCAAGAGCGGGGAGCTCCACGCCACGCGGGTGAACGACCAGTACCGGCTCAACCGGATCGATCTGCTGGAGTTCGCCGCCGCGCGGAACGTGCCCATCTCCGCCGAGCTCCTCGCCGAGCTCGAGACGGAGGCCCCGGAGCTGCCGAGCCTCGCGGACGCGCTGCGGGCCGGCGGCGTCCACCGCGGCCTCGCCGGCGCGGACAAGGCGGCCATCCTGCGAGCGGTCGTGGAGCGGCTGCCGCTCCCGCGTCCCGCCGATCGCGACCTCCTCCACCGGGTCCTCCTGGCGCGCGAGGCGCTCGGCTCGACCGGGCTCGGCAACGGCATCGCCATCCCCCACGCCCGCAACCCGATCGTGCTGCGCATCCCGAAGCCGGAGGTGGCGGTCTGCTACCTCGATCAGCCGGTCGAGTTCGGCGCCATCGACGGGAAGCCCGTGCACACGCTCGTCACGCTCGTGAGCCCGTCCACGCGCGTGCACCTCCACCTGCTCGCCCTCGTCGCCGCGGCGCTGCACGACCCCTCCGTCCTCGCGCGGCTCGAGGCGCGCGCCGGCGCGGAGGAGCTCGTGCCCGAGATCGCGCGCGTCGAGGCGGCCATCGCCGCGCAGCGCGCCGGGGGCGCCCGGTGAGCCTCTTCCTCGCCGCGCTCGTCCTCCTCCTCGCCGGCGGCGCCGCCGCCCTCGCCCTCTCGGCGCGCCCGCGCCTCGCGCTCGCCGTCGGCAGCGCCTCCGCCGCCGCCGGGTCCGCGCTGGGGCTCCTCGGCGCCTTCCCCGCGCTCCGCGCGCCCCCCGCCGCGTGGGAGGCCGCCTGGAGGGTGCCGAACGGCGCGCTCGCGCTCGGGCTCGACCCGCTCTCGGCGGTGTTCGCGGTGGCGATCTTCGCGCTCGGGCTCGCCGCGGCCGTGTTCGGGGCGGGCTACATGCGCGCCCACCTCGCCCGCCGCTCGCTCGGCGCGTTCCTCTTCTCCTTCAACGTCCTCCTCGCCTCGATGGCGCTGCTCGTCGCCGCGCGCCAGGCCCTCCTCTTCATCGTCGCCTGGGAGGCGATGACCGTCTCGTCGTTCCTCCTCGTCGGGCTCGAGCACGAGGACGGGGCGGTGCGGATGGCGACGCGCACGTACCTCGTCGCCTCGCACCTCGGGGCCGCGTTCCTCTTCGCCCTCTTCCTCACGCTGGGCCACGCCGCCGGGTCGCTCCGCTTCGAGGCCTTCGCCGCGCTCGGCGCCGGCGCCCGCGGCGCGCTCCCGGCGACGCTCCTGTTCGCCTTCGCCCTCGTGGGGTTCGGCACGAAGGCCGGCCTCGTCCCCCTCCACGTCTGGCTCCCCGAGGCCCACCCGGCGGCGCCGAGCCACGTGTCGGCGCTCATGTCCGGCGTGCTCGTGAAGATGGGGATCTACGGCATCCTGCGGGCGCTCTCGTTCCTGCCGCCCGCGCCGGTGGGCCACGGCCTCGCGCTCGCCGCCGTCGGGCTCCTCGGCGCGGTGGCGGCGCTGCTCCTCGCGCTCGGGCAGCGCGATCTGAAGCGGATCCTGGCCTACTCCACGGTCGAGAACGTCGGGCTCGTCGCCTTCGGCCTCGGCGTCGGCCTCGCCGGCGCCGCCGCCGGCGCCCCCACGGTGGCGGCGCTGGGCGTCGCCGGCGCGCTGCTCCACGTGTGGAACCACGCCCTCATGAAGGGGCTCGCCTTCATGGGCGCCGGCGCGGTGGTGCACGGGGCGGGCACGCGCGACGTGGAGCGGATGGGCGGGCTCCTCCGGCGAATGCCGGTGAGCGCGGGCCTGCTCGTGCTCGCGGCCGCCGCCCTCGCCGCGCTGCCGCCGCTGAACGGCTTCCTGTCCGAGTGGCTCCTCTACCTCGGGCTGCTCGACGGCGGCCGCGGCGCGACCCCGGGGCTCGCCCTGCTCGCCTACCTCGCGCTCGCCGTCCTCGCGCTCGTCGGCGCGCTCGCGGCGGTGGTGTTCACGCGGCTCGTCGGCGCGGCGCTCCTCGGCAGCCCGCGCAGCGCGGCGGCGGCGGCGGCCCACGAGGGCGGCCCGCTCCTCCTCGCGCCGCTCGCCCTCCTCGCCGCCGCGAACGTCGCCGTCGCGCTCTTCCCCGGCCAGGCCCTCGCGCTCCTCACGCCGGCGGCCGCGCTCGTCCTGCGCGTCCCGGAGGCGCAGCTCGCCCTCGCCCTCGCCCCCGCCGTCGCCTCGCTCGAGGGGCCGCTCCGCCTCGGGCTCGCCGTGCTCGTCGCGGCGGGGGTCACGGCTCACCTCGTCTCGCGGCGCCTCCTCGCGCGCCGGGACGTGCGCGCCTCCGAGACCTGGGGCTGCGGATTCGTGGGAGGGAGCCCGCGCGTGCAGTACACCGCGGCGTCCCTCGCCGAGCTCGCGCTCGAGGCCATGGCGCCGCGCCCGCTCCGCCCCACCGCCCGCGTCGAGGTCCCCCAGGGCGTGTTCCCGCGCGCCGCCCGCTTCGCGCTCGAGGCGGACGATCCGGCCCGCGCGCGCGTGTTCGAGCCGGCGTTCCGCCGGGTCGGGGAGGCGTTCGGACGGCTGCGCCGCTTCCAGCAGTCGCGCCTGCACCTGCAGCTCCTCTACACGGTGCTCGCGGTCCTCGCCCTCTCGGCCCTCCTCCTCCTCCACGGGCGAGGCCCATGACGATCTCCGTCGTCCTCGCCGCCGTCGCCCTCCCCGCCGCGAGCGGGCTCGCCGCGGCCGCGCTGCGCGCGCGGCCTGCCGCGGGCCAGGCCGTCGCGTGCGCGGCGCTGTGCGCGGGGGCGGCGCTGGGGATGGTGGCGGCGGGGGCGGCGCTCCTCGGCGGGGACGTCTCGGCGCCCGGCCTGGGGCTGCGCGTCGACGCCCTCTCGGCGATCTTCCTTCTGCCCATCTGCGCGGTCTCGGCGCTCGGCGCGATCTACGGGCTCGGCTACCACCGGCAGGCGGCGCTCGGCGCGCGCTCGGTGCGCCTGCAGATCTTCTACGGCCTGACCACGGCCGGGATGGTGCTCCTCGTCTCCGCGACGAGCGCGATCGTCTTCCTCGTGGGCTGGGAGGTGATGGCCCTCGGCGGCTTCCTGCTCGTCCACACCGACCACGAGCGAGCGGAGGTGCAGCGCGCCGCCTTCGTCTACCTCGCCGCCACGCACGTCGGGACCCTCGCGCTGTTCGCGCTCTTCGCGCTGCTGCGGCAGGCGACGGGCACCTTCGACCTCGGTGGGATGGCGGGGCTCTCCGGCTCGGGGCCGGTGGCGCGCGGCGCCTTCGCGCTCGCGCTCCTCGGCTTCGGCATGAAGGCGGGGGTCATGCCGCTCCACTTCTGGCTCCCCGGCGCGCACGCGGCGGCGCCCTCGCACGTCTCGGCGCTCATGTCCGGGGTGCTCATCAAGACCGGCGTCTACGGGCTCCTGCGCGTGACCGGCCTCTTCGACGCCCCGCCCGCCGCGTGGGGCACGGCGCTCCTCGTGCTGGGCGGCGCCTCGGCGGTGCTCGGCGTCGCGTTCGCGCTGGCGCAGCACGACCTGAAGCGGCTGCTCGCCTACCACAGCGTCGAGAACGTCGGGATCATCGTGCTCGGCGCGGGCCTCGCCCTCCTCGGGCGGGCGCGGGGAGAGCCCGCGCTCGTCGCGCTGGGGCTCGGAGGCGCCGCGCTGCACGTCGTGAATCACGCGCTCTTCAAGTCCCTCCTGTTCCTCGGCGCGGGGGCCGTCCAGCACGCGACGGGCACGCGAGAGCTCGACCAGCTCGGCGGCCTCGCCCGCCCCATGCGCGCGACCGCCACCCTGTTCCTCGTGGGCGCGGCGGCGATCAGCGGGCTGCCGCCCCTGAACGGCTTCGTCTCGGAGTGGCTGGTCTACCTGGGGTTCCTGGCCGCGATGGAGCGGGGCGGGGACGACCTCCTCGCGTTCGCGGTGCTGGGCGTGCCGGCGCTCGCGCTCGTGGGCGGGCTCGCCGCCGCGTGCTTCGCGAAGGTCGTGGGGGTCGTGTTCCTCGGCAGCCCGCGGACCGCGCACGCGCGGGCGGCGCACGAGGCGCCGCGCGCGATGCTCGTCCCCATGGCGGTCCTCGCCGCCGCCTGCGCCGCCATCGGCCTCGCCCCGGCCGCCGTCCTCCCTGCCCTCGTGCGGGCAGCCTCGGCCTGGTCGCGCCTCGATCCCGCGATCCTCGCCGGCGACGCGGCGCGCGCGAGCGCCGCGGCCTGGCGGGTGAGCGCCGTCGCCGCCGCGCTCCTCCTGGTGGCCGGCGGGATGGTCCTCCTCCGCCGGCGCCTCGGCGCCCCGCGGGCACCCGGCGTCGAGACCTGGAGCTGCGGCTACTCGGCGCCGACCGCGCGCATGCAGTACACCGGCTCCTCGTTCGCGGAGGCGCTCGTGCGCCGGTTCTCGTGGGCGATCTTCCCTCGCGGCGAGCCCCCGCGCCTCGGCGGGCCCTTCCCGGGCGAGGCGGCGTTCCACACCGAGGTGCCGGACACGGTCCTCGACCTGGCGCTCGCCCCCGGCGCGCGCGCCGTCCGGTGGCTCGCGACGCAGGCCCACCTCCTCTACCTGCGCCGCATCCAGTTCCAGGTGCTGCTCGTCCTCGCGACGCTCGTCGCGGTCCTCGCCTGGGGATTCGTCTGGTGACCCCGCCCATGCTCCTCCTGCGCACCCTCCTCCACCTCGCCGCGCTGCTCGCCGTGCCGCCGCTCCTGCTCGGCGTCGTGAACCGCACGAAGTCGATCTTCGCGGGACGCGCGGGGCCGCCGCTCCTCCAGCCCTACTTCGACCTCGCGAAGCTCCTCCGCAAGGGCGCGGTGTACAGCCGGACGACGACCTGGGTGTTCCGCGCCGGCCCGATCGTCGGCCTCGCGGCCGTCGCGTCGGCCGGGCTGCTCCTCTCCATGGGCGGCGCCCCCGCCGCGCTCTCCTTCGCCGGCGACTTCGTGCTGTTCGCGTACCTGCTCGGCCTCGCGCGCTTCTTCACCGCCCTCGCCGCCCTCGACACGGGCTCCGCGTTCGAGGGCATGGGCGCCGCCCGCGAGGTGACGTTCGCGAGCCTCGCCGAGCCGGCGCTGTTCCTGTGCCTGCTCGTGCTCGCGCGCGCGACCGGCACGCTCTCGCTCTCGGGGATGCTCGGCCCGGCGCTGCCCGGCGCGTGGGGAACCGCCGCACCGGCGCTCCTCCTCGCCGCCATCAGCCTCTTCGTCATCGCGCTCGCCGAGAACTCGCGCATCCCGGTGGACGACCCGAACACCCACCTCGAGCTCACCATGATCCACGAGGTGATGGTGCTCGATCACGGCGGGCCGGATCTCGCCTTCATCCTCTACGGCGCCGCGCTCAAGCTCTTCCTGTTCGGCGCGATCCTCTCCCGCCTGGTCCTCGGCCGCGGCGACGGCGCGCTGGCCGCCGAGGCGCTCTTCTTCCTCGGCGTCGCGGTCTTCGCCGTGGCCGTCGGCGTCGTGGAGTCGGTGATGGCCCGGCTGCGCATCGTGCGCGTGCCGCAGCTCCTCGTGGGCGCCTCGGTCCTCTCGGTGTTCGCGCTCGTCCTCCTGCTCCGGTGACCGCGATGGCCTCCTTCGTCGACCTCGTCTTCATCCTGGTGGTGGTGATCGACCTGTTCCTGCTGGCCTCGAGCCGCCTCGGCGCGGCGATCCGGACGGTCGCCATCCAGGGGGCGCTGCTCGCCGCCCTCCCCCTCCTCCTCGTCGGCGAGGGGCACCACCTCGGCCACGCGCTCCTGCTCGCCGGCGGCGCGCTCGCCATCAAGGGCGCCTTCATCCCCTGGCTCATGTTCCGGGCCATCCGCGAGGCGTCGATCCGCCGCGAGATGGAGCCCATCGTCGGCTTCGTGCCGTCGATGGTGCTCGGCGGCGTCGGCGTCGCGCTCGCCTTCGCCTTCTCGAGCCGGCTGCCGCTCCCCTCCGCCGGCGCCCACGCCTTCCTCGTCCCCACGGCGCTCTCCACGGTCTGGGCCGGGCTCCTCCTCGTGGTCACCCGCAAGAAGGCGGTGAGCCAGGTCCTCGGGTTCCTCGTGCTCGAGAACGGCGTCTACGTCTTCGGCCTGCTCCTCTCCGACGTCATGCCGGTGATGGTCGAGGCGGGCGTCCTGCTCGACCTGTTCGCCGCGGTGTTCGTGATGGGCATCGTCATGTTCCACATCAACCGCGAGTTCTCCTCGCTCGACACCGAGAAGCTCTCGGCGCTGAAGGACTGAGCGCGCCATGCTCTTCGTCATCGTCGCCCCGCTCGCGCTCGCCGTCGTCGCGCTCGCGATCCCCTCGAACCGGCGCCGGCCCGTGGCGCTCCTCGCGGGCGCGCTCGTGCACGCCGCGGGGATCGCCGTCCTGTTCGGCGCGCCGCCGCCCGCGCGCGCCGGCGCCTGGCTCGCGTTCGACCCGTTGGCGAAGGTGGCGCTCCTCACCACCACGGCCCTCTTCGTCGCGGCCGCGGTCTACGCGCAGGGCTACCTGGCGCGGCGCGACGACCGCGACAACCGCATCTTCGTGGGCGGGCTCCTGTTCCTCCTCTCCGCCATGACCACCGTGGCGCTGTCGCAGCACCTCGGGCTGTCCTGGGTGGCCATCGAGGCGACCACGCTCGCGAGCGCGCCGCTCATCTACTTCAACCACAACGCCCGCTCGCTCGAGGCGACCTGGAAGTACCTCCTCATCTGCTCCCTCGGCATCGCCCTCGCGCTCCTCGGCACGTTCTTCCTGGCGTTGTCCGGGGCGGGCCCCGGCGGCCCCCGCTCGCTGCTCCTCGAGGACCTCCTCGCGGCGGGGCCGTCGCTGTCGCGGCCGTGGGTGCGCGCCGCCTTCGTCTTCCTGCTCGTCGGCTACGGCACGAAGATGGGCCTCGCCCCGCTCCACTCCTGGAAGCCCGACGCCTACGGCGAGGCGCCCGGGCTGCTCGGCGCGCTGCTCGCCGGCGGCCTCACCAACTTCGCGTTCCTCGCCATCGTGCGCGTGTTCCAGGTGACCCGCGCCGCCGGCGACGAGGCCTTCGCGCGCGACGCGCTCGTCGGCCTGGGGCTGCTCTCCATCGGCCTCGCCGCGGTGTTCGTGGTCGGCCAGCGCGACTTCAAGCGGATGCTGGCGTACTCGAGCGTCGAGCACATGGGCATCCTCGCGCTCGGCGTCGGCCTCGGCGGCGCCGCGGCGGGCGGCGCGTTCTTCCACTCGATGAACAACGGGCTCACGAAGGGCGTGCTGTTCCTCACCGCCGGCAACATCCACCGCGCGTTCGGCGCGAAGACGACGGACGAGGTCCGCGGCGCGGCGCGGCGGCTCCCGGTGTCCGGCCCGCTCTTCCTGGCGGGGTTCCTGGCCATCACCGGCTCGCCGCCCTTCTCCCCGTTCTTCAGCGAGTTCGCCATCCTGAACGGCGCGTTCGGCGAGGGGCGGTTCGTGGTGGGCGGGCTCTTCCTCGCGCTGCTCGCGGTCATCTTCGTGGGGATGGCGACGACGGTCCTCGCCGTCGTGCAGGGCGATCCGGGGGACGCGCCTCCGGTGCCGAACTCCGGCGACAGCTGGCTCACCGCGGCGCCGCCCTTCGCCCTCATGGCGCTCGTCCTCCTGCTCGGGCTGTTCCTGCCGGAGGGCCTGCGAGACCTGTTCGGCGCCGCGGCCCGCCTCGTCGGCGGCCGCTGGGAGTGACCGGATGAACGAACCTCTTCACGATCCGCGGCCGCGCGCGCACGACGTCCTCGAGGCGTGGAACGGCGAGGCGCTGGACGCCCGCGCCGTGCCGGTCCACGCCGTCCCCCGCTTCCGCGCCCTCGTCCTCGAGGCGCTCGCCGGCGGCGGCCGGCTCGCCGCGCTCTTCGGGCGCCCGGCCGAGGGGCGCGTCCTCCTCACCGCCGTTCTCGCCGACGATCCGGAGGGGAAGCTCGCGCTCCTGTCGACCGTGGTGGACGGCGCGTACCCGTCGCTCTCCGCCGAGGCGCCCGCGGCGCAGGCCTTCGAGCGCGAGCTCGCGGAGCAGTACGGCGTGCGCCCCGAGGGCCACCCCTGGCTGAAGCCGCTGCGCTTCGAGCCGCCGCTGCGCCAGGTGCGGGACGCCTTCGGCCGCCGCGATCCGACGGCGACCATCCCCGGCGAGTACCCGTTCTTCGCGGTGGAGGGCGAGGAGGTGCACGAGGTCGCGGTCGGCCCGGTGCACGCCGGCATCATCGAGCCCGGCCACTTCCGCTTCCAGTGCCACGGCGAGCAGGTGTTCCACCTCGAGATCGTCCTCGGGTACCAGCACCGCGGGATCGAGCCCATGCTCGCGGGCGGCCCCGACCGGCGGTCGCTCGCGCTCGTCGAGTCGATCGCCGGCGACACCGTGGTCGGCCACGGGCTCGCGCACGTGAAGGCGCTCGAGTCCCTCGCCGGACGGCCCCCGCCGGCCCGGGCGATGGCGCTCCGCGGCGTCGCCCTCGAGCTGGAGCGGCTCGCGAACCACGTCGGCGACCTCGGCGCGCTCGCGGGCGACGTCGGCTTCCTGCCGACCGCCTCCTACTGCGGCGCGCTCCGCGCCGAGTTCCTGAACGCCACCGCGGAGATCTGCGGCAACCGCTTCGGCCGCGGCCTGCTCGTGCCCGGCGGCGTCCGCTTCGACCTCGAGGAGCCCGCGGCGCTGGCGCTGGCGGAGCGCGTGCGGCGCGCGTGGGATCAGACGCGGCGCGCGGCGGGGCTGTTCTTCGAGGCGCCGTCCGCGCGCGCCCGGCTCGAGGGCACCGGCACCGTCTCGCGCGAGACCGCCCGCGCCCTCGGCCTCGTCGGACCCGCGGCGCGGGCGAGCGGCGTCGATCGCGACGTGCGGCGCGATCACGCCTTCGGCATCTACCGGTTCGTGCACGTCCCGGTGGTCACCGCGGACACCGGCGACGTGTTCGCCCGCGCGTGGATCCGGCTCCTCGAGTGCGAGCGGAGCGCCGCGTTCGCCGTGAGCCAGCTCGAGAGCCTGCCGGAGAGCGGCGTGCGCGAGCCCGCCGGCGCGCTGGCGCCGCGCTCGCTGGTGGTCTCGATGGTGGAGGGCTGGCGCGGCGAGATCGCCCACGTCGCGGTGACCGACGAGCACGGGCGGCTCGCGCGCTACAAGGTGAAGGACCCCTCCTTCCACAACTGGCTCGGCCTCGCCATGGCGCTGCGCGGCGGGCAGATCTCCGACTTCCCGCTCTGCAACAAGAGCTTCAACCTGTCGTACGCGGGGCACGACCTGTGATCGACATCCTCAAGTTCAGGCTGGGCTACGGCCGCCAGACGGTCGCCTTCCCCGACGGTCCGGCGAAGTTCCCGGCGCGCTTCCGCGGCCGCCCGGTCGTCGACCCGGCGCGCTGCGCGGACGGCTGCGCCGACTGCGCGGAGCGCTGCCCGACCGAGGCGATCCTCGACCCTGGCCGGGCGTCGATGGCGGTGGACCTCGGACGTTGCCTCTTCTGCGGCGAGTGCGCCGAGGCCTGCCCCTCAGGCGCGCTGCGCTTCACGAACGACCACCGTCTCGCGGCGCGCGACAGGGAGGCGCTCGTGGTGCGCGGCGACGAGCCGGTGCTCGCGGCCGCGCTCGACGCCGAGATGCGACGGGTGTTCGGACGCTCGCTGAAGCTCCGGCAGGTGTCGGCGGCGGGCTGCAACGGCTGCGAGGCGGAGCTGAACGCCGCCGGGAACATCCAGTTCGATCTGGGCCGCTTCGGGATCCAGTTCGTGGCCTCGCCGCGCCACGCCGACGGCATCGTCGTGACCGGCCCCGTCTCGGAGAACATGCGCCTCGCGCTGCAGAAGACGTACGAGGCGGTCCCGGCGCCGCGGCTCGTCATCGCGGTGGGCGCCTGCGCCATCTCGGGCGGCGTGTTCCGGGAGAGTCCGGTCTCGTGCGGGGGCGCGGCGGCGGCGCTCCCTGGAGTCCGGGTGGATCTCTACGTCCCCGGTTGTCCGCCTCACCCCATCACGTTCCTCGATGGGATGCTGCGGATGCTGGGGCGGTTGGGGTGAGGAACGGGGCGGGCGGCACGTCGCGGGCGAGGTCGTCGCGGTCGGGGTCGTCGGGGTCGGGGTCGTCGGGTCGCGTCGCGGGTCGCGTCGCGGGTCGCGTCGCGGGTCGGGGTCGCGGGTCGCGGTCGCGGTCGCGGTCGGGGTCGCGGGTCGCGGGTCGCGGGTCGGGGTCGACGGGTCGGGGTCGGGGGTCGCGGTCGGGGTCGCGGTCACTGCTCGTGAACGGCGCTGTTGCCGGTCGGCAGGCTCGTGCCACCGGTGGGTGGCACTGCGCCTGCGGCTCTCGGGGCCACGCGCCGTTCGGGCGGACGGTCTTCGTCCGGGGGCTCGCAGTCGTTGGTCATGGGGCGGCTCCTTCTCCGGGGGTGAAAGGAGCCGCCCCATGGCCAACCACCTCGCTTCCCTTGCAGACACAGCCCGCTCCAGCATTTCCTCCCGCTCCCCCGTCCCCGTCCTTCCTCACCACAAGCTCCACGCGTTCGCCGTCGCGCGTGACCTGCTCCTCGCCGTCCTCGGCTCGCCCATTCGCGACGCGAAGCTCCGTGACGAGGCGATCCGCTCGGCCAAGTCGGCCTGCCTCAACGCGGCGGAGGGCGCCGGGCGAGTGACGAGGGGCGACAAAAGCCCGCGCGTTCGCCATCGCCCGCGCGGAGACCGTCGAGGCCGCGGCGGCGGTCGAGATCGCGGCGCTGTGCGGGGACACCTCCGCCGCCCACGCGGAGGAGGTCGCCCGGATCGCGGACCGCCTCGTGGCGATGCTGACGGGGCTGGTGCGCTAGACCGGGAGCGGCGCGGTGACCCTCGCTCGGGTCACCGCGCCGCCGTTCAGGAACGCGCTCTTGGCCGCGCGGGGGGCGTGATCGCGGAGCTCGGGGTCTTGGTGAACGCGGACCGCGAGCTCTCGGGCGCAGCGGTAGACGTCGAGGGACTGAAAGGGAAAGGGTGGCGCAGAGAGAGTGGGAGTGAGAGTGGAGGAAGAGTGAGCTGGACCGGGCTTCAGCCGCCGTGACGGGCAAAGCCCGGCGCGGCGGTGATTGAACGGTTCACGACGTCGCGGTCGGGGTCGAAGTCGAGGCCCTTCGACTTCGCGCCGCGGCTGACGCCCCGTCGCTACTCTCAGGTTGCCGGCCTCAGGAGATCCCGCGGGTCTCGGTCGAGGTCGCGCTCGAGGTCGCGGTGTCTCAGCCGAGCGGCGGCTGGAGCGGCTTCACCATCCGGATGGCGTCCCAGCGCTCGCCGCTGCGTCGCGGATACGCGCGCCGCAAGACGCCCCGCTCCTCGAAGCCGTGCTTCCGGTACAGCGCGACCGCGCCCGTGTTGTGCGGGAAGACGTGGAGCACCACCTCGCGCGCGCCGATGCCGCGCGCCCAGGCGACGCAGGCGTCGAGCAGCGCGTCGCCGACGCCGCGCCGGCGGTGACCCTCCGCGACCAGCATGCCGAGCTCGGGCGAGGAGCGGCCCACCATCGCGGCGAGCCCGAGGGGCCCCGTCCCGTCGTCCTCCTCGGCGAGCAGCAGCGTCCCCTCGCCGGTCTCGACGAGGGCGCGCCAGCGGGCGGACACCTCGCGGCGATCGATGGGCGGCTCCGTGGCGAGCCAGCGCCCCTCCCGCGCGACCGCCTCGAAAAGGTCGAGGCAGCCCGCGAGATCCACGTCCGTCAGGGGCCGCACGCGCACCCGAGAGACGCTAGCACGCGCTGCCCGTGTGCGCGCGCGGCGCACCCGGGGGCGGCCGCTCCCCGCCATGGGCGTTTCGGCTTAGGGTAGGGCGGATGAGCGCGCCCAATCCGTGGACCGTCGTGCAGGCCGCCGACTACGAGCGGCACATGGGGCCGGAGGGCCTCGACCAGCGCGGCGCGCTCGCCGCCATCTTCCAGGAGACCTACCTCGCGGCGCAGCCGGGACGGCTGCTCGTCCTCGGCTGCGGGGCCGGCAACGGCCTCGAGCACGTCGATCCCTCCGTCACGGCGCGCGTGGTGGGCGTGGACGTGAACCTGCAGTACCTCGGGATCGCCCGGCAGCGCTTCTTCCACCTCGGGCCGAGGCTGGAGCTCTACTGCGCCGAGGCGGAGCGGTTCCGCGCCGCGCCCGGCGCGTTCGACCTGGTGCACGTGCCGCTCCTCCTCGAGTACGTCTTCGCGGAGGTGCTCGTCCGCCGCGTCGCGGAGTGGCTCGCGGAGGGCGGGAGCTGCACGACGATCGTGGAGCTGCCCGGCGGGGACGGTCCGGAGGCGCCGTCGAAGGCGCTGCGGCTCATCGAGCGGGCGAAGCGGCGCGTGCCGCCGGCCGAGCTGGAGCAGCTCTTCGAGCACTACGGGCTCCCGCTGCGGCGGGAGCGGACCGTCCCCCTCTCGCACGGACACCGCTTCTGGGTGGGCTCGTTCGGACGGCCGCTGAAATAGCCGTCCGCGGGCGGCGTAGCATCGTCCGAGGAGGAGACCCGCCCAGATGATCTGCCCCTACTGCCGAACCGAGAACCTGCCCGGCGCCACCCGCTGCGCCGCCTGCACGAGCTGGATGGTCGAGCGGCCGCCGACGCGCGACTGGATGCGCGCGCGGGAGGGCCGGATCATCGCCGGCGTGTCGCGCGGCCTCGCGAACCGCTTCGGCGTGCCCTGCGCCGCGGTGCGGCTGGTGTTCCTGCTCTCGATCCTGTTCGGCGGGTGGGGGATCCTCGCGTACGTCGCGCTCTGGATCGCCATGCCGCTCGAGCCGCTCGCGCTGCCGCCCGCGACCATCGAGCGGAGGGAGCCGGAGGCGGTGCAGCGGGGGTGAGGGAGAGGGCGGGTCGGTGGCGGATGGCGGGTGGCGGGTGATCGCGACCCCGAACTCGACCGCGACCCCGACCGCGACCCCGACCCCGACCCCGACGCCGTCATTCGTCACATCGGCTCGCGCTGGACTCGGGACGAGGTGCCGACCGCGCGCCCGCGGTGGGCACGCGCGAGGGAGCAGCACGAGCGAGGGAAAGCGGCTACGCGGGGGCCGGAGGGGCGGCGTCGCCGCGCATCCGCCGCGTCGCCGGAAGGCGCTGCGGCCGGACTTGCTCCCGTTCCGCCGACCGCGGTCACGTTGCCCACAAGCCCTGCTGAATGGCAGCTGGCGCGGTGCCGGCATGCCCCGTCCGCTCGGAGACGCTCTCACGCCGGAAACGATCCATGTGCTCGCGCCCGTAGGTCCGCTCGGCATGCAACATGTTGTGCGACTTGCAAGCGACCCGAAGATTGTCGACCGTCGAGGGTCCGCCCAGGGCCTGCGGGTGGATGTGGTCGAGCTCCAGCTGCCAGCGGCTGTTGCAGCGCCGCCCGTCCGGAGCGACCCAGGCGCAGCGTCCGCCGTCGCGCTTCCAGACCTCGCGCCGCACTATCGCCGGGATCGTGCTCGTGGGCGCGGCGGGCTCGGCAGAGGGCCGTGGGTCCCGGTCCGCCTTCCGCTGACGCTGCAGCTGCGGCGCGACCGCGCCCTTGCGCTTGCCGTGCGTCTCGATGGCGCAGCGGATGGCCTCGCGGAGCACCGCCGCGAGATCGCCGTCCGGGATCTTGTGCGAGAGCAGCGCGGTGAGCGTCTCGAGGTCCTCCTTGCAGGACGCGTCGATGGTGACCCGCTGCGACCAGCCGCTCTCGCTCACGGCGCGGGTCTCCGCCCGCGTCTTCGGGCGGGGAACGTCGGGCAGCGCGGAGACCGTGGGCGGCAGCGACCCACCAGCCGCCGCCGGCGCGGGGATCGCCTCCTGCGGCTCGGCAGGTCCGTCATCCACTGCCGCCAGCGGCAGCGCCGGCGCGCTCGCGGCTGCAGCGCGGTCGGGCAGCTTGCGCAGGCCCGCCCGCGGAGCGGTGCGCGCCTGGAGCGAGGCGACGAGGTGATCCACCTCCGCCTTGGTGCGGTACGCGGCCCGGGCGACGAGGTCGGGCAGATTCTCCTCGGTCAGCACCTGGCCGAGCAGCTGGACGGTGGAGATGCAAAGGCGGCCATCCCGAAGCGCGCCCTCGAGGCTGGGGAACCGGCGCAGCACCCGCATCGCCTGGATGCGTCGCCCGGCCGCGCCCTCGCGCAGGTGGAGCACCTCCAGGCAATACCCCCAAACGCACCAGGATCGCGCCTGCGCCGTTTTCCGTCCCCGCCCCTTCGCCGTCCACGCGGCGCGCGGGACGCGCAATGCGTGCCCTGCCTGCGCTCGCGAGGAGCGTGCTCCCGACGCGCCGAAGACGTGCGAACGCGCGTCGCGGCGAACCACGTCAAGAGGGCAACGTTCACCCACCGCAACTGGGACTCGCGTGTCTCGCAAGAGCTATCGCTGGAAACAGCAAGAACTATGAGTGAATTCCGCCGTCGGCCGAGCGTGCGCGCAACTTCCTCGGACCTGCTCTGCCCGCTGCCCAGTCACCGCGCCGACGCCGGTGAAGACGCACCGCGTGATGGGCACAGGCGCGCCGGGAACCGAGTGCCTCTCCCCTCGATGCCCGAGCCCCGTCCGCGTACGGGCGACGGCACCCGACCTGCCCGCATGCGTGTGCTGTTGCCGTGGGATGTGATGAATCGAGAGACCCCGACCCCGACCCGTCGTCAGACGTCCACGCCCCGCGCCTCGAGCACCAGCCGGGCGCGCATCTCGTGCAGCCCGCGCTCGAGGCCGACCGGGAACTGGTGCGGGTTCATGAACCGCTTCACGCCGGCGTGGAAGCGCCCGAGCTGCGCGGCGGTCCGGGCACGGACGTCGGGCAGGGGTGGCGGATCGTAGACGCGGCGGCCGCGCCGGAACACGGGGACGAGCAGATCCTCGCCGGCCAGGTCGGCCTCGAGCTCCTTGCGGCGGAGCGGGTCGAGCGGATCGAGGATCACACAGGGCGCGGGAATCCCGACCCCCTCCTCGTAGATGGCGTCGGCGACGAACTCGCCCCCGCGCAGGAAGCGCCGGACCTGGAGCACGCCAGGGATGTTCGTCTTGGCGGTCTGGTCGGAGACCTTCACGCGCGGCTGCCACCTCCCCTCCGGACCGTCGCGAACCGCCCCGAGCTTGTACACGCCCCCCAGCGCGCCATCGCCCATGCCGGTGACGAGGCGCGTGCCGACGCCCCACATCGAGATGGTCGCGCCCTGGTCCTTGAGGCTCTGGATGACGTGCTCGTCGAGCTCGTTCGAGGCGAGGATGACCGCCTTCGGGAACCCGGCGTCGTCGAGCTTCCTGCGCGCCTGGACCGACAGCCAGGCGAGGTCGCCCGAGTCGAGCCGGATGCCGACCATCTCCTTGCCCTGCGAGCGCAGCCAGCGCCCCGCCTCGATGGCGTGGTCGATCCCGGAGAGCGTGCCGTACGTGTCGACGAGGAACACGCAGTTGGCGGGGAGCGCGCGGGCGTAGGCCATGAACGCCTCCCGCTCGTCGCCGTGGAGCATGACCCAGCTGTGCGCGTGCGTGCCGCGCACGGGGATCCCGTAGAGCCGCCCGGCGAGCGTGTTGGAGGTCGCGGCGCAGCCGCCCACGTACGCGGCGCGGCTCGCGGCCAGGCCGCCGTCGATGCCCTGCGCCCGGCGCAGGCCGAACTCGATCACCGGCTCGCCGCGCGCCGCGAGGCAGACGCGGGCGGCCTTGGTGGCGACGAGGGTCTGGAAGTTCACGATCGCGAGCAGCGCCGTCTCGAGGATCATCGCGGGGACGATGGGGCCCGCGACCCGCACCAGCGGCTCGTGCGGGAACACGACCGTCCCCTCCGGCATCGCGTCCACGTCGACGTCGAGCTCCAGCGCCGCCAGGGCGTCGAGGAAGCCGCGCTCGAAGAGGGTCTGCCCGTCGATCCCCTTCTGCGCTCCCAGGAAGGCCAGGTCCTCCGCGTCGAAGCGAAGGTGCTGCACGAAGTCGACGACGTGCTCGAGCCCGGCCGCCACGCTGAAGCCGCCGGCGAACGGGTTCTTGCGGAACGAGAGGGTGAAGCAGGCCTCCTTGCGCGTGAGGCCGCTCTTCCACGCGGCGTACGCCATCGTCAGCTCGTAGAAATCGGTGAGCAGGGCGAGCGACGGGCGGTAGAGCTGCGAGGGGACGGGCATCGGGCCTCCGGGGACTCGATCTTGTAGCGCGGCGCGCGCCGGCGGTCTGCGGCTCCGCGGCGCAGCACCCGAGTCGCCGCTTGAACCCGGGCCGCACGCGCCTATGAACGTTGCACACCCTAGAGCCCGGCGGGACGTGACCGCCCCCCGGCCACCGGCTCCCGCCGGCGCATCCGATCAGACGGCGCCGGCGCGAGCAGAGGCGAGGACTCCATGAACGATCCGCTCGGCGTCGTGACCCCCTTCGAGATCGCCCCCGGGAAGACCGGCCGGCTCGTGTCGCTGCCGAAGCTCGAGGAGCTGGGCTACGGGCCCGTGTCGAGGCTCCCCGTCTCGCTCCGCATCGTGCTCGAGTCGCTCGCGCGGAACGTGGACGGGCACCGCGTGACCGAGGCGGACGTGCGCGCCCTCGCAGGGTGGCAGCCCAGGGCCGAGCGCACCCAGGAGATCCCCTTCGTCGTGGCGCGCGTGCTCCTCCAGGACTTCACGGGCGTGCCGCTCCTCGTGGACCTCGCGGCCATGCGCGCGGCGGTGGCCCGGCTCGGCAAGGACCCGCTCGCGGTCGAGCCGCTCGTGCCGGTGGATCTCGTGGTCGACCACTCGGTCCAGGTCGACGCGTTCGGCTCGCGGGACGCGCTCCGCTACAACATGGAGCTCGAGTTCGACCGCAACCTGCCGCGCTACGAGTTCCTGAAGTGGGGCACGCAGGCCTTCGAGAAGCTGCGCATCGTCCCGCCCGGCATCGGCATCTGCCATCAGGTCAACCTCGAGTTCCTCGCGCGCGGCGTGCTCGAGCAGGACGGCCTCCACTACCCGGACACGCTCGTCGGCACCGACTCGCATACGCCGATGGTGAACGGCCTGGGTCTCGTGGCCTGGGGAGTCGGCGGCATCGAGGCGGAGGCGGCGATGCTCGGCCAGCCGACGTACTTCCTCACCCCGGACGTCGTGGGGGTCCACCTCGCCGGCGCGCTGCGCGAGGGCGTCACCGGCACCGACCTCGTCCTGCGGGTCACCGAGCTGCTGCGCAAGGCGAAGGTGGTCGGCAAGTTCGTCGAGTTCTTCGGCGAGGGGGCGGCGAGCCTCCCGGTGCCCGAGCGCGCCACGATCTCGAACATGGCGCCCGAGTACGGCGCCACCGTGGGCTACTTCCCGCCCGACGAGCGGTCGATCCGCTACCTCGAGCAGACGGGCCGGCCGGCGGAGGTCGTCCAGGCCTTCCGCGCCTACTACGCCGCGCAGGGGCTGCTCCGCGTGCCGCGCCCGGGCGAGGTGGACTACAGCGAGGTGATCGAGCTCGACCTCTCGACCGTCGGCGCGGCCGTCGCAGGGCCGAAGCGGCCGCAGGACCGGATCGAGCTGGGCGCGCTGAAGCGCACGTTCCAGGAGCTGTTCGTCCGCAAGGACGCGACGGGCTACGGCAAGCCCGCCGGGGAGCTCGGGCGCCGCTACGCCCTGCCCGACGGGGCCCAGCCTCACGCCCCCGGCGGCGGCCTGCAGGACTCGGACACCGTCCCCGGCGCCGGGTCGGCGAAGAACACGAGCGAGCTCACCGAGTACGAGATGATCAACAACCGGCCCACGCCGGACGCGATCCCGTCGCACCCGCCGCGCCGCCAGCCGCAGCCCGCGGGGGCGGTCGAGGTGGGTCACGGCGACGTGCTCATCGCCGCCATCACCTCGTGCACGAACACCTCGAACCCGGGCGTCATGCTCGCCGCCGGGCTCCTCGCGAAGAAGGCGGTCGAGCGCGGGCTGTCGGTGAAGCCCACGGTGAAGACCTCGCTCGCCCCCGGCTCCCGCGTCGTCTCCCGCTACCTCGAGGTCACCGGCCTGCAGCGCTACCTCGACGCGCTCGGCTTCCAGACCGTCGGCTACGGCTGCACCACCTGCATCGGGAACTCGGGCCCGCTCGACGAGCGCATCGAGAAGACCCTCGCGGACCACGACGTGGTCGCCGCGTCGGTGCTCTCCGGGAACCGCAACTTCGAGGCGCGGGTCCACCAGAGCCTCAAGGCCAACTTCCTCATGAGCCCGCCGCTCGTGGTCGCCTTCGCGATCGCGGGGCGCGTGGACGTGGACCTCGAGCAGGAGCCGCTCGGCGTCGGCGGGGACGGGAAGCCCGTCTTCCTGCGCGACGTCTGGCCCTCCGCCGCCGAGATCGACGCGCTCCGCGCCGCCGCGGCGGACGCGGAGGCGTACCGCACGAACTACTACGGCGGCTTCAACGAGAACGCGCGGTGGAACGCGCTGCCGATCCGCGGCGGCAAGGTCTACGACTGGGATGCGGAGTCCACCTACATCCAGGAGCCGCCCTACTTCGACCCGTTCCCGCCCGCGCCGGGGGAGCCGAAGGACGTGACCGGGGCCCGCGCCCTCGCGATCTTCGGCGACTCGGTCACGACCGACCACATCAGCCCGGCCGGCTCGATCAAGCCCTCCTCGCCCGCCGGGCAGTACCTCCAGTCCCTCGGGATCGGCGTCCGCGACTTCAACAGCTACGGCGCGCGGCGCGGCAACCACCACGTGATGGTGCGGGGCACCTTCGCGAACGTGCGCATCAAGAACCTCATGGTCCCCGGCGTGGAGGGCGGGGTCACGATCCACCAGCCCTCGGGGCGGCGCCTCCCCATCCACGAGGCGGCGCTCGAGTACGCGCGCGAGGGCGTCCCGCTGGCGATCGTCGCCGGGCAGGAGTACGGCACCGGCAGCTCGCGCGACTGGGCCGCGAAGGGCACGGCGCTCCTCGGCGTCCGGTTCGTGGTGGCCCGCTCGTACGAGCGGATCCACCGCTCCAACCTGGTCGGGATGGGGATCCTCCCCTGCCAGTTCCCCGAGGGGGTCTCCGCGCAGTCGCTCGGCCTCGACGGCAGCGAGACGTTCGAGCTCCTCGGCGTCGCGGGGAAGCTCGCGGCGCGGCAGCAGGCGAGGCTCGTCGTAAGGCGCACGGATGGACGGACCGACGCCGTCGACGTGCGGGTGCGGATCGACACGCCGATCGAGGCCGAGTACTACCGGCACGGCGGGATCATGCAGTACGTGCTCCGGCAGATCCTCGCCCGCGCCTGAGGGCGAGACGTGCGCCCATGTGCGCGCCGCGCCGTCTTCTTGCACCCCGGCCGCGGGACGGCGTAGAAGCGCGGGGCATGACGCTCCACGTCGCCCTCGCCGTCTCGGCGCTCGCCGCCTCCGTGCTGCTCGTCGCCTCGTCGCAGCAGCGCGTGCTTCCGGTGATCGCCCTCGTGGCCGCCGCGGTCGAGACCGCCGTCGCCTTCGGCTACCTGCGCGTCGCCATCAACGGCGTTCCGCTGGGGCTCCTGCTCGGGCTGGCGCTCGCGCTCCCCGGCCTCGTCGGGTGGCTGCGCGCGACGGCCAAGGGCCCCATCTCCGCCGCCGCGGTCCTGGCCTTCACGGGCGTGCTGCAGGTCGCGGTGTACGTGGGCGCGCGGCTCTGATCGCGGTCACCGGCGCGGCTCGTCCCCGCCGCGTCCGGATCACCCCGCCGCGAGCGCGTCCTCGCCGCCCTGCTGCGGCGCGCCGGGGGCGGCGGCCGGAACCGGGCCCGACGCCGGGCGGGCTCCACCGCCGCCGCGACCGTCGCGCAGCAGGCCGGCGATCGTGGCGTGCAGGGTGGTCGGGTCGACCGGCTTGGCGAGGTGGGCGTCGAACCCCGCCGAGAGCGCGCGCTGGCGATCCTCCGGCCGTGCGAACGCCGTCAGCGCCGCCACGGGCACGGGCCGCTCGCCGCGGGCGGCCTCGAGCCGCCGCAGCTCGCGCACGAACGAGAAGCCGTCCTCGCCGGGCATCGCGATGTCGGAGACGATGAGGTCCGGCGGCTCCCGCGCGATGGCCTCGAGCGCCTCCCGCACCGACGCCGCCCCCACCGCCTGGGCGCCCCACGAGGTGAGCAGCTGCAGCAGCACGTCCCGGGAGTCCCCCTCGTCGTCGACCACCAGGACGCGCGCGCCGCCGAGCTCCCGCCGCGTCCCGGCGACCACGGGCGCGAGCGCGGGGGTGCGGGCGGTCTCCGGGACCAGGACGCGGAAGGTGGAGCCGCGCCCGGGGCCGTCGCTCTCCGCGTGGATCGTGCCTCCGTGCAGCGCGACGAGCTGCTTGGTGATCGCCAGGCCGAGCCCGAGGCCCCCGTGGCGCCGCACGGAGGAGCCCTCCGCCTGGACGAAGGGATCGAACATTATCGGGAGGAAGTCGCGCGACATCCCGACGCCGGTGTCCTTCACCTCGAGCACCGCGGCGCCCCCCTCCCGCCCGAGGCGGACGTCGACGCTGCCGCCCGGGGGGGTGAACTTCACCGCGTTCGAGACGAGGTTCCACGCCACCTGCCGCAGGCGGCCCGCGTCGCCCACGACGCGGGGCAGCTCCGGCCCCGCCGAGCGGGAGATCGCGACGCCCTTCGCGCGCGCCGCGGCGCGCACCGCCTCGATGGCGTCGTCGACGACCGCGAGGAGGTCCACGTCCGCGTGCTCCACCTCGATCCTGCCGGCCGCGATGCGCGACATGTCGAGCAGGTCCGAGACGAGCTGCGCGAGCGTGCGCCCGTTACGGTCGATCACGGCGAGGCCGCGCGCGAGCCGCTCCGGATCGCCCCCGGCGTCGCGCAGGAGGCCGGACCAGCCCAGGATGGCGTTGAGGGGGGTGCGCAGCTCGTGCGAGAGCGTCGCGAGGAACTCGTCCTTCGCGCGATTCGCCGACTCGGCGTGCGCCCGCGCGTCCTGCTCGCGCCGCAGCGCGTGGGCGAGCTCCTCGCGCGAGGCGGCGCGCTCCTGCTGCGCCCGGATCTTCCCCGCCTCCATCCGGTCGATCGCCACCGCGTCCCGGAGCACCAGCACGACGAACAGCAGCGAGAGGACCACCACGAGCAGCGAGACGGCGAGCCCGCCGCCCTCGCCGGCGTCGGCCACCGCGAGGCTGGCGCCGCCGAGCAGCACCGGCAGCAGCAGGACGTACACGAGCAGCCGTCGCGCGAGCGCGCTCCCGGCGCCGGTGGAGGCGACGTTCGCGACGAACCCGCGATCGGGCCGGGCGCAGAGCAGCCCCACGTCCAGCGCGAGCAGCGACAGCGCCGTCGGGAAGGCGATCCCCGTGACGGTGGCCTGGCCGTAGAGCAGCGTGACGCCGTAGACGTGGCCCACGACGCCGAGGAGCCCGAGGGCCGTCGCCGCGACGGCGAGCACCTGCGCGAGCCACGCGAAGCGGCGGCGCGCGTCGAGGCCGATGAGGACCGCGCCCACGATGAGCATGTTCAGCGCCGCCGGTGGTCCCGGCCTTCCTGGGCTCGTGACGGCGGCGCTGGGGGTGAGCGCCGGCACGAGCAGCCGGTCGATCCCGAGATCCAGGCCCGTGAGGTGCTGGAACAGGGTCGCGGCCCCGAGCGCCGCCACCCCGGCGCCGATGACGCGAGAGCCGATGCGGGCCCACCGCATGGGGAGCCCGGCGAGCAGGAGGCCGACCGCAGCGGCGAGGACGCCGCTCGCGGCGTTCGGCTGCATCTCGATGGCCCTGCCGAACGAACGGAGCAACGGGGTCCCGAGAGGGTAGCTCGCGAGGGCGACGACACCAATCAGGGCCGCGATCGCCGCCGCGACCCGCGACACCTGGTGCATCCGCGCCACCGCTCCTCGATCGAGCAGCGGGATGTCCCTCGATCCGTCCATCCGAACCCTTGCGGGAAGCTAGGGTCGAAGAGAGATCGGCGCCATGTATGCGATCGGGCGGTCGCGTGCTCCCTATGGGGCCGCGCCGCCGCCGGCGCCTACAGCGCCAGCGCCGTCAACACGAGGGTGGCGAGGAGGAGCATCGCGATCCACACGAGCATCGGCGAACGCTCGATCGCAGGGGCGGGCGGCACGAGGTCCTCGTCCGCCTCGCTCGTGGGGAGCTCGCCGCCCGGGCTCGCCAGGATCTCGCGCGCGCGGCACAGATCGCTCGCCGGTACGAGGACGCGAACCGCTTGCCCCGCTCCCGGCAGGAGGGCGGCGTCGATCCCGTCCAGCACCGCCGCGGCGATGCCATCGGCCTCGAGCATCCCGCGGACGAGCTCCGCGTCGGCGAGGCTTCCGAACACCGCGACGGTCCGATATTCCGGCGAGTGCTGCTCGGGCACTTCGCTCCCCCGGTGCGCCATGCTCGCATCCACCGCGGCAGTGGTCCAGTGCGCGCCGTCGGCTGTCAGAGGGGGCCGCTAGGGTCCGCGGCCGGCCGTCCCCAGGCGGCCGGCATAGTGGCAGGAGGTCCTGAAGAGATGGCCGTGAAGGTCATGGTGGCGCCCGCGATCGCGAAGGGCGAGCTGGAGAAGGCTGGCCCGAAGCCGAAGCGCGCCGCGCCCGCCGCGGCGAAGCCGAAGCGGCGACGGTCGTCCGTCTACGACGCCGATGGCAACGAGGTGTTCATCACCCTCATGTGCCTGAAGTGCCACAAGATGCGGCCGCTCGGGCAGTTCGGCCTCCGGAAGATGGCGGACGGCGCGATCCGCAACCAGCCGTGGTGCCGCACCTGCCGCTCCGGGGCCGGCTCGGAGAAGCCTCGCGACGCCACGCCGCGCCCGGAGCCGGTGGAGGCGGAGCTCGCGACGATCCCCGACGTCGCCGACGCTCAGGAAGCGCGCGGCTCGCGCAACGTCGCCGCCGAGGTCGCGGCGGCGCTCGCGGCCGGCCGGCGCTGATCCGCCCGCGGGCGCGTGCTGATCGCGCGCGCGGCCGCCGGACACCTCGGTGCCGGGGCTGGCGTGCCTACACGCTCGCCCCTGCGCTCGGTTGGCGCACCCCCTGTCCGGCGGCGCGACAGGCAGCCGCACCGCGACGGACGAAGCCCGGACGGTGGTCGGTCGTACCCGCGCACGCCCGCTCGTCCCCCGACGCGAAACTAGACCAGGCGGCTCCACGAGTTACGCCCGATCCCGTTTGCTCTCGCCGAAAATCGATGGGTAGGATTCGGCCCTCGGTTCACGCGCTCCGTAGTTGCAGGTCAAACCTCTACAAATGGCTGGGGTCGAACATGGCTGAGACGCTCAAGCGGAAGCTGAAGGAGAAGATCGAGGCATTCCGCCCGCGCACGCAGAAGCTGAACAAGGAGCTGGCGGAGATCGTCATCGACAAGGTCACGATCGGCCAGGCCATCGGTGGCGCTCGCGACGTGCGCTGCCTCGTGACGGACATCTCGTACCTGGACCCGCAGGAAGGCATCCGCTTCCGCGGCAAGACGATCCCTGAGACCTTCGAGGCGCTGAAGCCGCACGTGGTCGCCGGCGCGGAGATGCCGACGGTCGAGAGCTTCTTCTACTTCCTCCTCACGGGTGAGATCCCGACGAAGGACGAGGCGCAGGAGGTCTTCGCCGACCTGAAGAAGCGCGAGGCGCTTCCCCAGTACGTCATCGACGTGCTGCGCGCGATGCCCCGCGACTCGCACCCGATGGCGATGTTCTCCGCCGGCATCGTCGCGATGCAGCGCGAGTCCGTGTTCGCGAAGCGCTACGGAGAGGGCAACCTCAAGAAGACGGAGATGTGGGACCCGATGTACGAGGACGCGATGACGCTCGTCGCGCGCCTCCCGGTGCTCGCGGCCTACATCTACCGGATGAAGTACAAGGGTGACACGCACATCCCGTCGGATCCGAAGCTCGACCTCGGCGGCAACTTCGCCCAGATGATCGGGCAGGTGAAGCCGTACGACGACGTCGCCCGCATGTACTTCATCCTCCACTCGGACCACGAGTCGGGGAACGTCTCGGCGCACACGGCGCACCTCGTCGCGTCCGCGCTCTCCGACGCGTACTACGCGTACTCGGCCGGCATCAACGGCCTCGCCGGCCCGCTCCACGGCCTGGCGAACCAGGAGGTGCTCGGCTGGATCCAGCAGACGATGAAGAAGCTGAACAACCAGGTGCCCTCGAAGGAGCAGCTGAAGCAGTTCCTCTGGGACACCCTGAACTCGGGCCAGGTCATCCCCGGCTACGGCCACGCGGTGCTCCGCAAGACGGACCCGCGCTACACGGCGCAGAACGAGTTCGCGAAGAAGCACCTGCCGAACGACCCGCTGTTCCAGCTCGTGAACATGATCTACGAGGTGGCGCCGGGCGTCCTCACGGAGCACGGGAAGACCAAGAACCCGTGGCCGAACGTCGACGCGCACTCGGGCGTGATCCAGTGGTACTACGGCGTCCGCGAGTGGGACTTCTACACGGTCCTCTTCGGCGTCGGCCGCGCCCTGGGCGTGCTCGCGAACCTCGTGTGGGACCGCGGCCTCGGCTACGCGATCGAGCGGCCGAAGTCGGTCACCACCGCGATGCTCGAGAAGTGGGCGGCCGAGGGCGGTCGCAAGATCTAGCCTCCCTCGCTGCGTGACATGAGAAAGGGCCGCCTCGCGAGAGGCGGCCCTTTCTGTTTCCACCGCGGCGGTGACGGCGACGCACGCGGTTCCGAGAGAGGGGCGACCGGCTTCAGGCTCAAGGCTTTCGGGATCGGCCCGGCTTGCGAGCCTCTCCCGTGGCCCGTCGGCCTCTAGCCTGAAGCCTTCGCGGCGTCAGGGCGCCGGGGCGGTGTGGACGGCCGGCACGGCGGCAGCCGCCGTGGGAGCCGCCGCCCCGCCCAGCGACGCGTCGAGCGCCCCGCGTCGCGCCTCGAAGGCTGGGCGCGACGACGCCGCGAGCGTCCGGCGCTCGGTGCGGTGGATCTCGAAGGGATCGAGCACCCGCCCGCTCGCGTCCTCCAGCTGGTAGTGCAGGTGGGGCGCGTAGGAGCGGCCGCTGTTTCCGGACAGGGCGACCTGCTCGCCCTTCTTCACGCGGCGGCCCGGCGCCATCTCCTTCGACACGACGTCCAGGTGCAGGAAGATCGCGTGGCGGCCGCTGGCGGGGTCGACGATGTCGAGGCAGTTGCCGTTCGCGCGGAAGTTCCAGTTGCGCCGCTGGATCACGCCGTCGAACGGGGCGAAGACGGGCGAGCCCACCGGCGCCTTGTAGTCGACGCCCTTGTGACGGCGGCCGTCGCGCAGGAGCGAGGTGATCTGCTCGTACTCGCCGATCGGCGCGTCGACGATGTGCTCCTCGAGCTCCGTCGAGTCCTCCCGGTAATAGCGCGCCCAGCGCGCGCCCTCGGGCTGGAACCGGTAGACCGAGAACGCCTTGCCGAGCTTCTGCGACACGTAACGGACGGCCTCGACCACCGGCTCCGTGCTGGGCGCCATCCCCGGGGCGATGGGCGCCGCCGGCGTGTAGACGATGTCGAGCAGATCGCCCTTGCGTCCGTCGCGGGCGACCTGAAGGTCCCACACGAGCAGCCGGTTCACGACCTGCGTGAGCTCGTCGGCCAGCTTCCGGTCCTCGGGGGGCATCGCGCGCGCGATGGACTCCTCCAGCGCACCGCGGAGGACCACGTTGACGCGCTTCGCGGTCGGCGCGGCCGCCGCGGCGACGGGCGCGGGCGCGGCGGGCGCCGGCTGCGCCACGACGGGGGAGCCGGGCGCAGCGGCCGTGGACGGCGGGTTCGCTGCGGCGGGCGCGGAGCCCTGGGCCGCTTCGGCTGACCGGGCCGCCGCGGTCGCCACGGGCGCGGCGCCTGGAGTGGAGGAGAGGCTGCCGCCTGGGGCGGTGGCGCGGCCGAGCCAGAACCCTCCGGCCAGGGCGAGGAGGACGACGGTCGCGAAGAGGATGCCGAGCAGCCCGCCTCGCGAGGAACGGGGCTGGCGCGATGACGGCGGCGGATCGATCGACAGGCTGACCATGGAGGACTCCGGAGGGGTAAGCAAAACACCAACGCCTGGCGGCGGCGCTCTCTTCCGGGGTCCTGCTCGGCGCAGGAGGGGCCCCTCCCCCGCCCGCCGTCAGGGCGCCGGGCAGACGGTCAGAAGAAGAAGCGGTCGACGACGCCGCGGCTCCACTCCACGATGGTCGGCCAGCCGACCACGGCGTCGAGCGCCTGCTCGGTCGCGGCGAGCGGGACCTTCTCCTCCACCACGCTGGCGCTGCAGGCGACGAGCCTGCAGGTGCCCGCGCCGCGCGCCTGGTGCAGGAGCGCGCCCGGCTCGTCGGGCTCGGCCTCGTGGGCGGCGACGAGCGCCGGCACGGCCGGGCCGAAGAGGTACACGTCGACCCGGTCCCCCATGGCCGCCGCAGCCAGGGCACAGGAGCCGGCGAGCCGGAGGGCGCCGGGGTCGGCGTGCGAGAGGAAGACGACCACGCGGCGCTGGAGCATCCGGCCACTCATACGCGGATCGGATGACGTCTGCTATAAGACGCCCGCCATGTCCGAGGAGAAGAAGCCCGAATCCCAGGGCCCGGTGGTGATCCGCAAGGGCCACGTGAAGCCGCCCCCTCCCGGCGCCAAGATCGAGGCGCCGCAGGAGGAGCGGCTCGAGCCCGCTCCGCAGCCCCGCGACGCCCGCCCGCTCTGGCAGCGGGTCGCGGAGGAGCGGTCCGGTGCCGGCCGTGCGGCGCCCTCCGGCGGCCCCGGCGGCCCCGGCGCCCGGCGCGGGCCGCCGCGCGGCGAGCGTCCGCCGCGAGGAAACGATCGCGGCGAGCGCCGCGATCGGCCGCGCGAGGCCCGCGGCCCCGAGGGCGAGCGGCCGCGCCCGCCCCCGCGCGCTCCGGAGCCGCCGCCGGCGCCCGAGGTGGCTGCGCCCGACGAGGGGTCCTTCGCGGACATGCTCGCCACGTCCGAGAGCGGCGCGCCGCGCCGGCGCTTCCAGGTGGGCGAGAAGGTCGCCGGCAAGATCATCCAGCTCGGCCACGACGTCGCGTTCCTGGAGCTCGGCTCCGGCGTCGCCGAGGCGATGATCGAGGTCGCGGAGCTGAAGGACGCCGACGGGAACGTCACCGCGCGCGAAGGGGACATCCTGGACGCGGTGGTGATCCACGCGGACGACCGCGGCGTCATCGTCTCGAAGGGACACGCTCGCGCCACGCGCGATCACGCGCGCGAGGCGGTGATCGAGGCGGCCCAGACCGGGCTGCCGGTGGAGGGGCTCGTCAAGGCCGCGAACAAGGGCGGCCTCGAGGTCGAGGTGCACGGCGTCCGCGCCTTCTGTCCCATGTCGCAGATCGACGTGCGGTTCGTGGGAGACCCCTCGACGTTCGTCGGCCAGAAGCTCCAGTTCAAGGTGCAGCGCGCCGACGCGCGCGACTGCGTGCTCTCCCGCCGGGCGCTCCTCGAGGAGGAGCGCGCCGAGAGGGCGCGCGCCACCCGCGAGCGGCTGGCTCCCGGCGCGGTCTTCGACGGCGTCGTGACGAGCGTGCAGGACTACGGCGCGTTCGTGGACATCGGCGGAGTGGAGGGGCTCGTCCACGTCTCCGAGCTGTCCTGGGACCGCGTCTCGAAGCCGCAGGACCTGCTCACGGCCGGCGACGCGGTGCAGGTGCAGGTGCTCCGCATCGACGAGGACCCGAAGAAGGGCGAGCGCATCGGCCTCTCCGTGAAGACCCTCGCGCCGAGGCCCGAGCCGGTGGCGGCTCCGGCGGGCGAGAAGCCGGCCCGCCCTGCCCCGCCTCCGCCGCCGAAGGCGGGGGACGTGGTCGACGTGTCGGTGGACAAGGTCGAGAGCTTCGGCGTGTTCGTCCGCTTCGCCGGCGGCCGCGGCCTCGTCCCGGCGAGCGAGACCGGCACGCCGCGCGGCTCCGACCTGCGCAAGTCGTTCAAGGTCGGCGACGGCTTCCGCGCGCTCGTGCTCGCCATCGACGAGCAGCACCGCATCCGCCTGTCGAAGACCGGCGCCGAGGAGGCCGCGGAGCGCGCCGAGGCGGCGGACTACATGAAGAAGTCGCCCCGCCCCTCCGGGAAAGGCTTCGGCACGCTCGGCGATCTGCTCCGGCAGAAGCTCGAGAAGAAGTAGCGACCAGCGGGCGCGCGGCCTACTCCGCGAGCCCCTCGCCCTTCTGGAACAGGTGCGGGGGATCCCCGCTCGCGGCCGCCTGCGCGCGAGGATCGGGCCCCGCTCCTTCCGTCCGCGCCGGGCCGCGCTCCTCGATCTCGACGCCCCACGCCGGCAGCCCGCCCGCCGGGCTCGCGCCGAGGTTCGCGCGCACCACGAGCCCGGGTCGCACGAGGGAGAAGGCCGTGCCCTCGCACTCCACGAGCGGCCACTCCCCGGTGATCTCGGCGCGGTGCGTCCTCCGGACGGCGAGCAGCCGCCGGTAGTGCTCCCGGAGCGCGCCGTGCCGGCCGTCGCGCCGATGCGTCAGCTTGGAGCGCACGAAGGTCTCCTCCTCCTGCGGATCCGGCACCTCCTCCTCGCCCTCGGCGATGAACTCGTTCTTCCTCCCCTCGGAGACCGCCTTCGCGAGCGCGGGGTCTCCGTGGCTCGTGAAGTACAGGAACGGCCGCTGCTCGCCGTACTCCTCGCCCATGAACAGGAGCGGGAGCCCCGCGCCCAGCACGACGAGGGTCGAGAGCGGATAGAGGGCGTCGAAGGGGACGAGGGTGGAGAGCCGCTCCCCGCGCGGCCGGTTGCCGACCTGGTCGTGGTTCTGCAGGCACGTGACGAACCGCGAGGGCGGCAGCCCCCGGACGTCGGTGCCGTGCCCCCGCTTGCGGTAGGAGGAGCGCTGGCCCTGGTACACGAAGCCCTCCGCGAGCGCGCGCGACACGTCCTCCGGGCGGCCGAAGTCGCCGAGGAAGCGCTGCCGCTCGCCGGTGACGAGCGCGTGCAGCGCGTGGTGGAGATCGTCGGCCCAGACCGCGGACGCGCCCCACCCGCGCGGCGGCGGGTCGAGCACCTTCCGGTCGTTCTCGTCGTTCTCGGCGACGACGTGGACCTCGCGGCCGGCGGCGCGGCCCGCGGCGCGCACGGCCTCGCCGAGCTCCGCGACGAGGTGCGAAGGGGAGTCGTCCGGGATCGCGTGCGTCGCGTCGAGCCGCAGGGCGTCCACGTGGAAGTCGCGGATCCACTGCACCGCCGCGCCGATCATGAAGCCGCGGACCGGCCCGGACGCCCGTCCGTCGAAGTCGAGCCCGTCGCCCCACGGCGATCGGTGACGGTTCGTGAAGTACGGGGCGAGCTCCCCGAGGTAGTTCCCCTCCGGGCCGAGGTGGTTGTAGACGACGTCGAGACACACGGCGAGGCCGAGGCCGTGCGCGCGGTCGACGAAGCGCTGGAGCGCGACCGGGCCGCCGTACGCCTCGTGCACCGCATAGAGCTCGACGCCGTCGTAGCCCCAGTTGCGCGCGCCCGGGAACGGCTGGACGGGCATCAGCTCCACGCAGGTGACGCCGAGGTCCACGAGGTCCGGGAGGCGCGCCGCCCCCGCGTCGAGCGTCCCCTCCGGCGTGAACGTCCCCGCGTGCAGCTCGTAGAAGACGAGCGCCTCGCGCGGGAGGCCCTTCCACGCCCCGTCTCGCCACGCGTGCCGCGCCGGATCGAACAGCTGCGAGGGCCCGTGCACGCCGTCCGGCTGGCGCCGCGACGCGGGGTCCGGCCGGTTCCGGCCGTCCTCCAGCACGAGCTCGTAGCGCGCGCCGTCGCCGGCGCCGGAGACCTCGGCGGCGAACCATCCCCCCTCGCGAGGCTCGAGCGGATGCTCCCGGCCCGAGATGCGGACCGCGATGCTCCTCATCCGCGGGGCCCAGACCTCGAAACGCACGCGGCCGTCGCGCAGGAACGTGGGGCCGTGGGAATGACGCGTCATGTCGGGAAGCTACGCGGCGCAGGGGCGCGGCGGAACCCGTCGACGGCCCATCCGACCACGCCAGGCGGGGTTTACCCGGCAGGCCGTCTGGTCGACATTAAAGGACCCGAATCTCGCACGCGGGGGTCGACGGGGCCCCGCCCGTGCGCTAGCTTGGCCCGCCCCCGGGCAGGTCGAACTCGGCGGAACCCAATCCTTTTCCGCCCAAACCAAAAAAGGAAACCACGGGATGGCTACCTCTTCCGATCGCCCCACGACGAACCCTCATCTCCTCGGCTGGGTCGACGAGATGGCCAAGCTGTGCAAGCCCGATCGCGTCTACTGGTGCGACGGCTCGGAGGCCGAGAAGAAGCGGCTCACGGAGGAGGCGGTCGCCGCGAAGGTCCTGATCCCGCTCGACCAGAAGAAGTGGCCGGGCTGCTACTACCACCACTCGAACCCGAACGACGTGGCCCGCGTCGAGCACCTCACGTTCATCTGCACGCCGACGCGCGAGGAGGCCGGCCCCACCAACAACTGGATGGCGCCGAAGGAGGCCTACCACAAGCTCGGCCAGCTGTTCGAAGGCTCGATGAAGGGCCGAACGATGTACGTGGTGCCGTACATCATGGGCCCCGCGGCGTCGCCCTTCTCGAAGGTCGGCTTCGAGCTCACCGACTCCGTCTACGTCGCCCTGAACATGGGGATCATGACGCGCATGGGGAAGGTCGCGCTCGACCGCCTCGGCCAGTCGAACGAGTTCAACCGCGGCCTCCACTCGGTGCGCGACAGCGACCCCGACAAGCGGTTCATCTGCCACTTCCCCCAGGACAACACGATCTGGTCTGTCGGCTCGGGCTACGGCGGCAACGCGCTGCTCGGCAAGAAGTGTCTCGCGCTCCGCATCGCGAGCTACCTCGCCAGGAACGAGGGCTGGCTCGCCGAGCACATGCTCATCCTCGAGGCGGAGAGCCCGCAGGGTGAGAAGCAGTACGTCGCCGCCGCGTTCCCGTCGGCCTGCGGCAAGACCAACTTCGCCATGATGATCCCGCCCGCCGCGTTCAAGGGCTGGAAGATCCGCACCGTCGGCGACGACATCGCCTGGATGCGGGTCGGCGAGGACGGCCGCCTCTGGGCGGTCAACCCGGAGAACGGCTACTTCGGCGTCGCGCCGGGCACGAACCGGAAGACGAACCCGAACGCGATGGACTCGGTCCGCCAGGACACGCTGTTCACCAACGTCGCGCGCACGGCGGACGGCGACATCTGGTGGGAGGGCTGGGACAGCGAGCCGCCCGCCGAGCTCATCGACTGGAAGGGCCAGCCCTGGAAGAAGGGCTCGAAGGAGAAGGCGGCGCACCCGAACAGCCGCTTCACGGCGCCGGCGAGGAACAACCCGGCGCTCTCGCCCTCCGTCGACGATCCGAAGGGCGTGCCCATCTCGGCGCTGATCTTCGGCGGCCGCCGCTCCACCACCGTGCCGCTCGTGCTCGAGGCCTTCAACTGGACGCACGGCGTCTACCTCGGCGCGACCATGGGGTCGGAGACCACGGCCGCCGCCACCGGCGCGGTCGGGATCGTCCGCCGCGACCCGATGGCGATGCTGCCCTTCTGCGGCTACGACGCGGGCACCTACTTCCAGCACTGGCTCGACATGCAGTCGCGCATCCCGAACCCGCCGAAGGTCTACATGGTGAACTGGTTCCGGAAGAGCGACGACGGCAAGTTCCTCTGGCCCGGCTACGGCGACAACATGCGCGTCCTGAAGTGGATGCTCGATCGCGCCGCCGGCCGCGTGGGGGCGCAGGAGACGCTGCTCGGCAACACGCCCAAGGCCGGCGACCTCGACCTCTCCGGCATCGACGCCACGCCGGAGGCGGTCTCCGCGGCCACCCGCATCGACCTGGGCGAGTGGGAGCAGGAGCTCGAGTCGCAGGCGGAGTGGTTCGACAAGCTGGGCGAGACGCTGCCCCGGCCCATCGCGCTCCAGCGCGAGCTCCTGCTCGAGCGCGTCCGCGCGGCGCGCAAGGTGAAGTAGCGCCCACCCGGCGCCGGCTCCGCGGGCCCGGCCGCTCGGCGGTCGGGCCCGCGCCGTCTGGAGCGGGGACGGCGTCCCGTCCCGTCGCGCCACGAGCCGCCACTCCCGCTCCCTGGCCGTTAGACTCGGTGCATGTGCACCCTTGCCCTCGCCTACCAGACCGACCGCCGCTGGCCGCTCGTGGTGGCCGCGAACCGCGACGAGCGGCTCGGCCGTCCGTCCGACACCTGGCGGCTGCGCCAGCTGCCCGACGGCGGACGGTACGCGGCCCCGCGGGACGCGCTGGCCGGCGGCACCTGGATCGGCCTGTCGAGCCGCGGCGTCTTCGCGGCCCTGACCAACTACCACGCGCCCGTCGCCTGGTACCCCGACCTCGACCGCCGCTCCCGGGGCGAGCTCGTTCCGCTGGCGCTCGCCGCGGGCTCCGCCGCGGCCGCGCGCGCCGCGCTCTCCGCGCTCGAGGCGGCCGCCTGGAACCCGTTCCACCTCGTGGTCGCCGACGGCGACGCCGCGTTCGTGTGGTGGTACGACGGCGAGCGGGCGGGCCTCGAGCCGCTCGGTCGCGGACTGCACGTCGTGACCGAGAACGCCTGGGACGGCCGCTGCCCGCGCGCGGAGCTCGTCCGCACGCGCTGGCCGCTCGACCCGGCCGTCGAGCGGCTGCGTGAGGTGCTCACGATCCACGCGCCCGCCGCGGGCCCGAGCGGCGCGCCCGACCGGCGCGCCACCTGCATCCACATGGACCCGGACTACGGCACCCGCTCCTCCAGCGTGCTGCGCCTGACCGGAGATCTCTCCACCTCCGAGCTCTGGATCAGCGACGTCCGCCCCTGCCTGGGTCCGCTCGAGGACCGCTCGGCGCTCGCGATCGAGCTCGCGCGCATCGCTTGACGCGCCCGGCCCGGCGCGACATGTAAAGCGCCGCATGGGCCTCCTCGACCGCATGTCCTTCAAGAAGCAGGAAGTGGAACCGCCCGAGGCGATCGACGTCGTCGACGACGGCGTGCGCATCCTCTGGCCGGGCGGACCCGAGGTGACCGTGCCACACCTCCGCCTGCGCGACTTCTGCCCGTGCGCCGGGTGCGTCGAGGAGGGGACGGGGAAGAAGATCCTGGACCCCGCCACCATCCCCGCCGACATCCGCCCGCTCGAGCTCGAGGCCATCGGCAGCTACGCGATCCGCATCCGCTGGTCGGACGGTCACGACACCGGGCTCTACACCTGGGAGACGCTGCGCCGCGCGTCGGGGTTGTAGCAGCGGGTGGCCCCCAGCGGCTCCGCCGCTGGGGCGGGGACGCAGTCGAGCCATCACTCTAGGTCATGTCGCGGGAGGGCCCCGCGCGAAGCGCGGGAGGGGCGGAGCCCCTCCGGCGGGGAACCTGCGCGCACCCGCGTCAGCGGGCGCGCAGGTTCACGGGCCCCGCCGAGCAGGGGGTGGGGCCCCAGCGGCTCCGCCGCTGGGGCGGGGGACGCAGTCGAGCCATCACTCTAGGTCATGTCGCGGGAGGGCCCCGCGCGAAGCGCGGGAGGGGCGGAGCCCCTCCGGCGGGGAACCTGCGCGCACCCGCGTCAGCGGGCGCGCAGGTTCACGGGCCCCGCCGAGCAGGGGGTGGGGCCCCAGCGGCTCCGCCGCTGGGGCGGGGGACGCAGTCGAGCCATCACTCTAGGTCATGTCGCGGGAGGGCCCCGCGCGAAGCGCGGGAGGGGCGGAGCCCCTCCGGCGGGGAACCTGCGCGCACCCGCGTCAGCGGCCGCGCAGGTTCACGGGCCCCGCCGAGCAGGGGGTGGGGCCCCAGCGGCTCCGCCGCTGGGGCGGGGGACGCAGTCCCCCGTGAGATCAGACGTACGCCCGAGGCGGCGCCTCCACCGGCGCGTACCTGTTCACCTCGGGCGCGTGCCCCTCGCGGCCGTGTCCGAACTTCACCGCGCGAGGATCGCCGCGTCCGCCGCGCAGGGCGTGCACGAGCAGGCGGACGGTGGTGGTGTCGGCGTGGCCGGCGGCGGCGTCCGCGACGAGCACGTCCGCGGCGCCGCGCGCGCTGTAGGCAGCGGACCGGAAGGCGCGCGGCTGAGTCAGGGCGGCGAACGCGCTCGCGACCGACACCACCTCGATCGACCGTGACGGCGGCGCGCCCAGCGCGGGGTAGCCCTGACCGCACCGCCAGTGATGGCTGCGCGCCGCTGCGACGGCGGGGTGGGCGCCGAGCACGCGCGCGAGGTGGTACGCGCCGGTGAGCGGGTGCGCCGCGATGCGAAGCGCGTCCTCGCGCGGCAGGCGCTCGGGCGGCTCGCGGAGCTTCCTCGGCAGGTGGCGCATGCCGAGATCGTGCAGGAGCGCCGCCGCGGCGAGATCGGGGAGGCCGCGGGCGGGGCCGACCACCAGCAGCAGCATCCGCACCGCCACGGCGGCGGTCGCGAAGGCGTGGGCGTGCAGGGCGGGCTGCTCGCGCCGGGCGTGGACCAGCTCCTCGACGAGCACGTCCGGGAGCATGGCGCTCTCGATCACGCGCTGGACCGCCTCGCGCGCGGAGTCCCCGTGGAAGAGGTGCCGGTACGTCGCGTCGGTCAGCGGCGCGAGGACGTCGCGCTCCAGCGCGGTCTCCGCCAGCCGCTGCCGGTGGGCCCCCGGCGCGCCCTGCGCCACCTCCGCGATCGCCTCCGGCGAGATCACCGTCCCGCGCCGCGCCACGATCGCGCCGCGGCAATCCAGGAGGTCCTCGGTGAGCGTGAGGCGATCGAACATGTCGCCCGATCCAACCTAGCAGAGCGGCTCGCGTCGCGGGGGACGGGCCCCAACCAGAGCCGCGGCGCACCCCGCAGGAGGGAGCCGCGGGGCGTGGGAGCGGTCGTGCCTTGGAGGGGGACCCGCGCTCCTCGGCGTCAGCGGCGGCGCCTCGAGATCTCGCGATCCATCTCGCGCTTCGTCTCGCGCTCGGCGATGGCGTGGCGCCGATCCTCGTGCGAGCGCCCCTTCGCGAGCCCGAGCTCGACCTTCGCCCAGCCCTGCTTGAAGTAGAGCCTGAGCGGAACGAGCGTGTAGCCTCGCTGCTCGATCTTTCCCTTCACGCGGTCGAGCTCGGGCCGGTTCATGAGGAGCTTGCGGTCGCGCAGCGGCTCGTGCCCGAAGTGGGCCGCCTGCTTGTACTCGCCGATCCGGCAGTTCACGAGGAACAGCTCGTCTCCTCTCGGCAGGGCGTAAGCGTCGGACAGGTTGACGTTCCCCTCCCGCAGCGACTTCACCTCGCTGCCCGTGAGGACGAGCCCCGCCTCCCACGAATCCTCGATCGTGAAGTCGAACCGGGCGCGGCGGTTCGTCGCGACGATCTTCTCCCCCTCGGCGCCCCGCCCCCGCGCGCCCCCCGCTCCCTTGGCGCTCATGGCAGCCGGAGGTTGTCGATGAGGCGCGTCGCGCCGACCTGGGCGGCGACGAGCATGACGCACCCGGGATCCGCCCGAGGCACGGGGGCGAGCGAGTCGGGGTGCACGATCTCGACGTAGTCCACCCGCGCCCCCGCGTCCTCCAGGCGGGCGCGCGCGCGGGCGCGGAGCGAGGCCGCGTCCCGCTCGCCCCCGCCGGCGAGTTCGGCCGCCTCGCGGAGCGCGCGGGAGAGCGCGAGCGCGCGGCCGCGCTCCTCCGGCGAGAGGTAGACGTTGCGGGAAGAGCGGGCGAGCCCGTCCGGCTCGCGCACGATGGGCATGCCCACGACCTCGACGTTCATGGCGAGGTCGCGCACCATCGCGCGGATCACCGCCAGCTGCTGGTAGTCCTTCTCCCCGAACAGCGCGACGTGCGGCCGGGTGAGGTTGAACAGCTTCGCGACGACGGTCGCGACGCCACGGAAGTGCCCTGGCCTCGACGCGCCGCAGAGCCCCTGCGACACCCCCTCGACCGTGACCCACGTCTGGAAGTCGGGCGGGAACACCGCCCTCGGGTCGGCCGGCGCGAGGACCCAGTCGATGCCGGCGGCCGCGCACTTCGCGAGGTCGCCCTGGAGGTCGCGCGGGTAGCGGGAGAGGTCCTCGCCCGCGCCGAACTGCGTCGGGTTCACGAAGATGCTGGCGACGGCGAGGCCGCGCCGTCCCCCCTCGTCCGCGCGGGCGCGCGCCGCGCGCAGGAGCGAGAGGTGCCCGTCGTGAAGGAACCCCATCGTCGGGACGAGCGCGAGGCGGGCGCCGCCGTCGCGCGCCGCGAAGCAGCGCGCCTGCCAGGCGGCGGGGTCGGTGATGAGCTCGGGTGCGTTCATCTCGGGAGGAGCGGTCGCGCCGGCGCCGGCGCAGCTCGCTTAGACCGGCGCGCCCATGACGCCGCCCGACGGCTCGCCGTCGTCCTCGTCGACGGGGGCGGCCGGCACGAGGCGCACGGTGGAGGAGTGGAAGCTGTGGGCGTCGTCCGGGAAGACGCGGCGCTTCACCTCGCCCACGTACGCGCCCACCGCGGTGGAGATCGCCTGCCCGATCTCGCCGAAGCGCTTCACGAACTTGGGCGTGAACGCGTCGTCCATGCCGAGGAGGTCGTTCAGCACGAGCACCTGCCCGTCGCAGTGCAGGCCCGCGCCGATGCCGATGGTGGGGATGCGCAGCTGGCTCGAGATGATCCGTGCGAGCTCCGCGGGGATGCACTCGAGCACGATGGCGTAGCACCCCGCGAGCTCGAGCGCGCGCGCGTCGCGCAGGAGCTGCTGCGCCTTCTCGGAGTCCTTCCCCTGCACGACGTAGCCGCCCATGCGGTGCACCGCCTGCGGGGTGAGGCCGATGTGGCCCATCACCGGCACGCCGGCGCGCGCGATGCGGCGGATGACCTCGACGAACTCCGCGCCGCCCTCGAGCTTCACCGACTCGACGCCGCCCTCGGCCACGAGGCGCATCGCGGACTTCACCGCCTCGTCCGCGCTCGCCTGGTAGCTGCCGAACGGCATGTCGCCCACGAGGTGGGCGCGGCCCGAGGAGCGCGCGAGCCCGCGCCGCACGGCGGCCGAGTGGTAGATCATGTGCTCCAGCGTGACGGGCAGGGTGGACTCGTGCCCCTGCACCACCATGCCGAGCGAGTCGCCGACGAGCACCACGTCGACGCCCGCGGCGTCGGCGAGGCGGGCGGCGGTCGCGTCGTAGGCCGTGACGACGGCGATCTTCTCGCCGGCGTCCTTCATCCTGCGCAGCTCGTGGATCGTGACGCGCCTGCGCGGCGCGGTCTGGCTCGACATGGCTCGCTTCCTCCGGTGTAGGCCCCGTAGGCGGGGTCCTGCCCTTTCGCGAGATTACGCCATCCTTAATACGTCCGGGTGGCCATCGGCACGTAATGCTGGGTGCCCTTGCGGTGCCGACGGATCACCGCGAGGAGCGTCTCGAGGTCCTCAGGGTTCTGCTCGGGGTCGATGTCGCTCGTGTTCACGACGAGGAGCGGGGTCTCGTCGTAGTGGAAGAAGAAGTCGTTGTAGGACTTCGCGAGCGTCGCGAGGTAGTCGGCGTCCACGGAGCGCTCGAAGTCCCGGCCGCGGCGGCGGACGCGCGAGAGGAGCACGTCGGCACGCGCCTGCAGGTACACGACCAGATCGGGCTTCACGGTGCGCGGGCCGAGCAGCTCGTAGACCCGGTCGTACAGGGCGAGCTCGTCCGCCGACAGCGTGAGCGCCGCGAAGATGCGGTCCTTCGCGAACAGGTAGTCGGCGATGGTGGACTGGGTGAACAGGTCCTGCTGGAAGAGCGCCTGCTGCTGCTGGAAGCGCGACAGCAGGAAGAAGAGCTGCGCCTGGAAGGCGTGCTTGCGGCGGTCGCCGTAGAAGCTCGCGAGGAACGGGTTCTCCTCCGCGTGCTCGAGGACGAGGCGGGCGCCGAGCCGCTCCGCGAGCGCCTGCGCGAGCGCCGTCTTGCCGACGCCGATCGGTCCCTCGACCGCGATGTACCTGGGCCGCTCCATGTCCGGGAAGCGTGGCAGCTTGCCACGCGTGGGGCGCGCCTCGCAAGGCGGCGGGATGCCTCGGGACTGAAAGGGGTCCTCGAGTGGTACCGTGACAAAACGATCGTGGATCCCGTGATCCTCCGATCAGGGTTCCCATTGACAGCGCATGTCACGCCACGTATCGTCATGACGCTTTCGCAGTGCGTGCAGACGAGAACCGGAGGCAGCGCGAGATGGCCAACCGAGTCGCGACGCGGGACCGCACCGTGACGGTGAACGAGACGGTCGAGGACCCGGTCGACCCGGCCTTCCACCGGGCCATCCTCAAGATCGCGCTCGAGCTCAAGAAGCCGAACGCGCCGAGCTACGACGCGATCGTGGCGAGCACCATCCGCTCGATGCGGCTCGACCCGGTCGCCTTCCGGCGCTACCTCGGCGAGAACGGCGCCCGGGGGATGAGCCTGCTCCTCGCCACCGCACGCACGACCTTCGGCTCCTAGGGGGCCTCGAGTTTCACGGGCGCCCTCCCGACTGATGGTCGTGGGCGGGCGGAGATAGCGGGTGGGCGCCCGTGAATTACGGCGAACGATACCGGGCCTGCGGCGGGCGTCCTCGCTCGTCGCGCCTGCGCCGTACGGAGGCAGTACGGCTCGGCACTCCTCGCTGCGGGTGCCCGCCTCGGCTCCGGTCTCGTTCGCCTGCGGATGACGAGCGGGCCCGTTCATCCCGAGCGTACGTTCCTGCGCGTAGCGCGGGAACCGGAGTCGAGGGACGGTCTCGTACGCCTGCGGATGACGAGCGTCGGCTCCCGTCTCGTGTGCCTCACGAAACGGTGGTGCTCCGGGAGTCCGATCCGCTCGCCCTGAGCCTGTCGAAGGGCGAGCGGTGCGCGGCTCGACTCGAGCGGCCAGGCGATCAGGTCCCCAGCGCGCGGTCCAGGGCGGCCCACTCCTCGACGGTGAGGGTCTCGCCGCGGCGGCCGGGGTCGAGCCCGGCGGCCTGGAGCGCGCGAGAGAGCGCCTCCTCCGGCACGACCTTCCCAGCGCGCAGCGCGTTCCCGAGCGTCTTGCGCCGCTGGGCGAAGCCGGCCTTCACGAGCCGGCGGAAGCGCCCCGGATCCGCGACGGCGAGCCCCTCGCCGGGCGGACGGAAGATCGCGCACAGCACGGCGCTGTCCACGTTCGGCGGCGGCACGAAGGCGCCGGAGGGGACGATCCGCTCGACGGAGACGTCCGCCTCGCGCTGCAGCAGCACGGAGGCGACGCCCCAGTCGCGGCTTCCCGGCGGCGCCGCGAGCCGCTCCGCCACCTCGCGCTGGAGGAGGAAGACCGCGCGCGAGACGTGCTCGAGCTGGTCGAGCAGCGAGAACAGGATGGGGCTCGTGAGGTGGTAGGGCAGGTTGCCGACGACGGCGATACGAGGGGTCGGGGTCGGGGTCCGAGTTGGGGTCGGGGTCGGGGTCGGGGTCGGGGTCGAGGTCGAGGTCGAGGTCGAGGTCGGGGTCGGGGTCGGGGTCGCGGTCGGGGTCGGGGTCGGGGTCGGGGTCGAGGTCGAGGTCGAGGTCGCGGTCGGGGTCGGGGTCGGGGTCGGGGTCGCGGTCGCGGTCGCGGTCGGGGTCGGGGTCGCAGTCGACTCGAACATCCGCGCGACCTCCCCGTAGTCGAGCCGCGCCGCGTCCGCCTCGAGGAGCCGCAGCCGGTCGCCGAGCTCGCCGCGCAGCACGCGGACCATGTCGCGGTCGCGCTCGACGGCGATCACCTCGGCGCCGCGCGCGAGCAGCCGCGCGGTGAGGTGGCCCAGCCCGGCGCCGAGCTCGACCACCGGGTCGCCAGGCCGCGGCGCGGCGAGGCGGGCGATGTCGTCCAGGATCGCCTCGTCGCCGAGGAAGTTCTGGCCCCAGCTCTTCTTCGCCCGGAGGCCGTACTTGTCGAGCAGCGCGCGGGGGCTCGGGTGCCGGCGCGGGGCGGAGGGAGAGGGGCTCGTCACAGGCGCCAGGCCGGATCCGCGTTGAGGTCGGCGCCCGCGCGCTCGCCGCGGAGGAACGCGTGCGTGCCGGCGACTGCGATCATCGCCGCGTTGTCCGTGCAGAGCCTGGGGGCGGGCAGGAACACCTCCATCCCCTCGTACTCCCGCGCGCGCTCGGCCACCGCGCCGCGCAGCCGGCTGTTCGCGGCGACGCCGCCCGAGAGCACGAGCCTGTCGTACTGCAGGCGGCGCGCGGCGCGGAACGCCTTCTCGACCAGAGCGCGGACGATCGCCTCCTGGTAGCTCGCGCACAGATCGGCGAGCCCCTTGCCCTCGGGCAGGCCGTGCTTCTTCACGTGGTGGAGCAGCGCCGTCTTCAGGCCGGAGAAGCTGAAGTCGAGGTCCGCGCCCTTCACGATCGCCTTCGGGAAGCGGATGGCGCGCGCGTCGCCCTCCTTCGCCAGCCGGTCGATGGCCACGCCTCCGGGGTACGGCAGCCCGAGCAGCTTCGCGCCCTTGTCGAACGCCTCGCCCGCGGCGTCGTCGCGGGTCTGGCCGAGCAGCCGGTAGTCGCCGAACCCGTGCGCCGCGTAGAGCGAGGTGTGGCCACCGGAGACCACGAGCCCGAGGTACGGGAAGGCCGGGGCGGTCTCGGAGAGGAAGGCGGCCACGAGGTGGCCCTCGAGGTGGTTGACGCGCACGAGCGGCTTCTGCCACGCGAGCGCGAGCGCCTTGGCGGCCTGGACGCCGACGAGGAGCGCGCCCACCAGGCCGGGGCCGCTCGTGACCGCGATGGCGTCGAGGCCGTCCGGACCGACGCCGGCCCGGGAGAGCGCCTCGTCCACCACCGGCATCACCTGGACGACGTGGTTCCTGCTCGCGAGCTCGGGCACCACCCCGCCCCACCGGCGGTGGATGTCGATCTGCGTGGAGATCACGTCCGCGAGCGCCCGCCGCCCGTCCTCGACGATGGCGGCCGCGGTCTCGTCGCAGGAGGTCTCGATCGCGAGGATCCTCATCCGGAGATCCTGGTTTCCAGGTGATTCATGCGGCCGGGAACCTAACCCGGACGCGCCCCGGGGGCGAGCGGGTCGCCCTATTGCGCTACCTGAGCTGCTTCGCGAGGATCTCGCGCACCGCGCGCGCCTGCTCGCCGTTGGGCGCGAGCTGGAGGAAGCGCTGGTAGGCGGCGCGCGCCTGCGGGATCTTCCCCTCCGCCTGCTTCACCTCCCCGAGGAGCAGCCAGGCGGGCGCGTACCGTCCGTCCACCGCGATGGCCTCCTCGAGCGCGCGGAGGGCTTCCGCCGAGCGGTTCGCGTCGTACAGGGCCCGGGCCAGGCCGACGTTCGCCGGCCCGGTCGAGCGCAGCGCCACCGCGCGACGGTAATCCGCGACCGCATCGACGAACCGCCCGGCGTCGTACTTGCGCTCCGCGGCGGCCAGGACGCGGCGGTAGTCGGCCTCGGTCGGCCCTCGACTCTGCTCCGCCGCGGTCGGCTCGGGGTGAGCGGCCGCTTGGTCCACGGTCGGGGTCCCTCGACTGCGCGTCTCCGATGTCGCGGAGACGCTGCGCTCGGGATGACCGGCCACAGGAGATCCGGTCGGGGTCGCGGTCTCTCTACTGCGCGTCTCCGCTGTCGCGGAGACGCTACGCTCGGGATGACCGGCCACAGGAGATCCGGTCGGCGTCGCGGTCTCTCTACTGCGCGTCTCCGCTGTCGCGGAGACGCGGCGCTCGGGATGACCGGCCACAGGAGATCCGGCGGGGGTCGGGGTCTCGGTCCCCTCTCCTCCCCTCATCATCACGAACGCTCCGCCGGCGATCGCCACCACGCCGAGCGCCGCGAGCACGATCGGCGTGGCCGAGCGACGGGACGGCGGACGCGTGGGGGCATTCCGGACGGCGGCGCGCAGCGGATCGACCGGCGGGGCGGGAGCGGAGTAGGAAGCCGTCGCCGCAGCGCTCGGCTGCGGCGCGCCGCGCGGCGTCGAGGGCGTCGAGAGCGAAGGAGGCAAGGGCAGCGTCCCGGGAGGCGGGACGGGGATCGAGTACCTCCCGTGCTGGAAGACGTGCGCCGGCGGCGGGGTCGGCGCCGGACGGTCCAGCGCAGTGGGGCGCTCCGCCTCCGGCGCGGGCGGCGCCGCGGCTGGCTCGTGAGCCGGCAGCTCCGGCTGCACGCGACGAGGGGTCGCCGCGACGGGGCCGGCGAACCAGTCCACCCCCTGGGCATCGGCGGCGGATGGCGCGGGCGACGCCGGCTCCGCGGCCGGCTCCGCCTCCGGCTCCGGCGGCTCCGCTGGCCGGAGCGCGTCGGGCGGCGGCGAAGACGTGGGCTCCGGCGGGGTCGCGGCCGGAGGCGGAGGCGCCTGCACCTCGCGGAGGATCCCCTCGAAGAAGAGCTTGGAGATCACGCCGGCCGCGGCGAGATCGTCGTAGTCCGCCTCCTCCACGACCTGCTCGAGCGTCCGCCGCCCGTCGAACAGCCGGAGCAGCGTGTTCACGTCGTCCGGGATCTCCGCGAGGCGGTCCGCGAGGAGCGCGTCGTCGATCTCGAACACCTTGTCGAGGGCCGGCAGCTGCTCGACGATGCGACCCCACTCGTCGATGCGCCGCATCCCCTCCATCAGCAGGCCCTGCGTGGAGACGGGGATCCGCTCCTCACGATCGATCGGCTTGAACTCGATCGCGAACTCCCCATCCTGCCAGTTGAGGAGCCGGTAGAACGCGTTCTCGCCGGAGAGCTTCCCGCCGAGCTCGCAGTCGACGATCCGGCCGTCGCGGAAGTAGCAGATCGCGAGCGCGCCCCGCTTGCTGCGGACGTGCAGCGCGCCCGACTTCTTCCCCATCTCCAGCGTCTGGACGAGGTCCACGACGCCCATGTCCGAGAGGCTGCCCGCGAAGCTCGCCCTGAGATCCTTCTTCTCGAGGCGCTCCTTCTCGCGCTTCTCGAGGAGGATCTTCACGCGGGTGACGATCTCCTTGATGTAGATGGGCTTCGTCAGGTAGTCCTCGACGCCCAACTCGAGGCCCTTCACCTTGAACTCGACCGACTTCTGCCCGGTCAGGAAGATGAACGGGGTCCCGCGGTGCCGGTCGTCCTCCTTCAGCCGCCGGCAGAGCTCGAACCCGTCCATCTCCGGCATCTTCGTGTCGGACAGGATGAGATCCGGCGGGGAGATGGCGCACTTCTCCAGCGCGTCGCGGCCGTTCACCGCGGTGGTCACGGAGAAGCCCGCCTTCTTGAGGGAGACCTCCATCACCCGCAGTGACTTCGGGTCTCCGTCGACGAGGAGCAGGTGCTGCTTCGCCAAGCTGTGGCCTTTCCGCGCCGCCGGCGGCGCCGTCGGCTGATCTCGCCCCGGATCGAAGCGCCCGTCAAGGCGGCGGCTGCCCGCCCGCGCCCTGGCGCCCGAGCTCAGCCGCGCCGCGCCGACCGGCGCGAGTCGATGGCGCGCAGCTCACGCACGGCGTCCACGTGGCGCGGGTTCACGGCCACGGCCGCCCGCAGGAGCCGCTCGGCGGCGTCGTCGTCGCCGTCGTCCCTGGCGAGGAGCCCGGCCACGTAGAGCGCGCGATCGCAGGCCGGATCCCGCGTCGCCTCCGCGAGGAGCCGCCGGGCGCGGTCGCGATCGCGCGCCCGCGGATCGGAGAGGCAGGCGAAGGCGAGGGCGGCCTGGTACTCGGGGCGCGGATCGACCCGGACGGCCGCCTCGTAGAACGCGCGGGCCCGCGGGAGGTCCCGCGTGCGCAGGCAAGCCTCGCCCTTCTCGAAGTCCGCCCGCGCGACCGCGGTCCGCCCCGTCGCCGCCCCGGACCGCTCGGCGAGCCAGGCGGCGCGCTTGCGGTCGTCGGAGAGCACCTCGTAGGCCTCGTTCACCGCGATGAAGAGCTCGCGCACGGTGTCCGCCAGGTCGGCCGTCTCCGGGCTGACGAAGCGGTCGGGGTGGAACTGGCGCGCGAGCGCGAGGAACGCCCGCTTCACCTCTTCTCGCCCCGCGCCGTCGGCCAGGCCGAGGCGGGCGAAGAGGTCCTTCTCCCGCGCGCGCGGCGCCACCGCGAGGAGCGCCTCGCGCAGCGCGGCGTCGCCGGGTGCGCCCGAGGAGCCGGCCGCGGCGGCTGGCCCGCCGCCGGCGGTGGCGGTGACGGCCGGGCCCGCGCCCGGGGGCCGCGCGCCGAACGGCCCGACGCCCATGTTGCGCATCGCCCGCAGCAAGAGGCGCTGCCGCCGGGCGCGCGCCTCGCCGGAGTCCGTCCGGCGCTCGACGCCGGCCCGCGCCCCGCCTTCGCCGTCGCGCGGCGCCGGCTCCGACCCTGCCGCCCCGTGCTCCGGGGCGCCCCCTGCTGCCAGATCGATCGTCTCCCGCGCTCCCGCCGACGTGGCGGGCACGGCCAGCTCGAGGAGGAGCAGCGCCGCGAGCAGGGCCATGGCGCGGTCTCGCGGCACCCCGGCCGCGCCGAGGAACGCGTCGAGCGAGAGCGGCGCCGCGAGCCGCGCCACGAGCATGCGCTCCGTCGCCCCGAGACCCCGGGCGAGCTCGGGCTCCGACTCCGCGTACGCGCCCACGAGCCTGACGGCGCCTTCCGCGAGCGGCCGGAGCGTCACGCCGACGAGGTCGGCGGCGGCGGGCGCCGAGAGCGCGTCGGCGAGGACGCGCAGCGGCGAGAGCAGCCCGGCCCGCGTCCACTCCGGCACCTCCACGCTCGCCTCGAACGCGAAGGGCCCGGCGGCCAGCGCGGCGAGCTGGGCGACGTAGCCCGCCTGCTGCTCCTCCAGCGCGCGCTCCACCTGTACCCGTGAGGCCGCGCCCATCTCGACGAGGATCTCGCCGTGGGGCCGCCGCGTCTCCGCCATCCGCACGAGGCTGAGGGAGAGGGCGTCGATGTCGATGACGCCGGCCTGGAGCAGCATGTGCCCGAGCGGACGGAACCCGACGAACACCTGGGCGCCGACCGGGGCGCCGTCGCGGAACCACAGCCGCGAGGTGCCGCCGCCGTGCGCGATCTCGAGCACGCCGTTCGCGCGCCGCTCGCGCGCCTCGAGCACGACGGCGGCGAGCGGCGTCCGGGCGAGGTCGCCGGGCGCGTCGAGCAGGCTCATGAGCCGGGGATCTTACACGCTCGGGTCAGCCGCCGCGAACCGACGCCAGCGCCGAGTACAGCGCCACCCCGGCGGCGACCGCCAGGTTGAGGCTGCGCATCCCGTCGCGCATGGGGATCCCCACCCGGCGTTCGGGCCAGGCGGCGAGCAGCGCGGGTGGCAGCCCGAGCTGCTCCTGCCCGAACACGAGGAAGTCACCAGGAGCGAACCGCGCCTCGAACAGGCTCCGTCCGGCGCGCGCCGTGAAGAGGTGCAGCTTTTCGATTTGACCCCGGAGCGCACGCGCTTCAAAGTCGGCCCAGTCCCGGTAGAGGGCCGGAGCGACCTCCGGCCAGTAGTCGAGCCCGGCCCGCCGCAGCCGCTTCTCGTCGAGGGAGAAGCCGAGCGGCCCGACGAGGTGGAGCGCCGTGCCCGTCACGGCGCAGGTCCGCGCGACGTTGCCGGTGTTGGGAGGGATCTGCGGCGAGACGAGGACGACCTGGAAGGGCGGATCGACGGAGGGCAGGGTCGGCATGGGCGGCATCGGGATCGTGAACAACCCGCGGTCGCGGCGCAACCGGCGCGATCCTCGCATCGCCGGCCGGCTCCGCGCGCTCCTGGGCGACGACGGCGAGGTGATCGACGCCTCGACCCCCGCCGAGCTGGCCCGCGCCGTCGCGCGCCTGCGCGCGGCGGAGATCGACGTCCTCGGCGTGAACGGGGGCGACGGGACGGCGCACGTCGTGCTCACCGCGTTCGTCCGCGCCTACGGGACGGCGCCTCTCCCGCGCCTGCTGCTCCTGCGCGGCGGCTCCATGAACACCGTCTCCCACGGGCACGGGATCCGCGGGCGTCCGGAGCGGCTCCTGCGCGAGGTGCTCCAGCGCCGGCGGCGCGGCGAGCCGCTGCGGACCGTCGAGCGCGACCTCCTCGCCGTCTCCGCCGACGGCGGCCCGCCCGGCTACGGCTTCATCTTCGGCACCGGGGCGGTCGTCTCGTTCCTGGAGGCGTACTACGCCACCGGCCGCACCTCGCCCGCGACCGCCGCGGCGCTCGTCCTCCGCGCCATCGGCTCGGCGCTGCGGCGCGGGTCGTTCGCCGAGGCGCTCATGCGGCGGCAGCGGCTGCGCGTGACCACGGACGGCGACGAGTGGCCGGACGTGCCGTACCTCGCGCTCCTCGCGGGCGCGACGCCCGACATCGGCTTCGGGTTCAAGGCGTTCGCGCGCTGCGACGAGCAGCCCGGCTCCTTCCACGCCGTCGGCGTGACGGCCAGCCTGCTCCCGCTCGCGCTCGCCCTGCCCCGCATCCGGCGCGGCGCCCCCTGGCGCCGGGCGCTCGCCCAGGACGAGGTCGCCCGCGAGCTCGTCGCGGAGGGGGACGGGATCCGCTTCACGATCGACGGCGACCTCTACGCCGCCCGGACGTCCTTGCGCGTGACGACGGGACCGGGCGTCGCCCTCGTCCTGCCGTGATACCCTTCGCCGGAGACCTCGACCATGCGGCTCAGCCACGCGGGCATCACGGACGTCGGACGGAAGCGGGCCCACAACGAGGACGCCTACCTGCTCCTGCCCGAGGAGCAGCTCTACTGCGTGGCCGACGGGATGGGCGGCCACGCCTCCGGTGAGGTCGCGGCGCGCCTCGCCGTCGAGGAGATGGCAGAGTTCTTCCGCCTCACCGGTCGCGACGAGGAGGCGACCTGGCCGTACAAGCTCGACCCGGCCCTGAGCTACGACGAGAACCGGCTGCTCACGGCGGTGAAGCTCGCGAACGTCCGGATCCACGAGCGCGCGCAGACCGACGCGAAGCTGCACGGCATGGGCACGACGTTCGTCGCGGCGAGCTTCCCGAAGAGCGCAGAGACGCTCCTCGTCGGCCACGTGGGCGACAGCCGCGCGTACCTGTACCGCGCCGGACAGGTGCGGCAGCTCACCGAGGACCACTCGCTCCTCAACGACTACCTGCGCACGCGCCGCCTCACGCCCGAGGAGGCCGAGGCCTTCCCGCACAAGAACGTCATCGTGCGCGCGCTCGGGATGAAGCCGGCCGTCGAGGTGGACCTCGTGAAGGAGGAGCTCCGCGACGGGGACGTCGTGCTGCTCTGCTCCGACGGGCTGTCCGGGATGGTCCCCGACGCGCACCTCGGGGACATCATCCGGGCGAGCCACGGCGATCTGAAGCGGGCCGCCCAGACGCTCGTCGAGGCGGCCAACCAGGCGGGAGGGGTGGACAACGTCACCTGCGTGCTGGTGGGCGTGGCCCGGTAGATTCCGACGCGTGCCTCGGGGTCGGGGGTCGAGGTCGAGGTCCCTCGACTCCGCGGCTCCGCTGTGCGGAGGCGCTACGGCCGGCCGCGGTGAACCTCGACCACAGGTGCCGGGTCGGGATCCTGCGCCGCCTAACCCCTCACCCGCTCACTCCCCGCCGCGATCACCCGCACCACCTGCTCTCCCGCGGCGACCGCCGTCCCTTCCCACAAGATCGCCTCGCGGACCAGCGCGCCTGCCCCGACGCGCGACCGCTCGCCGAGCACGGTCCCCGGACCGACCACCGCGCCCGGGCCGACGTCCGCGCCGGCGCAGACGAGGGCCGGTCCGGTGACTCGCGCGGCAGCGTCCAGCCGCGCCGTCGCCGCCGCCCTCACGCCCGGCGCGATCTCGCGGGTGCCCGCGAACGGGTCGGCGCCCCCGAAGCGCGCGAGCGGGACGCGCCCGGCGAGCACGTCCGCCGTCGCCTCGAGGTAGCGCGCGGGCGTGCCGAGATCGTTCCAGTACCCCTCGACGACGCGGCCGCGCACCGCGCCCGACGCCATGAGCGGCGGGTACACGTGCCGGTTGATGTCGCGCTCGAACGGCGCGCCGGCGACGCGATCGAGCAGCGCCGGCGACAGGACGTGCACGCCCGAGAAGTGCCACGGCGAGAGCCCTTCGCCGCCCGGCCCGTACGCACCCGCGATGCGGCGCACGGCCCCGCCTGCGTCCGTCTCGACCGTCGCGTACCGCGCGCCGGCGGGCATGGGCAGGAGCACCATCGTGGCGAGCGCGCCGGAGGCGAGGTGCTCCGCGACGGCCGCGGCGAGATCCACGTCGAACAGGACGTCGCCGTTCACGAGCACGACGCCATCCGCGCCCGCGAGGTGCGGCCGCGCCTCCCGCAGCGCACCCCCGGTCCCAGCGATGACGGGCTCGCGCGAGACGGCGAGCGCGATCCCGAGCGCGCGCGCGGCGTCCTGCGCCGTGGCGGCCATCCCGTCCGGCAGGTGATGGACGTTCACCACGGCGCGGCGCACCCCCGCGCCGGCGAGCAGCGCGAGCGAGAAGCGCACGAGCGGCACCCCGCAGACCGGCACCGCCGGCTTCGCCACCCGCTCGGTCAGCGGCCGGAGCCGGGTGCCCAGCCCGGCGCAGAGCACCATCCCGACGACCTCACCCATCGCGTCCCTCAGGGGAAGACCGGCTCGAGGATCGCCGCGGCCTCGGCGAGGAACGCGCGGTCCCCGGTCCGGAAGGCGGCCGGGTGGTCCGAGTCGACGTCGATCTGCGCGAGGTAGCGCTCGCCGCGGAGGATGGGGAAGACGATCTCGGAGCGCGTCTCCAGGTTGCAGGCGAGGTAGCGCGGATCCGCGGCGACGTCGTCCACCAGCACCACCTCCCGCGTGCGCGCGGAGAGGCCGCACAGCCCCTGGCCCACCGGGATGCGTACGTGCGGCGTCTCCCGGCCGGCGAACGCGTCGAGCTCGAGCACGTCGCCGCGGAGCACGTAGAGGTAGACGCCGGTGTACCGCGGGAGCCGCTGCAGGATGGCCGCCGCCTCGGCGAGCGCCTCGCGGTAGGGGCGGTGCGCGGCGGCGCGGAGCGCCTCGAGCGCGCCTGCGCGCTGGGAGTCCATGGTAAAGCCGAACATAACAGATGGTCCCCGCGGCGCGCCTTCGCCTCTTCTACTTCCTCTATTACGGCACGGTCGGCACGAACCTGCCGTACTTCGCCGCGTACCTGCGCGGCCTCGGCTACACGGGCGAGCAGATCGGGACCGTCCAGATGCTGCCGTCGCTGGCCGCCCCCGCCGTCGCCATCTCCTGGGCCAGCTGGGCCGATCGCACCGGCTCGCCGGCCCGCGCCCTGCGCCGCGCCGCGCTCGTGGCGGTCTCCGCCGCCGCGCTGCTCCCGTTCGTGCGCTCGCCGCTCGCGATCGGCGCCGTCCTGCTCCTTCAGGCGCTCGGCGAGCGCGCGGTCGTACCGCTCGTGGACTCCGTCTCGCTGGAGTGGTCGCGCGCGCGCCCGGGGACGTCCTACACCGGGCTGCGGCTGTTCGGCTCGCTCGGCTTCGTCGCGATCGCGCTCGCCGTCGGCAGCGCGCTCGCCGCCCGGGGCGAGCGCCCGGGCGACGTGCTCGTCCCCGCCACCGTCGCGCTCGGCGTCGCGGGCTACGCCCTCGTCGCGCGCACCATCCCCGCCGCGCCAGCCCACCCCGGCGCCCGGCCCGGTCTCCGCGACCTCGGGCAGCTCGCCCGCGAGCCGCGGCTGCTGCTCTTCCTCGGCGCCTGCGCCCTGCACTGGGCGGCGTGCGCGCCCTACCACCTCTTCTTCGGCGTGCTCGTGCGCGACCGCGGCCTGCCCTCCGACGTCACCGGCCTCGGCATGGGCGCGGGCGTCGCGGCCGAGATCGGCGCGCTGCTCCTCTTCCCGCGGCTCGCGCGCGGCCTCTCGCTCCGCCGCCTCCTCTCGGTCGCGTTCCTCGGCAGCGCGGTGCGGTGGGTGCTCGTCTCGCGCGCGGAGGCGGCGGGCGCGATCGTCGCCCTCCAGCTCCTGCACGGGCTCACCTTCGGGCTGTTCTGGGGCACCGCCATGGACGCGATGGCCGCGTTCGTGCCGGGACGGCTCCGCGCCACCGGCCAGGCGCTCTTTGCCGCGACGGTGTTCGGCGCCGGCAACGCGCTCGGCTACCAGCTCTCCGGCGCCGGCTACGATCACTACCGCTCGGCGGCCCCGCTCTTCGCCTGGGCGGGAGGCCTGGAGGTCGTGGCGCTCGTGTTTGCGCTGTCGTTTCTCGGACGTAGACCCGAACGGAGCGAGCCCCGATCGGGCCAGAGGACGGGCGCCTCCCCTGTGCGGCAGAATGACTAATCAAGGGTGTGACGGCCAAGTGGCCGCTCGCAGGCGATCGGGATGGTCGGGCCACCATCCCATGCGATGGCGGGTTCTCGCGGACCGCGGTCGGGCCTGGGGCGCCGGTCACACGTGACACATCTGACACACCGCAGCATCCGGCTCCTCCTCTGAACACCCACCGGAGTCCCGTCCCGCCCAGGAGGCGACGATGGGTTTCCTGAGCAGCGTCTTCGGAGAGAAGAAGGACACGCATCCCGCGCTCGACCGCGACAGCGTCGCGGGGCGCCGCATCGCGCAGCGGCAGCTCGAGCTCGAGTCGTTCGTCCGCAAGGTGAAGGACCGGATCGAGCTCGTCCCGGCACAAGACGCCACCTACGTCTTCATCGGCAAGCCGCCTGGCAGCTTCGGCGTGGCCTGGCTCGCCGACGGCCGCGAGCAGAGCATGAAGACGCTCATGCAGGAGCGCGGACTCTCCGCGGCCAACGTCCAGATCCTGTCGGACCAGCTCCGCGACGTGTACAGCGCGCACATGAACGAGGAGCGCTACCAGGCGGACATCGCCGGGAAGAGCGTCCTCGTGACGCCATCGGACGCGCTCGCGGCGGACGTGCGCCGGATCGTCGACGCCGTCGCGAAGTGAGCGCCCGCTCGGCGTGAGCGTGCGCCGGTCCGGCCCGCTGGGCCGGGCCGGCGCAGCTCCGTCGCTCAGTGGATCCCCCTCCCCTCCTCGAGCTCCCTGCGCGAGACGCGGAGGTGGTTCTCCACGTCGTCCACGCCGAGCACGTCCTCGCACGCATCCTCGATGCGCCGCTTGTCGCGGCGCTCCGCGACGGTGCCGGTCAGCGTGACCTTCCCTTGCTCGACCCTGATCTCGACGTCGGCGGCGTCGATGCCGCTCCACATCAGCCGCTCGACGATGTCGTCGAGGATCCGCTCGTCCGAGCGGCGATAGCCCTTCGGCCCACGGCGGTGCCGCGGCTCCCCCGCTCGCTCCATCCGCTCGCGCTCCGGGGCGCGGCCCCACCGCGGGTGCGACTCGTGCTCCGGCCTCCCTGCGTACAGGCCGTACGCCGTGCCGAACAGCCCGCGCCCGTAGCCGGAGCCTCCCTCGGATCCTCGCACGCCGCCCGGCCAGCCGAGATCGCCGCCTTCCATCACCTCGCGCCGCTCCTCGGACGCCGGTCGCTCGCGAGCGCCCGTCGGATCCCCCCACACGCGCCGGTACCGCTCGTCCTCCAGGTACCGCTCGTCCTCCAGGCGCCACCCCTCGCGCCCGCTCCTCCACCCGCGCTCACGACCCTCGCCCCACCCCTCGTCCTCTCTCCCGTACCGTCCCATCGCCCCTCCTCGCGGTTCATCCAAAGATTCGTCCCGGGCGGGCGCGAGGGGAAGCGGGCCGGGGAGGAGGCGGAGCAGGGGGCGGACGCGCGTTCGCTCAGCGGAGCTCGCGCAGACGCCGCGCGCCGACGACGCTGCGCAGCACGAGGAACAGCTCCGCCGCGGCGATGGCGTCGGAGAGCGCGTCGTGGGCCTGGTAGTCGGGGAGGCCGTACTCGCGGCGCGCGCGAGTGAGGTTCAGGACCGGCAGCACCGGGGGGAGGTGCGGATCCTTGAAGGGGGAGCGGCGCTTCGCGCGGATGAGGAGGTCCACCGTGTCCACGACGCGCGGGGCCGGCCAGCGCATCCCGCACCGGCGATAAGCGTCCTTCAGGAACGCCACGTCGAGGGCGCGGTGGTGGACGAGCAGCACGCCTTCGCGGAGCCGTCGATCGACCTCGCGGAGCACCTCCCCGATGGCGGGCGCCTCGCGCAGCTCGCCCGCCACGAGCTGGTGCGCGCGCACCGAGTCCGGATCGATGATGCGTCCGGGCGGGGGGCGCACGAGCGAGTAGTAGGCTTCGCCGAGGCGCAGCGTCCCGTGGCGGATGGGGAGCATGCCGATCGCGATGATCGGATCGCGACGCGCGTCGAGCCCGCCGGTCTCGAGATCGAGCGCCCAGTAGACGACGGAGTCCCAGGCCGGCGAGGAGAAGAGCACGCTGACAATCCTACCGGCGTCGCGCCCGGTCGGGCTCGTGGCCCATCAGAATTCCGTCTTGAAGTGGAACGCCCCCGCGTCCTGCCAGCTCTTCACGGCCCGGAGCGCGTCCTTGAGGCGGGTGCGCTCGAGCGGCGTGAGCTCGGCGAGCGCGACCTGGTTCGTCACCGGGTCGCCCGCGGCGATGCGGCGGAGCTGCAGCCGGAGGCGCAGGCCGATGAGGTAGCGGTAGGCCTCCGCGACCCGCGTGGCGACCTCCTCGTCCACCTTGCCGGCGCGCTGGGCGCCGTCGATCCGCTCCAGCGTCCCGCGCGCGCGCAAGCCGGCCTCGAGGCCGTAGCAGCGCGCGAGGAAGACGATGGGCGAGATCCCGTGGGCCTTCAGGTCCACCACGGACGAGGTGCCCTTGAGCCGGAGCAGCAGGAGCGGCGGGGGGCGGAAGTCGAGCGCGGCCTTGGCGAGGAAGCGCAGGAAGACGGGGCGCCCCGCCGCCTCCGTGAGCGCCGCGTCGAGGGGGTCGAGCCCGAGCGTGCCGGCCACCCGGCGGAAGTCGAAGAAGATGGACGCCTCCAGCAGCGCCTGGGGCGCCGGGGCGTCGATCCAGCCGCGGAAGCGGCGCGTCCACTCGGAGAGCGGCCCGTGCCAGCGCTTCGCCATGTAGCCGCCGGGGCACTCCGGGAACCCGGCGGCGACGAGATCCTCGTTCACGCGCGCGGCGAGCGCCGCGTACCACTCGCGAGCGGCCTCCCCCTCGTCGGCGTACACGAGCGCGTTGTCCTGGTCGGTGAGCAGGGTCTGCTCCATCCGCCCCTCCGACCCGAACGCGATCCAGGCCCACGGCGCGGGGGCGGCCCCCAGGTCCGCCTCGGCCCAGCGGAGGATGCGGTGCACGAGCGCGTCGTTGAGGCGCGCCACGAACCCGGAGATGGTGGACGCCTCGAGGCCGCCGGCCAGGAGGACGGCGGTCATCTCCGCGACCTTGCGGGCGTAGCCGGGGAGGCTCTCGCGCGAGGGGAGCCGCTCGACGCTCCGGAGCACCGCGACCGGGCCGGACGCGCTGTGCTTCAGGAGGTCTCCCGCCGTCACCACGCCGACGATCTCGTCCCCGCGCACCACCGGGAGGTGGTGCACGCCGGCGTCGAGCAGCGTGCGCCAGGCCTCGTAGATGGGGGTGCCCACCGTGACGGTGCGCAGCGGACGCGAGACGATGCGCGTGAGCGACGTCTCGGGCCCGAGATCGTCGGCGAGCACGCGGTTGCGGAAGTCGCGATCCGTCACGATGCCGGCCGGCGCGCCGCGCACCAGCACCGACGAGATCGACGCCTCGCGCATGATCCGCGCGGCGTCCCGCACGGTGGACGTCTCCTCCACCCAGACCGGCGGGCGCTTCACGAGCTGCTCCACCGCCCCCGAGACGTCCGCGCGGAAGGTCGCGACCGGCGACTGCTCCAGGCTCGCCCGCAGCCGCTCCGCGAGCCCGGCGGCGAAGTGGCCCGCGAAGCTGGCGTCGCCGAGCAGCGCGCGGAAGGCGGCGCCGGGCAGCCGGTACGCCACGAGGTCCTCCTCCACGACCACGTCCAGCGTCGCCTCGCCCGAGACGAGCGAGGTGTAGCCGAACGTCTCGCCCTCCTCGAGGAGCTGGAGCGTCTGGCCGTCGCGCTCCAGCCGCACGGCGCCCTTGCGGATGACCCACAGGTGCTCGAGGGGCGCTCCGCCGACGCGGACGAGCTGCTTCCCGGCCGGCTCGAACACGACCTCGACGTCCCGCACCGCCTCGTCGAAGAGCTCGCGGCGGAGCGTCGCGAAGGGCGCGGTCGCGCGGAGGTACGCCACCGGATCCACGGTCGTCGTCGGTTCGGCCACGGGGACCTCGCTCGGAATCACTCCGGACCTGGCGACGGCGGCGCCCGGGCGGCGCGCCGCCTCCGCTCAGACCAGGTCCGTCTGGTAGTGGTACGTCGCCTTCTCCTGCCATCGTCGGATGGCGCGGAACGAGTCCTTCACCCGGGTGCGCTCCGCGCCGGAGAGCTCGTCCAGGCGCACGATGTCGAGGAGCGGCCGGTGCTCGGAGAACGCGCGGAGCTGCAGGCGCAGGCGCAGATCCAGCAGGAACCGGTAGGCCTCGGACACGGAGGCGTGGAGGGCCTCCGCCATGAGGCCGGCCGCGCGCGCCGCCTCGAGCCGCTCGAGGGTGCCGCGGGCGGTGCTCCCCACCTCGACCGCGTAGCACCGCGCGAGCATGACCACCGGCGCGATCCCGTGCTGCTTCAGGTCGACCTCGGCGCCGCCGCGCAGGCGCAGGACCATCCCGGGCGGCGGCGTGAAGCGCAGCGCCTCCCGCGCCAGCGACCGGGCGAGGTGACGGGTGCGGGCGCCGCGGGCGAGCGCGGTCTCGAGGGGCGCGACGTCGAGGGGACCAGCCGCGCGGCGCAGGTCGTAGAGGATCGCGGCGGCGGCCGGGCGGTGCTCCACGCACGCGTCGATCTCCTCCTTCCACCAGGAGATCGTCCCGTTCCACCGCCGCGCCATGCGGCCCCCGGGGCAGGCCGGGAACCCCGCCGCGACGAGGTCGGCGTTGAGGTGCTCGGCGAACGCGTGGAACCACGCGCGGTGCGGCGCGCCGGCGTCCTCGTAGACGAGGGCGTTGTCCTGGTCGGTGAGCAGCGTCTGCTCCATCCGGCCCTCCGAGCCGAGCGCGACCCACGCCCAGGCGCCGGGCGCTGGCCCGAGGTCCGCCTCGGCCCACCGGACCAGCCGGGCGAGCAGCGTGTCGTTCAGCCGCGCGACGAGCCCGCCGATCCGCGGCGCGTCGACGCCGCCCGCCACGAGCGCCGCGGCCATCTCGGCGACGCGAGCGGCGTAACCGCGGAGGCTGTCGCGCCCGGCGAGCCGCTCGACGGCGCGGAGGACGGCGACCGGCCCCTGGGCCGAGCAGCGCAGGAGGTCGCCCGAGGTGATCACCCCCGCGATCTCGCCGTCGGTCACCACCGGCAGGTGGTGGATGCGCGCGTCGAGGAGCGCCGTCCAGGCGGCGTGAAGCGGCGCCTCCGAGGGGACGAGCTGCAGGGGCCGCGTGAAGACCTCCGTCACGGGCGTCGCCGGCGGGAGGCCGTCCGCGAGCACGCGGTTGCGGAAGTCGCGGTCGGTGACGATCCCGGGCGGATCCGTGCGCACCAGCACCGAGGAGATGCGGTGCTCCCGCATCACCCGCGCCGCGTGCGCCACGGTGGCGTCGCGCTCGACCCAGACCGCCGGCCGCACCACGAGCCGCCCGACCTCGATCGAGAGATCCGGCTGGCCCGAGAACGCGGGCGCGTGCGCCAGGCTCGACTTGAGCCGGTCGGCGAGCCCGACGGCGAAGTGCCCGGCGAACGGGGCGTACCCGAGCAGCCTGCGGAAGTCGGCGCCCGGCAGCCGGTACGCGAGGAGATCCTCGTCGACGATCACGTCGAGCGTCGCGCGCCCGCTGATGAGCGAGGTGTAGCCGAAGCACTCGCCCTCCTCGAGGACCTGCAGCGTCTGGCCGTCGCGCTCGAGGCGCACCGCCCCTTTTCGTACGACGTACAGGTAGTCGAGGGGACGCCCTCCCGCCGACGTGAGGCGCGTACCCACCGGATAGAAGCCGACCTCCAGGTTGCGCGTCGCCGCGGCGAACTCCGCCGCCGGCAGCGCCTGGAACGGGGGGATCGATCGCAGGTAGGCGATCGGGTCGATCGCGACGGCCATCCGCGGAGGAGCTTAGCACGCGCCCCCGCGGCGCCCTCCGCCCCGGAGCGGTCAGCCGAGGGTCTGGTAGTGGTACGCCGCGCGGGCCTGCCAGCGCTTCACCACGCGGAAAGCGCGCAGCAGCCCGGCGCGCTCCGGCGGGGCGAGCGCGTCGAGCCGCACCCGGTTGGCCGGCGGCTCCCCGGCCTCGAGCGCCCGGACCTGCGCCCGCAGCTGCAGCCCCAGCAGGAACCGGTACGCCTCCCCGATCTCGGCGTGCGCGTCGGCCGAGAGCACCCCCGCGCGCCGGGCCGCCTCCAGGCGCGCGAGGGTCGTGCCGGAGGTCGCGCCCGCCTCCAGGCCGTGGCAGCGCGCGAGGAAGACGAGCGGCGAGAGGCCGTGCCGCTTCAGATCGACCTCGGCGCCGCGCCGGAGCGACAGGACGAGCGGCGAGGGCGGGCTGAGCTCGAGCGCCTCGATCGCCAGGAAGTGGAGCAGGCGCGACGCGCCGGCGCCGCGGGCCAGCTCGGCGTCGATCGCGGCGAGGGGGAGCCGCCCGGCGAGGCGGCGGCGGTCGAGCAGGATCTCCGCGTCGTGCGCGTCCGGCTTGTCCACGCAGGTGGCCGCGCGCCGGACGAACCGCGAGAGCGGCCCGTGGTCGTGCTTCGCCATGTGGCCGCCGGGGCACTCCGGGAACCCCGCCGTCACCAGCGCCTCGTTCACCCTCTCCGCGAGCGCCGCGTACCACGCCCGGGACGCGTCCCCCTCATCGGCGTACACGAGCGCGTTGTCCTGGTCCGTGAGGAGCGTCTGCTCCATCCGGCCCTGCGATCCCCAGGCGATCCACGCGAACGGCGCGGGCGGTGGGCCGAGCTCCGCCGTCCCCCAGGTCACGAGCCGGCGCAGGAGCGCGTCGTTCACTCGCGCGACGACGCGGGCCACCTCCGGCCCGTCGACGCCGCGGCGGAGCAGCGCCGAGACGATCCGCGCGACGCTCCGCGGATGGCCGGCCAGCCCGGCCCGGGAGCGGAGCCGCGCCGGGCGCAGGCAGGCCGCCGCGTCCGTGAACGCCATGACTCCAGAATACGCGCGCGGTCGCTCGCCGTCGTGCCTACCCCCGGGCCGGTCGGGCTACAATGCGCGCATGCGAACGAATCGGGTGCGCGTGGGGCTCTACGGGCTCGCCTTCCACGCGGTGGTGGTCGCGGCCTACCTGGGCGTGGCGCGCTCCAATCGTGCTCCCATCGACGCCCGATTCTGGACGGTCGGCGCGCTTTCCCTCTTCGCCGCCTCATTCATCGTGTATGCCCTGCTCGTCGCGCCCTACGTCGCGCGCCGGGTTCAGAAGCGCGGCGTCGCGTTCCTCGACGCCGCCATCGGCATGGCGGCCGAGCCCGCGGTCGCGATCCTCGCCACCTTGCTCTACTCGGTGGTCTCTGCCGGGCCGGCGCTCCGCGAGGGGGCGGGCGCGTTCGCCGGAGCGCTCGGCGGCCTCACCTACGTCGGGCTCCTCTGGCTGGCGGCGAACTTCGCGACCCAGATCCTGGTCCTCGGAAACGCGGCGGGGTTCATCGGGTTCATCCTGCTGAAGCTCCTCGCCGCCCGCGCCGCGCGCACCGCGTAGCGCGCGCCGCCCGCGAGAGCGGGGGATGACCCGCGCGGGCTCGGCGCCGGTGCGCCCAAGCAGTCGCCGCCGTGAGCCGCGCTTCCCCGTCTCGCGCGGTCTCGTTGACACGGTCGACGGGTGGCCGTAACTGAAGCACGGGTGCGGCGCCGGCCGGAAGCCGGCGCCGCAGGCATCCGGAGCAGTCGGGCCGCTGCTTCACGGTCGGATGGGTCCCGTCGGCGACTCGCCGCTCGTGAGACGGCAGTCGTCCTCCGTCTCCTCGAGGAGCGAGTCGCTCGACGCGATCGTCTTCGTGACGCCGCTCGCGGCTCACGCAACGGAGGCACGAGGATGGGACCGACGCGGCCGACGCCGCCCCGGACGCCAGCCGTCCCGCTGTTCGCCGCGGTCGTCCGGCCGCTCCAGGCGTTCCTTCGCCTGGAGGCGGCGAGCGGGATCGTCCTGCTGAGCTGCGCGGTGGCCGCCCTCGCGCTGGCGAACTCGCCGCTCTCCGACGAGTACCGCGCGTTCTTCGACACGACCCTCGGGGTGCGGGTGGGGCCCCTCGCGGCCGAGTTCAGCCTGGCGATGCTCGTGAACGACGGGCTGATGACGATCTTCTTCTTCGTCGTCGGGATGGAGATCAAGCGCGAGCTGGCGGTCGGAGAGCTCCGCACGCTCCGCCAGGCGCTCCTGCCCCTCGTCGCGGCCCTCGGCGGGATGGCGGTCCCCGCCGCGATCTTCCTGGCGTTCAACGCGGGGACGCCGGCCGCCGCAGGGTGGGGCGTCCCGATGGCGACGGACATCGCCTTCTGCGTGGGCGTCCTCACCCTGCTGAAGGCGCGCGTCCCGCACGCGCTCGTGGTGTTCGTCACCGCGCTCGCCATCTTCGACGACATCGGCGGGATCCTCGTGATCGCCCTGTTCTACGGGCACGGCCTCCAGCTGACGTGGCTGGCGGCCGCGGGCGGCCTGACCGCGGCGCTCGCGCTCATGTCCCGCTCCTACGTACGCAGCCTCGCCGCGTACGCGCTGGTGACGGCGGCGCTCTGGTACGCGCTCCACCACGGCGGCATCCACGCGACCATCGCGGGCGTCATCGCCGGCCTCGCCATCCCGGCGCGCGCGCGCGTCTCGCCGCGCGCGGTGCTCCGCGGGGTCGCCGACCACACGGCCGAGCTCCTCCGCGCCGCGGAGGACGAGGACCTCGACAGCGCCGCCGTCCTGGAGCTCGAGGAGCGCATCGAGGACGTCGAGTCGCCGCTCGGGCGCTTCGTCCACGCGCTCCACCCCTGGGTGGCGTTCGCGATCATGCCGGTGTTCGCGCTCGCCAACTCGGGGGTGGACCTGCGCGCCCTCGAGCCCGCGCAGCTCGTGGGCCGGCTCGCCGTCGGCACGGCGCTGGCGCTCTTCGCCGGGAAGCTGGTGGGGATCTTCTGCTGCACCTGGATCGCGGTGCGCTCCGGCCTCGCGCCGATGCCCGGAGGAGCCAGCGCGGCCAAGCTCATCGGGGTCTCCGCGGTGGCCGGGATCGGGTTCACGGTCGCCCTGTTCATCGCGGGGTTGGCGTACGGCGGCGGGACGCAGCTGCTGGACGAGGCGAAGGTGGGGATCCTCGCCGGATCGCTGGTGTCGGGCGTCGTCGGGGCGCTGGTCCTCCGCCTCACCCCGCGCGTGTCCTCGCGCTCGCCCGCGCCCGAGCTCTCGGTGGCCAGCGCGAGCTGAGCGGCGGGACCTTCGCGGCGGCGAGCCCCACGGCGGGGACGGCCGCGACCGGCGTCCCCCTTCGAGGGGCTCGCACGCCCGGCAGCGCGCGCGTGCGGCGCTCGCCGGCCTCGTTGACAACCGGGTGATCGGGTCCTAACTGACGAGACGGGTGCGGCGCGTACGGACGCGCAGCAGGTACCGGAGCAGTCGGGCCGCTGCTTCACGATCGGGCTGGGTCGCGGCAGCGACGCGCCGTTCGTCCAACCGGGCCGCCGCGTCCCGTCGGGCAGCGTCGAGTCGTGTCGCCCTCCCACTCCGTGCCGGAGCGGTCCCTCGTGCGGGACGCTCCCGTGGAGCGGACCATGTCGACCGCGCGCGTCGTCGCGGATGTTCCTCTGCATCGGGCGCGAGCCCGACGTCACGATCTGCTGGTGGGAGCCACCGTCGCCGGCGTGCTCGCGGGAGGCGCCGCGATGGCGTGGGTCGCGGCGAGCGCCGCGCTCGCGGGCTTGCCCTCCTGGCGCCCGCTCGCCGTCGTCGCCGTGACGCTCCTCGGTGAGGAGGCGGCGAACGGAGGCGCGGGCCCCGTCCTCGGGGGCCTGCTCCTGTGGACCGGGGTCTCCACGGCGCTCGCGCTCGGCTACGCGGCGATCGTCCCCCGGGACTTCTCCTTCGCGTCGTCCGCCCTGGTGGGGGTGGCCTACTCGTTCGTCGTGATGGCGCTCATGACGACGACGGTGCTCCCTCGCGTCAACGCGCTGATGCGCGCGGAGATGGCGGAGATCGGCGGGGCGTGGGTGATCGCCTACGCCGTGTACGGCCTGGGGCTCGGGCTCGTCCCCCGCCTGCGACGGCGCTGGCTGGCCATGTAGCCCGGGTGCGCCAGGTTACCGCACTCCTCGCGCCGAGTCGGTTGGACCACCACCCATCGGCGCGCCGGGTGGCGCTGCGGGCCGTGCGACGATGAACCTCGAGGCCCTGCATGACGACCCGGCGACCGCAGCTGAAGGTGACGCTCGTCGGCGACGATCTCTCCGCCGGTGCCGGATCCGCCCTGCGGAGATCCGCCGTGCTCCCCGAGGTGCGCGGGCGCGTGCTGCACGTCCTGCGGGTGCTGCCGGGAGGACACCGGAGCGCTCGAGGCGAGGAGGCGGTCGAGGAGGCCCGCGTCGCTCTGCGGGAGCGCGCCGAGCAGATCGTCGGTCAGGCGCGCCTCGACGAGCTGCCGAGAGGCGCCCTCCGCGCCACGGTCGTCGAGGGAGAGCCCTTCGTGGAGCTCATCCGGCACGCCCGCGCGGTCGACGCAGACCTCGTCCTCGTGGGCGCTCACGCGCGGAGGACGTGGCGGGACGGTGTCGTCGGCACGACCGTCGAGAGGATCATCCGCAAGGGAGACACCCCCGTGCTGGTCGTGAAGCGGCCGCCCCGCAACGCCTACCGGAGGGCCGTCGCGGCCATCGAGGCGTCGGATGCCGCGCGGCGCGTCCTCGATCTCGCGGTCGCGCTGCTCCCATCCTCGGGCGCGAAGCTCACGGCGTTGAGCTGCTTCACGGTGCCGTTCGAGACGGAGATCTCCGGCGGGGTCCGGGAGGTGGCCGCTCGGACGCGCCGGGAGTACCTGCAGGAGCGCTCTGCGGCGTGCCAGCGTCTCCTCTCGAGGATCGAGGCGCTGCGCACGGTGACGCTGGAGCTCGCGGTGGTGCACGGGGATCCCCGCGTCGAGGTGCTCCGCCGCATCGAGCGCGAGCGCGCCGATCTGCTGGTGCTCGGGACCCACGCGCGCTCGGGGCTCGCGCACGCGCTGCTCGGCAGCACGGCGGAGTGGCTCATCCGCGCCGCCCCCTGCGACGTCGCCGTCACCCGACCCGCGCGCTTCGCGTTCGAGCTGCCGTGAGCGCCATGCGCGCCGCGGTGCCGACTCGTTGGCCGCGGAGGGGCGCGCGATGACGTGGGCCGTGCTCTTCCTCGCCAGCGCGGCCGTCGTGGTCCTCGCCGGGACCGTCCTCTCGCGCCAGGGCGACGCCATCGCGGAGCGGACCGGCATCGGGAGGGTGTGGATCGGCTCGATCCTGCTCGCCGGCGCGACCTCGCTGCCCGAGCTCGCGACGGACGTGTCGGCGGTGCGCCTCGGCGCGGCGGACCTGGCGGCGGGCGACCTGTTCGGCAGCAGCATGGCGAACATGCTCATCCTCGCGGTGATCGAGCTCGTGGCGCCCCGCCGCCAGGTGTTCCGCAAGGTGACGCTGGATCACGCGCTCGCGGCGTGCCTGGCCCTCGTGGTGACGGCGTCGGCGCTGGTGCTCGTCGTGCTGCGTCCGTCGGGCGCGTGGCTCGGCGTGGTCCCCCCCTCCACGCCGCTGCTCGTGGCCTACGCGCTCGGGACCCGGGCCGTCTACCGGCACGTGAGCCGCGCGGGCGACCGCGAGGGACCGCCCGCGATGGTGATCCCGCGGGCGAGCGCCGCGCCGCCGCTGGGTGCGGCCCTCGCGCGGTTCGCCGCCGCCGCGCTCGTGATCCTGCTGGCGTCGCCGCTCTTCGCCCTGTCCGCGAAGGAGATCGCCGTGCTGACCGGGCTCGGCGACAGCGTCGTCGGCGCGTGGCTGGTCGGCCTCTCCACCTCGCTGCCGGAGCTCGTCACCTCGCTGGCCGCGGTGAGGATGGGCGCGCTGGATCTCGCGGTCGGCAACCTCTTCGGGAGCAACGGGTTCAACATGGCCATCTTCCTCGCGCTCGACCTGGCGAGCCCGGGCGGATCCGTGTTCGCCTCGCTGAGCCCGGTCCACGTCGTCACGGGATTGTTCGGGGTCCTGCTCACCGGCCTCGGATTGGCGGCGATCGTGTACCGCGCCGAGCGGCGCTTCGCGATGGTCGAGCCCGACGCGCTGCTCATCGTGGTCGCCTACTTCGTCGGGTTGGGGGCCATCGGGCTCTACGCCGCGAGGATCTGACGCCCGCCGGGGCGGGACGCTCGTGACGCGGCGATGGCTGCCTGTGCCGAGCGCCCGGCGCGAGCCGCTCGCGTGGACGAAAACAGGGCGGCCGCCCCGGAGGACGGCCGCCCCGGACAGCGAGGACGTATGCGAGCGCTAGCGCCCGCTGCCCGCCTTCGCCATCGGAACGACGGCCGGGTGCTCCGCCTCCTTGGGGTAGCGGAGGCTGCGGACCATGTCCTGGACTTCCCTCGGCGGCTCCTTCGTCGCGAGCGACACGGCCGTGAGGACGGCGAAGTTGAGGAGCATGCCGACGGTGCCGATGCCCTCGGGCGAGATGCCGAACCACCAGTGCGCGGGGATGTTCATCGCGGGGTTCATGAACTTGAAGTAGATGATGTACGACGCGGTGAACACGATGCCGGTCGCCATGCCCGCCATCGCCCCCTCCTTCGTCGCCCGCCTCCAGAAGATGCCCATGATGATGACGGGGAAGAACGAGGAGGCCGCCAGGCCGAAGGCGAAGGCGACCACCTGCGCCACGAAGCCCGGTGGGTTGATGCCGAAGTAACCCGCGATGAGCACGGCCACGCCGGCGGCGCCGCGGGCCCACATCAGCTCCTGCTTCTCGGTCATGTCCGGCTTGAGCACGCCCTTCATGAGGTCGTGCGAGATGGCCGCCGAGATGACGAGCAGCAGGCCCGCCGCGGTCGAGAGCGCCGCCGCGAGGCCGCCCGCCGCCACGAGCGCGACGACCCAGGCCGGCAGCTTCGCGATCTGCGGGTTGGCGAGCACCATGATGTCGTTGTCCACGTGGATCTCGTTCTTCGAGGTCGGGACCTTCGCGACACCGGGCGCGTAGTTCATGATTCCGTCGCCGTTCTTGTCGGTCCAGGCGACGAGCTTGGTCTTCTCCCAGTCCTTGAACCACTGCGGCGCGCTCGCGTACGGCTTGTTGTTGATGGTCTGGATGAAGTTCGACTTCGCGAACACCGAGACGGCCGGAGCGGTCGTGTAGAGGATCGCGATGAAGACGAGCGCCCAGCCCGCGGAGGAGCGCGCGTCGCGGATCTTCGGCACCGTGAAGAAGCGGATGATGATGTGCGGCAGACCGGCGGTGCCGACCATGAGCGCGAAGGTGATCATGAAGACGTCGATGGAGCTCTTGATGCCCGACGTGTAGGCCGGGAAGCCGAGGTCCTTCTGCACGTTGTCGAGGGCCTGGAGCAGGTAGGTGCCCGCCGGGACTCCCAGGATCTCCGAGCCTCCCGGGCTCACCGTGCTGCCGTACCCGAGCTGCGGGATCGGGTTCCCGGTCAGCATGATCGAGATGAAGATCGCGGGGAGCAGGTACGCCACGATGAGCACGCAGTACTGGGCGACCTGCGTATAGGTGATCCCCTTCATGCCGCCGAGCACGGCGTAGAAGAAGACGAGCGCCATGCCGAAGACGACGCCCATGTTGATCGACGTCTCGAGGAAGCGGGAGAAGACGATGCCCACGCCGCGCATCTGGCCGGCGACGTAGGTGAACGAGACGAAGATCGCGCAGAGCAGCGCCACGATGCGCGCCGCGTTGGAGTAGTAGCGATCGCCCACGAACTGCGGGACGGTGAACTTGCCGTACTTGCGCAGGTAGGGGGCGAGGAGCACGGCGAGCAGCACGTACCCGCCGGTCCAGCCCATCAGATACATGGAGCCGTCGCGGCCGAGGAACGAGATGAGGCCGGCCATCGAGATGAACGACGCGGCCGACATCCAGTCCGCGCCGGTCGCCATGCCGTTGAGCACCGGGTGAATCGACTTCTCTGCGACGTAGAAGTCACCGGTCGACTTCGCCTTCGCCCAGATGGCGATGCCGATGTACAGCGCGAAAGACAATCCGACGATGAGCCAAGTCCAGCCGAGGATTCCCATGTGGCGTCTCCTGTTCTCTCGCGATGTGGGCTACGTCTCGTAGACGCCGTACTTCTTGTCGAGGCGGTTCATGAGCCAGACGTAGACGAAGATCAGGACGACGAAGGTCACCTCCGACCCTTGGTTGGCGAACCAGAAGCCGAGGGGGAAGCCGCCGAGCCGCCCGGCCGCGTCCAGCTGGTTCGCGAAGACGATGCCGAACAGGTAGGAGACCGCGAACCAGATCGACAGCAGCACGACGATGTAGGTGAGGTTTTGCTTCCAGTACGACAGCTGGTCTTCCGCTTTCATGAACCGGCTCCTTGTTCAGGTGGTGAGCGGCGATTGCTCCGGGACACTCGCCGCTCGTTCCCTTCCGTGAAGCGGAGATCAGCCTACCTCGGCGAAGTTTTTTCGCGCAAGCGCTGCGTCGAATAACCCGATTTGCGCGTGCGGCGAATTGACGCGGATCATAGCCCGCCGCCCCCGCGACGGCGCCCGGCGGCGAAATCCGGCGCGCGCGACCGCGAGCAAGCCCCGCCGCCCGAGCGCGGACGGCCACGAAGCTCGACGCGCGACAGCCACGGCCCCCACGCGAGAGGCCGCAGGCCCAGCGCCGCGAGGCCGCGCGCGACCCGCCGCTCAGGCGAGCGGGCGAGCCCCACGCGCGCCGCGGCACGCAGGTGTTGGGGTCAGACGAGGAAGAGGACCGTCACCAGCACGAACAGCGGGACGAGCACGGCGCCGCTGTAGGCCATGTAGCCGAAGAAGCCCGGCATGCGGACCCCGCTCTGCTCGGCGATGGACTTCACCATGAAGTTGGGGCCGTTCCCGATGTACGTGTTCGCGCCCATGAAGACGGCGCCGAGCGAGATGGACGCGAGGAGCCCCGCGCCGGCCTCGCTCGCCACGAGCAGGCTGAGGTTCGACGCGTCGGTTTCGAGCAGGCCGCTCGCGGCGGAGGCGAAGGTCAGATAAGTGGGCGCGTTGTCGAGGAACGACGAGAGCACCCCGGTGGCCCAGAAGAACTGCCAGGGCTCGGTGATGCCGAGCGCGCTGCCGCGGGCGTTCAGGATCTGCAGCGCCGGGATCATCGTGCAGAAGATGCCGGCGAACACCACGGCGACCTCGACGATGGGACCCCAGGTGAACCCGTTCTCGCGGCGGAGGTCACGCGGAGTCGTCCACCAGGACAGCGCGACCATGAGGAGCATGCCCGCCTCCTGGACGCCCGCGGGGAGCCGGAGCGACCCCGCGGCGAGGAGCACCCCCACCACGCCCGCCAGGTAGAGGAAGTTGAGCCTGCCCGCGATCGAGAGCGGGACCTTGTGCGCCTCGGCCTGCTCGTCGAGGTCGCCCGGCGTGGCGATGTCCTCCTTGCGGAAGATGGTCGAGTCCACGACGTAGAAGATCGCGACGAGCGCCCCGTTCACGAACAGCCACTCGAGCCAGAGGCGCATCGTCCAGAGGAACGGCACGCCGCGCAGGAAGCCGAGGAAGAGCGGCGGGTCGCCGAGGGGCGTGAGCAGCCCGCCCGCGTTGCTCACCACGAAGATGAAGAACACGACGACGTGCGCCACGCGCTTCCGCACCGAGTTCGCGCGGAGGAGCGGCCGCACGAGCAGCATGGAGGCGCCGGTCGTGCCCACGATCGACGCGAGCACGGCGCCGACCGCGAGGAGCGCCGCGTTCAGGCCCGGCGTGCCGGAGAGCGTCCCCCGCAGGACGATGCCTCCCGCGATCACGAACAGCGCGCCGAGCAGCAGGATGAACGCGACGTACTCGTGAAGCGTGTGGAGCACGACCGTGTGATCGTGCGTGGCGATCCACGCGATCACCGGGATGCCGAGCACCGCGCTCAGGATGGCCTTGTTGTGGTTGTGCTCCCAGAAGTGCGGCGCGACGAGCGGCATCACCGCGATGGCCAGCAGGATGAGCGCGAAGGGCGCGACGCTCCACAGCGGGAGGATCTCCCCGAGCTGGGCGCCGGAGCTCGAGGCGAGCGCGGCGCCGGGTGCCGCCACCAGGGCGAGAGCGAAGGCAGCGAGCGAAGCGACGAGTGAGCGGGGCATGGCGCCGCAAGTTACCACAGCCCGAAAGTCCTCGGCGCACATGTTGCGCGCATCGGCTGCGCGCGGCCTCGCGCCGCACGTTCGCGGAGAGACAAAGACCCCAGCGCCGCCCTGTCCACGGCAATGCACCGATTGACGGCGCAAATCGCAGGCAGGCTGCCAAACGCACGCCGCGATTCGTTGCGTTCAGCGCATGACTTGCGCGCATCGGATGCGTCGCGGAATTCCTGCCGGGTGCACGCGGCAATGTGGAGCCCAACGAGTGATCATTTTGCGCGCAAATACCTCGGTGATCCTGTCCAAAGCGCAAACCCTTGCGCTAGTCTCTCGACCTCAACGCTGGCGGAGGCGGAGCCCAGGACGCACCCTCGGTGCGACACCTTGCCACCGCCGAGCAGCACCACTCCCGCCGGCGAGCCCGGCGGAATCGGAGGAGACGATGGCGGATTCTGCGGTTTCCCTCAGGCGCGACGGCCGCGCCAAGAGCGCTCACGAGGTGATCGAGTCGAGCGACTTCAAGCAGCTCGTGAAGAAGCGCTGGACCGTGAGCATGGTCCTCCTCGCGCTGCTCTTCGTGGGCTACTACGGCTTCATCCTGCTGGTCGCGACGGCCAAGGACTTCGTGAACACCAAGGTCGGCGAGGTCACCACCCTCGCCATCCCGCTCGGGCTGGGCGCCATCGTCCTCGCGTTCACCCTCACCGCGATCTACGTGGCGTGGGCGAACAAGTCCTACGACCCCGAGGTCGAGCGGCTCCGCTCGCAGCTGCGGCAGTAGCCCTCCTCACCCACAGGAACCTTCATGACCTCGATCGACGCGATCCAGGCCGTCCTCCTCACGCAGGCCGCCACCGCCCCCGCGCCGGCAGCCGAGCAGATGCAGTCCTCGCTCGGCTCCCCGTCGCTGATGTCCATCCTCTTCTTCTTCATCATCGTCGCGGTGACGCTCGTCATCACGTACTGGGCGGCCCGGAAGACGAAGACCTCCTCCGAGTTCTACGCGGCCGGCCGCAGCGTCTCGGCGCTCCAGAACGGGTTCGCGCTCGCAGGCGACTACATGTCCGCGGCGTCGTTCCTCGGCATCTCCGGCATGGTCGCCCTCAAGGGCTACGACGGCATGATCTACGCGACCGGCTGGCTCGTCGGCTGGCCCGCGCTCATGTTCCTCGTCGCCGAGCCGCTGCGGAACCTCGGCAAGTTCACCTTCGCCGACGTGGTCGCCTTCCGGCTGCGGCAGAAGCCGGTCCGCATCGCCGCCGCGATCGGCGGCATCCTGACGGTGCTCTTCTACACGATCGCGCAGATGGTCGGGTCGGGCGCCCTCATCCAGCTCATGTTCGGCCTCAAGTACGAGTACGCCGAGCTGATCGTCGGCGTGGTGATGCTCGCCTACGTGCTCTTCGGCGGCATGCTCGCCACCACCTGGGTGCAGATCATCAAGGCCGGCCTCCTCCTGTTCGGCGCGAGCCTCCTCACGGTCCTCGTGCTGGCGAAGTTCGGCTTCAACCCGGGCAACCTCTACTCCGCCGTGGTCGCGAAGTACGGCCAGGTGGCGCTCGAGCCGGGCGGCATCGTCGCGAGCCCGCTCGAGGCGGTCTCGCTCGGCCTCGCCCTCATGTTCGGCCTCCTCGGGCTGCCGCACATCCTGATGCGCTTCTACACGGTGCCCGACGCCAAGGCGGCCCGGAAGTCGGTGCTCTACGCCACCGGCCTCATCGGCTACTTCTACGTCATCATCCCCATCGTGGGCTTCGGCGCGGCGGTGCTCCTGCCCGGCGGCCGCAGCACCATCACCGGGTTCGACGCCGGCGGCAACATGACCGCCCCGCTCCTCGCCGAGCTCCTCGGCGGCACCGCGTTCCTCGGCTTCATCGCGGCGGTCGCGTTCGCCACCATCCTCGCCGTGGTCGCCGGCCTCACCCTCGCCGGCGCGTCGGCCTACTCGCACGACATCTACGTGAACGTCATCAAGGGCGGGAAGGCGACGGAGGAGGAGCAGGTCAAGGCCGCCAAGACCGCGACCATCATCTTCGGCGTGGTGGCGGTCGGCCTGGGCATCCTCTTCAAGGGCCAGAACGTCGCGTTCATGGTCGGCCTCGCGTTCGCGATCGCCGCCAGCGCCAACTTCCCGGCGCTCCTCATGTCGATCGTGTGGAAGCGCTTCACGACGCAGGGCGCGGTCTGGTCGATCCTCGTCGGCGCGTTCAGCTCCTGCGCGATGATCGTGCTCTCCAAGACGGTCTGGGTGGACGTCTTCGGCTTCGCGCACGCCATCTTCCCGATGAAGAACCCGGCCATCTTCTCGATGACGGGCGCCTTCGCGGTCGGCATCCTGGTCTCGCTGCTCACCCCCGAGCGCGAGGCGCAGGAGAAGTTCGAGGACGAGAAGCTCCGCACGTACCTCGGCGTCGGCGCCGAGTAGGTCCGCGCAGCAGCTCCGCCGCGGCCGGCGTCCCCAGGGCGCCGGCCGCGGTCTCTTTTTTCGAACGGCTCGCCGGGCTCATCGTCATGGCCGTGCCCGCTTGCGTCGTTCCGGCTGGCTCGCGGTTCGACACAGGCTCACCGCGAACGCATCTCCTGATCCGCTCGCCCTGACCCCTCGACAGGCTCGGGGGAAGGGCGAGCGGGATGGCTCGATCGGAGGGACCGCGCCATCAAAAGCGTCGGTACTCCCCGTCGTGCGCGGCCGCCGCCGCGAGCGACGCCTCCGCGGGAGCGGCGGACCGGCCGGCCACGGGCAGCGCGGGGACCGCGCGCGGGGCGGCCCGCCTGGGCTCCGCGGGGGGCGCGGGCTTGGCGTTCGACGCCCTCGGGGCCGGCGCCGGCCTGGGCGTCCCCAGGCCCGCGATCTCGAAGAAGGCGGTGAGCTGCTGGAGCGCCTCGGCCTGCGAGGCCATCTCCTCCGCGGTCGAGCTGAGCTCCTCGGCCGCCGACGCGTTCCGCTGCGTCACCTGGTCGACCACGCCCATGGCGCGGGCGACCTGCTCCACGCCCGCCGACTGCTCCTGCGAGGCGGCGGCGACCTCCTGCACGAGCTCCGCCGTCCGGCGGATCGCCGGCACCAGCGCGGCGATGAGCGACCCGGACCGCTGCGCGACGTCCACGCTCGTCGTCGCCATGGCGCCGATCTCCTTGGCCGCCTTCTGCGAGCGCTCCGCGAGCTTGCGCACCTCGGTCGCGACGACGGCGAAGCCCTTGCCGTGCTCCCCCGCGCGCGCCGCCTCGATCGCGGCGTTCAGCGCGAGCAGGTTCGTCTGGTACGCGATCTCCTCCACGATCGAGATCCGGTCGGCGATGGCGCTCATCGCCTCGACGGTCTCGCGGACCGCCGCGGCCCCCTCCTCCGCGTTGCGCGCCCCGCCCTTCGCCGTCGCCTCGGTGCGCATCGAGCTCTCGGCGTTCTGGGCGATCGAGGCGTTCATCTCCTCGAGCGAGCTCGTGGTCTCCTCCACGCTCGCGGCCTGCTCGCCGGTGCCCTGCGAGAGCGCCTGCGCCGTCTCGGACACCTGGGCGGAGGCGCTCGAGAGCGCCTCGGCGCCGGCCCGCACCTCGCCGATGACCTGCGCCAGCCGCGACGTCATCTCGGCCATCGCCGACTGCAGCCGCCCGAGCTCGTCCCGCCCGTCCACCTCGATGCGGGAGGTGAGGTCCCCCCCGGCGATCCGCTGCGCCGCGTCGACCGCGCGCGCCAGCGGCGAGGTGATGGAGCGCGTGACGAGCGCGGCGACGACGGCGGCGAGCAGCGCGGCGAGCGCCACGAGCGCGACGGTGACGTCGCGCGCCGAGCGCTGGATCGCGGCCGCGCCCTCGACCCCGCTCGCGACCTCCCGCGCGGTCTCGGCGATGAGCCGGCCGCACGCCGCCTCGAGCCGCTCCAGGACCGGGAACACGTCCGCCTGCGCCGCGCGCGCCGCGCCGGCCCGATCGGCGCCCGCCAGGAGCTGCTCGACGCGCTCGTGCTGCTCCTCCACGAGAGGCAGGAGGGCGCGCACCTCGGCGACCTCCACGCGCTCGGCGTCGAGCAGCTGCCCGGTGCCCTCCAGGGCGGCGAGCTCCTCGATCGCCTCGGCCCGATGGTCGTCGATCTTGGCGATGGCGCGCCGGACGTGGGCGTCGTCCTCGGCGATGAGCAGGTCGCCCAGCCCGATGCGGATCTCCATCGCCATGTGGCCGACGGCGCGGGCGTGCTCCGCCCTGGCGTAGAGCACGCCCGTGATCCTCTCGGTCGCCTGGCCGATCCGCGACATGGCCCCGACCCCGAGCGCTCCAGCGCCGAGGACGAAGGCGCAGAGGGCGGCGAATGCGATCCCGAGACGAGTGCCGATACCGAGCTTCCTCACTGTGTGACCTCCCATGGCGCTGGCCGCGGTCCCCCTTTGCCGGGTACGTGCCGCCCGAGCGTGACACGTCGCCGCATGGGCGCAGGGTGAAGTGGAGCGGAATCACACCGGTTTGCGGCGCTCTCGGGCCGACCACGGGGGCGGGTGGCTCAAAACCCCGGGTCCCCTTCCGGGTGCACGGAGCGGCACCGTGTAGTGACCCCGACCCTCGGAGCCGAGCGAGCGCCCGGTCGATGAACGCGCGTCATCACAGCGATCAGCCCGCTCCAAGCCGTCGCCATCCCTCGCGCTCTCGATCGCGGGGATGGTTCCAAAGGCGAAGCGGGTTCCACCTGCGCAGTGCGGGTACTGGGCGAGATCCCGGTCCCAGGCCCGGAGGTCGGATGAACACACGGCTGCTCCTGCTCTTGACCACCTTCGCCGCCACGACCGCGGTCGCCGCGCCGTCGCAGGTGCACCTCGGCTGGCAGGGTCCCACGGACACCACGATGACGGTGACGTGGCGATCGACCGAGCCGACGGGCGTCGTCGAGTACGGGAAGGACGGTGGGTACGGGCAGGTGCAGCCGGCGGTGTCCGTCGCGTACGAAGGCACGTATCTCCACGAGGCGCAGCTCACCGGCCTGGAGCCGGGTACGGAGTACCGCTACCGCTGCGGCGTGGACCAGGCCTGGTCGCCCGACCGCGTGTTCGCCACGGCGCCCGCGCCCTCGGCGACCGCGAGCTTCCGCTTCGCGGCGTACGGCGACAGCCGCACGGACGACGCCGCCCGCGCGCGCGTGCGAGCCGCGGTCGAGCGCGCGCGCCCGGCGTTCTCGCTCGACTCCGGCGACCTCGTGGACAGCGGCGGCGTCCAGGCCCTGTGGGATCAGTGGTTCACGACCATGGAGCCGCTCGTCGCCACGAGCCCGTTCGTCTCGGCGGTCGGCAACCACGACGTCGGCAGCCGCTTCTTCCGGCAGTTCCCGCTGCCCCGTCACGCGCCCGCCGCGACGGGGTACGACGACGAGGCGTACTTCTCCTTCGACTACGGGAACACCCACCTCGTCGTGCTCTACTCCGAGTCCGGGAGCGCGGGCGACGCGCAGGAGCAGTGGCTCGAGGCGGACCTCGCCCGCGCCGCGGCGAATCCGGCCGTCCGCTGGACGGTGGTGACGTTCCACCGGCCGCCGTACTCCTCCGGCAGCCACGGCAGCGACACCGGCCTGCGCGATCGCTGGGGCCCCGTCTTCGAGCGGTACGGCGTGGATCTGGTGTTCAACGGGCACGACCATCACTACGAGCGCAGCCACCCGATGGCGGGCGGGGAGCGCGCCACGCAGGGCGGCGTCACCTACGTCGTGACCGGCGGCGCGGGCGCGCCCGTGTACTCCGTGGGCGCGAGCGCCTTCACCGCCTTCTCGCGCTCGGTCCACCACTTCGTGGAGGTGGACGTGACGGCGAACACGCTCTCCCTGGAGGCGCGGGACGTGGACGGAGTCGTGTTCGACACCCTCGTCCTCACGCACCCCTCGCCGCTCGCGGAGCCGCCCGCCGATGCCGGCCCGCCGCCGGACGGCTCGGGACAGGCCGGCGCGCCCATCCCGCTGCCCGCCTCGCCGGCCCGGGTCATCGCCGCCCGCAGCGGCTGCGGGCTCGGCGGTGGCGCCGCGACCCTCACCTCGCTCCTCGCGCTCGCCGCCGCCGGCGCCCTCCGCAGGCGGCACCGATGAGCGCGCCTCGGACCCGCTGCGCCCGCCCCTCCGCCCGGTTCCGCCCGCGGCGCGCGGCCTGGGCCGCCGCGGACGCCGGGGCGCGGGAGCGCCCCCCTGGACCCGCCGCCGCGCGCGCGCCGGTCGCCGCCTGCGCCACGGTGCTCGCCCTGTGCTTCACGTACGCCTTCGTGCGCTACGTGGTGTTCCACGGCGAGCCGCTCGCGAGCGTGCCGCTGTACGTGACGAACAAGGCGGTCGCCCTCGGGGCGGCGCTGCTCATCGCGGCGGCGGCGGCTCGGCCACACGCCGGCTGGGCGCGGGGGGCCCGGTCGGCGGGCCTCTGCGGAGCGGCGCTCCACGCCCTCGCGTCGGCGGTGCTCCTCGATCCGGCGTACCTCCCGAAGCTGCACGGGCCGGGCGGCCGCCTGAGCGGGTGGGCCGAGCTCGCGATCCTCGGCGGAGCCGGCGCGCTGGTGGCCTTCGGGGCGCTGAAGCTCGCGCGGCCGCCGGGGGCTCCCCCACGCGTCGCGCGCCGGGTGGCGCACGTCGCCCTGGCGATCGTGGGGGTGCACTGCGCGGCCCTCGGCGCGCGCGGGTGGATGACGCCCGCGGCCTGGCCGGGCGGGCTGCCACCGATCACGCTCCTTGGCTTCCTCGCGGTCCTGGCCGGGCTCGCCGCCGCGGCGGCGGAGGCCCGGCGGTCGGCGCCGCGCCCCGCTTCGCCCCCGCGCTGAGAGGGCGAGCGCCGCTGCCGCGGCGCCGTCAGCGCGCGCGGAGGTACTGCTTGGGCCAGGGCCCCTCGTGCCCGAGCACCCGCGCCGCCCGCAGCGGGAGGTGCGGGTCCCTGAGCAGCTCGCGCGCCATGAGCACCAGGTCCGCCTGCCCGGAGCGGATCACGTGGTCGGCCTGCTCGGGTGAGGTGATGAGGCCCACGGCGCCCGTCGCCACGTGGGCCTCGCGCCGGATGCGCTCGGCGAAGCCGGTCTGGTAGCCCGGACCGGCCGGGACCTGCGCGGTCGCGAGCAGCCCGCCGGAGGAGACGTCGACCAGATCCACGCCCAGCGGGCCGAGGCCGCGCGCGAGCTCGACCGACTGCGCGATGTCCCAGCCGCCCTCCACCCAGTCGGTCGCCGAGATGCGGACGATGACGGGGAGCGGCTCCGGCCACTCGGCGCGCACCGCGCTCACCACCTCGCGCACCAGCCGCGTCCGGTTCTCGAAGGAGCCGCCGTAGGCGTCCTCGCGCCGGTTGGAGAGCGGCGACAGGAACTGGTGGAGCAGGTAGCCGTGGGCCGCGTGGACCTCGACGGCGCGGAAGCCCGCCGCCGCCGCGCGCCGGGCGGCGGCCGCGAACGCCTGCACCACCCCGCGGAGCTCCTCCGGCGCGAGCGCGTGCGGGACGCGATGACCGTCGGTGAACGGCAGCGCGCTCGGCGCGACGGGGAGCCACCCGCCCTCTTCCGGCCCGACCGGACGGCCCCCCGTCCACGGCGGCGCGGTCGAGCCCTTGCGGCCCGCGTGCGCGAGCTGCACGCAGCTCACCGCGCCCTGGGACTCGACGAAGCGGACGATCCGCGCGAGCGCCTCCACCTGCCGGTCGTCCCAGAGCCCGAGGTCGGCCGGCGAGATGCGGCCGCGGGCCTCGACGGCCGTCGCCTCGAAGGCGACGAGCCCGGCGCCGCCCACGGCGCGGGCGCCGAGGTGGACGAGGTGCCAGTCGTTGGCGAGGCCATCGACGGCCGAGTACTGGCACATCGGCGAGACGGCGATCCGGTTGCGCAGCGTCACCGAGCGGAGGGCGAGCGGGGCGAAGAGGTGCATGGGCCCTGATGAAGCCCGGAGCCGGGCGGTCCGCGCAAGGCCGCGGACGGGGCACGCCTGCGCGGCCCGGGGGCGCCGCGCCGTCGCGCTCGGCGCTCCTCGTGCCGCGAGCGCGGTCGATGGCCGCCGCGCTGCCAGGACCGCTCGTCCAACGGGACGCCGCGCCGTCGCCGCTACCGCTCCTCGTCCTCGTGCGGAAGCGCGGCGCCGAGGTCCTCCTCCCGCACCCCCGCGCCCGCCGGCGGCGCCGAGAACCCCTCGTGCGGCGCCACGTGGACCGGGTCGTGCTCGGAGAGGTCCTCCCCGCCGGCCTCGGCCCGTGGCGGACCGGGCGGCGACCTCATGTCGCGGCGGGCGACGCGTCCCTGGCGGAGGGGATCGGGCCGGCCCGAGGCGATCCCGGGCTCGAGCTCTGCCGGACTCTTCACCTCCGTCACCTCCGTCACCCGCCTCGGCCGAGCGCGCGCCTCGCCCGCGCGCCCCTGGCCCCGCACGAGCGAGGGGCGGCCCCGCGCCGCGAAGGCTGCGGTCTCGCGCACGGAGGCGCGCCGCGCCTCGCCCGCGTCGCCGAGCACGCGCCCGAGCAACGACGCTCCCACGAGGCCGGCGGGGATCCGCAGCAGGCCGCGGCCGAGCAGCGCCCGCCCGACCAGGAACGCCCCGGCGGCGCCCGCGGCGAGCCGATAGCCGGGCGAGGAGATGGGCAGGAGCGCGCCTCGCGCGCGGCGGCGCGGCCCGGCGCCCTCGAGCGCGCGCACGTCGGCGGTCTCGTGCAGATCGAGGCGGTCCTGGACCCGCCGTACGCCGCGGACCATGCGCACGCCCGCGAGGATCGCGGGATGCTCCGCCCGGAACACGGGGCCGGCGAGCTCGACCTCGCCGTCGTGGGCCCGCACCCGGATCGCGTGCGCGTGATCGGTGAGGTGGCCCAGCCTGGCGCGCACCCGCTCCGAGAGCACGTCGTCGTCGGGGGGCTCGGACGCGAGCCGCGCCCGTGCCTCGTGCGCCGCCCCGGCGGCCCGATGACCGAGGTCGCGCGCCCCCGCCTCGACGAAGTCCTCCGCCTCGTGGAACGCGCGGCTCGCGCCCTGCACGAGGGCGCCCCGGCGTCGCTCGTCGCGCATCCACGAGGCGAGCCCCGTGCCCGCGGCGACGACTCCCAGCCCGCCCATCAGCCACGCGCCGCCGAACCCACGCCGTCCTCGCCTGCGCCCTCTCATCTGCCCCTCCCGCGCTCGCCCCGGGGAAACCGTAACCACCGGGCACCCCGCGGTGCATCGCCGGCGTGGAGTCGCTTTCGCCGCCCCTGGCGGCCTCAGGAGCCGATGTCGCCCGGATCCTCTCCGTACAGGACGGGATAGTCCGAGCGCTCGCCGAGGAGCTCGGGCGCCTCCTCCGCGGAGGCCCCGCGCACGGGCGGGGAGATCTCCGGCTCGTCGCGGTGCCCCGGGATCCGCTGCTCAGGCTCGGCGCGCGGCGCGTTCGCGTCTGCGCCTGCTTCCCGGCCCGGGATCCGTCCCTCCCGCGTCCCCGGGATCGTCACGTCCGCGGGCGCGTGCACCCCGCCCGCGGGCGCGCTCGCCCCGCCGGTCTCCCTGCGCTGCGCTGCTCGCGCAGCCGCCTCCGCCGCCTTGTCGGTCCAGTCGTCGTTGGCCATGTCTCGAGGATGCGCATCCGGGGCGCCCGCGGCGGGGCGGTGCGACCGAGCTCCCCGGCGTTATGAGGCAGAGCATGACCCGGGCCGGGGGTGAGGGAGAGACGATGTTCCGGACGACACAGAGCGTGACGGAGATCCGGCGCTGGGCCGAGTCGCGGGACGGGCGCCCCTGCCGCGACGAGGGGAGCGGGCGCCTCGGCATCGCGCTGCCAGGGCAGCCTTGCGAGGCTCGCGAGGTCGGCTGGGACGAGTTCGAGGTCGCCTTCCGCGTCACCGGCTGCGTGTTCCTGTACGAGGACGCCCCGGGGTCGCGCCGCCTGTTCGTGGGATCTCCGGACGACGCGCGCGCCTGGATGCGCGTGGCGTGCGCGCCCGCGGCGCGGCCGTGATCCGTCAGCTCCGGTCGAGCGCCCGGGCGGCCGCGCGGATGAGCGGCTGCGCCGAGACGGGCTCGCCGGTCGCCCCCTTCATCCAGACGTCGGGGGCGAGCGCCCCCTGCACCGTGATGCGCTCGATCTCCTCGCCGAGCCTCTTCCCAGGGGGGAGCCGCTCGAGGTGGTCCTCGAGCTGCGCGGCGATGAGGTGGCCGATCGGGTAGTCGGGCAGGTAGAGCAGGTTCGAGACCAGGTGCGAGTAGATCGCCAGGAGCGGCACGTCGCGGGCGCCGAACACCGGCGCGTACCAGCGGTTCCACACCTCGCGCGCGATGCGGAGCGTGGCCTCGCGCAGCTCCGCCGGCGTGGCCCGCGGGTGCTCGTAGAGCCAGTGCCACATGCGGATGTCGACGAGCGCGACGCCCGCGATCTCGAACGTCGCCCAGAGGTCGTTGAGCGCGAGGAGCCGCTTCGCGTCCGCCGACGGCGGCGGGAGGCCCAGCACCTCGAGGTCGCGCGCCTGGAAGACGAACGCGATGGCCTCCGTGAACGCGGTGTTCGGCACCCCGCGCAGCAGCGTGTGATCCACGCCGTACAGCGAGAACACCTGCTCGACGTTGTGGCCGAGCTCGTGGATCGCGATGTTGAAGCCCTTGTAGTCCATGCCGTCCGCGCCGACGCGGGTGCGCAGGTGGGCCTGGTCGCCGCGCCGCGCCGCCTCGAGCGCGTGGCCCGAGCCGCGCGCCGGATCGACGGCGATGCGCTCGGCGAGGAAGCGCGCCTTCTCGCCGGAGAAGCCGAGCGCCTTCAGGATCGCGGGCAGGTCCTTCGCGAACGCCTCGGCCGTCGGGTAGCGGCCGCGCGTCAGGCGGTCGAGCTCCGCCTCGGAGCGCTCCACGCGCGGCTTGAACCCCGCGTACCAGACGTCGAAGGGCTCGAGCTTGCGGCCGAGCCGTTCCTCGACGACGCGCGCGACGCGCGCGATCTCCGGCGCGCCGAGCACCTCCTCGAGCATCGCCACCACCCGCGCCTCCGGGAGCTCGCGCTCCAGCTCGAACTTGCGGGCGATGTGCGTCGGCGCGGAGGGGGAGTACGGGTCCGCCTCCTTCACGGCCCGGAAGTTCGCGACGATGCGCGCGTAGCGCGCGTCCGGCTCGCGCGCCGCGGAGACCTCCGCGCGCGGCGGGCGCGCCTCCCCCTCGATCGTCTCCGCCGGCGCCGCGCGCACCTCGTTCGTGAAGGGGTTCCAGTCGACGCTCGGGTCGTTCACCACCGCCGCGGGGATGGTCTGCGTGACGATGCGCTCCATCGCCTTGGAGATCACGCGCTGGCGCGCGAGGCCGTCCCCCTGCGCGTACTGCGCCTTGATCTCGTCGCGCAGGTTCCAGTGCGAGAGGAGCCGCTTCCCCTTCGGGAACAGCCGCCGGCCGTCCTCGGCGAGGACGTGGTGCATGTGGAGGTTGTAGTCGGCGATGTAGAGGTCGGCGTCCGCCGAGGCGCGGGCGATGCCCTGGTTGACCGCCGCGGGCACGCGCCGCGCGAAGCGGTTCGCGAGCCGCGCCTCCGCCCACTCCCGGCGCGACCAGCCCTCGCCTCCGGCCAGCCGCTCGTCGAGGGTGGTGAGGGGGAAGTTGAGGAGCGCGACGAAGGCGATCTTGCCGGCGAAGAGATCGTCGACGAGGTGGGCCGAGGGATCGTGCGCCGCGAGCAGCGCGTCCACCGGGCGCATGGGTCCCTCGTCGAGCTGCGCGTAGCGCGACAGCTCGCGGTAGATCTCGAGCGCGTGCCCGTCCAGCGCCTCGAAGGACCGCTCGAGCCGCGCGAAGGTCGCGTCGAGGGCCTCGCCGCGCGGCAGGAAGTGCTCGGCGCAGAACGCCTCGAACGCCTTGGCGTCGCCGTCCGCCGGGCGCCAGAAGGCGGCGGCCTGGGCGACGCCCCGCGCGACGCGAGCGCGCTCCGGCTCGCCGTGCCTCGCGGCGAGCGCCGCGACGGCGCGGGCGACGGCCGGCCGCAGGCCCCGGGGCGGCTGCGGGATCGCGGAGCGGGCGGGCGGAGCGGAGAGGGCGAGGAGCGCGAGCACGGTCGCGGCGGTCGGGATCATGGAGGCGAATCATAACGGCCATCCGCGCTCCGTGGACGGCTACCGGCGAGCCCGCCGGAGCGCGACGGCGGCGGCGGTGACAGCACGCGCACGCGGATGGGTCGTGTGCCGTCGTCCGTACGCAGATGTCGCTCGGGCATCGAAGGGGAAGCGCTCGGTTCCCGCGCGCGCCTCTGCCCATCACGGTGCGTCTTCACCGGCGTCGGCGCGGTGACTGGTCAGCGGGCACCGCAGGTCCGAGGAAGTTGCGCGCACGCTCGGCCGACGGCGACATTCACCCATGTCCCTGCAATCTCCAGCGACAGCTCTTGCGGGCCACGCGAGTCCCAGTTGCGGTGGGTGAACGTTGCCCTCTTGACGAGGTTCGAGGCGAAACGCGCTTCGACGTCCTCGGCACGTCGAGAGCACGCTCCTCGCGAGCGCAGGCAGGCCGCGCCGTGCGCGTCCGGCGCGCCGCGTGGACGGCGAAGGGGCGGGCCCGGAAAGCGGCGCAGGCGCGATCCTGGTGCGTCTCACTCTCGTAGCCCGCTTTCCCTCGCTCGTACTGCTCCCTCGCGCGTGCCCACCACGGTCGCGCGGTCGGCACCTCGTCCCGAGTCCAGGGCGAGCCGATGTGATGAATGGCAAGGGCGAAGCCCCTCCGGCGGGGAACGGTCGCGCACCCGCGCAGCGGTCCCGCTCGACTTTGTGCCCGCTTCGCGTGCGCTGCGCTCGGGGTGAGCTGGACGTCCAAGGCCCCGCCGAGCAGGGGGTGGGGCCCCAGCGGCCACCGCCGCTGGGCGGGGGACGCGGTCCCCGTGTAATTGACCTGGGGCCGGCCCGGCGCTAACGGTCCGCCTCCATGCGCGCGACGAGCCGTCCTCTGACCGTGGTCTCGGTGCTCCTCGGCACGTTCCTCGCCGCCATGGAGATGACCGTCGTCTCGACGGCGATGCCGACCGTGGTGGGCGAGCTCGGCGGGCTCTCGCTGTACGCCTGGGCGTTCTCGGCGTACATGCTCACAGCCACCGTCACGGTGCCGATCCACGGCAAGCTCGCCGACCTCTACGGCCGAAAGCCCGTCCTCCTCGCCGGGATCGCGCTCTTCCTCCTCGGGTCGAGCGGGTGCGGCTTCGCGGGGAGCATGGGCGCGCTCATCGCCTGGCGCGCCGTCCAGGGCCTCGGCGCCGGGGCCATCCAGCCGGTCTCGCTCACCATCGTCGGCGACCTGTTCGAGCTGCGCGAGCGCGCGCGCATGCAGGGCATCTTCGGCGCGGTCTGGGGCCTCGCGGGCCTCGTGGGGCCGGTGCTCGGCGGCGCCATCGTCCACGTGCTCGGCTGGCGCTGGATCTTCTGGGTGAACCTGCCGTTCGGGATCGCCAGCGCGGCGGTGCTGGCGATCGCGTACCACGAGCGGCCGGAGCGCCACCCGCACCGGCTCGATCTCCCCGGCGCGGCGCTGCTCTCGATCGCGGTCGTGGCGCTCCTCTTCGCGGCCCGCTCTGGCGCGGCGGCGCTGGCGGCGCTCCCCGTCGGCGCGCTGGCGCTGGCCGCCTTCCTCCTCGTGGAGCGCCGCGCGCCCGAGCCGCTGCTGCCGCTGGACCTCTTCGCGCAGCGGGTGATGGCCGTGTCCTCCGCGACGGGGGCGCTGCTCGGCGCCGCCATGCTCGCGACGGTCACCTTCGTGCCGCTCTGGGTGCAGGCCATCCTGGGCGCGTCACCCACCGCGGCGGGCGCCGCGATCGCGCCGATGGCCGTCGGCTGGCCGCTCGCGAGCACGCTCGCGGGGCGTCTGCTGCCGAGCCTCGGCTACCGGCGGCTCCTGCTGGGCGGCCTCGCGACGAGCGCGCTCGCCGGGATCGGGCTCGCGCTGCTGCTCGGGCCGGGGGTGAGCCTCCTCGTGCCCCAGGGGCTCACCTTCGCCTACGGCGTCGGGCTGGGGCTCGCCAACACGCCCCTCATCCTCGCGGTCCAGACCAGCGTGCCCTGGCGCCGGCGCGGCGTCGCGACCGCGAGCGCGCTGTTCTTCCGCACCATGGGCGGCACGCTCTCGGTCGGCATCCTCGGCGGCGTGCTCGCGGTGGGGCTCGCGCGCACCGGCGCCGCGCCCGGGATCGCGGAGAAGCTGCTCGGCGCCGAGCGCGCCTCGCTCTCCGCGGCGCAGCTCGCCTCGGTGGGCGGCGCGCTGCAGGGGGCGATGGAGATCGTCTTCTGGAGCGTCGCCGGGATCGCCGCGGCGGCGCTCCTCGTCGCGACGCGCTTCCCCCGCCTCTCCGTGGAGCCCGCGCCCGCGCCGGAGCGCGTCTAGGCGCGCTTCGCCGCCGCGAAGCCGCGCTCGAGATCGGCGAGGAGATCGTCGGCGCGCTCGATCCCGGCGGACACGCGGATGAAGCCGTCCGCGATCCCGAGCTGCTCGCGCGTCTCCTTCGGCACCGAGGCGTGCGTCATGATGGCGGGGTGCTCGATGAGGCTCTCGACGCCGCCGAGGGACTCGGCGCACGCGAAGATCCGCACGTTCTCGAGGAAGGCGCGCGCCGCGGCGAGGCCGCCCCTGACGACGAACGTCAGCATGCCGCCGAAGCCGGTCATCTGCCGGCGCGCGAGGTCGTGCTGCGGGTGGGAGGCGAGGCCGGGGTAGGTGACGCGCTCGACCTGCGGGTGGCGCTCGAGGAAGCGCGCGATGGCGAGCGCGTTCTCGGCGTGACGATCCATCCGCACGTGCAGCGTCTTGAGGCCACGCAGCACGAGGAAGCTGTCGAGCGGCGAGGGCACGCCCCCGACCGCGTTCTGCAGGAAGGCGAGCCGCTCGAAGAGCTCGGCGTCGCTCGTCGCGACCGCGCCGCCGATGACGTCGGAGTGGCCGTTCAGGTACTTCGTCGTGGAGTGGGCGACCACGTCGATGCCGTGCGCCAGCGGCCGCTGGAAGTAGGGCGTCGCGAAGGTGTTGTCGACCACCGTCCTCGCGCCGTGCCCCCGGGCGATCGCGGCGACGGCGGCGAGGTCCACCAGCTTCAGCATGGGGTTCGTGGGGCTCTCGATCCACACGAGCCGCGTCCGCGGCGTGAGCGCGCGCTCGACGTTCCGCGCGTCGCTCATGTCCACGTAGGCGAACTCGAGCCCGTGGCGCCGGTACACCTTGTCGAAGATTCGGAAGGTCCCGCCGTACACGTCGTCGGACACGACGACGTGGTCCCCCGCCTGCAGCAGGTGGAGGATGGCGTCCGTCGCGGCCAGCCCCGACGCGAACGCCAGGCCGTGGCGCGCGCCCTCCAGCGCGGCGAGGCAGTCCTGCAGCGCGTGGCGCGTGGGGTTCTGCGTGCGCGAGTACTCGTACCCCTTGTGGACGCCCGGGCTCTCCTGCACGTACGTGGACGTGAGGTACACGGGCGTCATGATGGCGCCCGTGGTCGGATCGGGGGACTGGCCGGCGTGGATGGCGAGGGTCTCGAAGGAGAGCTTCCGGTCGTCCATGGCGTGCCTCCGCGCGGCGGTCGTTACTTGAGCCGCGCGCCCAGGAACTCGATGAGGTCGATCTTCGTGAGGATGCCGGTCACGCGATCGCCCTCCTTCACCACCGCCACGTGGTCGTCGTTGAAGATGTCGCGCAGCCGGCCGACCGGCGTGTCCGGGCCGACGACGCCCTGGATCGGCTGCACGAGCGGCTCCACGTGCTCGGAGAGCCGGTGCTTCCCCTCGATGAGGAAGTTCAGCAGGTCGTACTCGTGGATCATCCCGATCGCGCGGCCCGCCTCGTCGACGACCGGCATCTGCGAGATGTCGTTCTCCTTCATGGCGCGGACGATCGTCTCGACCTTGTCCGTCTTGCGGGCGGTGATCACCTCGCCGCGCCGCCGGCCGAGCACGTCCTTCACGGTGGCGCTCGCGACCGGCTCCCCGCCCTCGATGGCGAAGCCGTTGTCGCGCATCCACTCGTCCGAGTACAGCTTCGAGATGTAGGCTCGGCCGCCGTCCGGGAGCGGGACGACGATGGTCTTCCCCTTCCCGAGCTCGCGCGCCAGCTGGACGGCCACGTGGACGGCGGAGCCCGAGGAGCCGCCGGCGAAGATGCCCTCCTCGCGGGCGAGGCGGCGGGTCATCGTGAACGACTGCTGGTCGTTCACCTGGCGGACGTCGTCGAGGACCGAGAGGTCCATCGCGCCGCACATCATGTCCTCGCCGATCCCCTCCACCTTGTAGACGTGGGGCTGGGAGAGCTTCCCCGTCTTGAACATCGAGTGGTAGACGGAGCCGATCGGGTCGGCGCCGACGTTCAGGATCCTGGGGTTCCGCTCCTTGAAGTACTTCCCGCACCCGCTCATCGTGCCGCCGGTGCCGAGCCCCGCCACGAACGCGTCGAGCTGCCCGCCGGTCTGCTCCCAGATCTCGGGCGCCGTGCTCCGGTAGTGGGCCTCGATGTTGTCCACGTTGTGGTACTGGTTCAGGTAGAAGCTGTTGGGCGTCTCCGCCGCGATGCGCTTCGCCACGGAGTAGTAGCTGTCGGGCGAGTCGGCCGGCACGTTCGTCGGCGTGACGACCACCTGCGCGCCGAAGGCCTTCAGCGTGTCCTGCTTCTCCTTCGACATCTTGTCCGGCATCGTGAAGATGCAGCGGTAGCCCTTCACCGCCGCCGCGATGGCGATGCCGACGCCGGTGTTGCCGCTCGTGTTCTCCACGATGGTGCTGCCCTTGCGCAGCAGCCCGGCCTTCTCCGCCTTCTCGATGATGTGCAGCGCCATGCGGTCCTTGATGGAGCCGCCGGGGTTCAGGTACTCGAGCTTCACGAGCACCGTCGCGTCGTCGGGGCCGACGAGCTTGCGCAGGCGGACGAGCGGGGTGCGGCCGATCGCGGAGAGGACGTCGTCGTGGTAGGGCATGGGCGCTCCGTGAGGCCTCCGGCGCGGCAGATCGGCCGGTGACGGCGCGTTATAGGCAGGCGGTTCCGGCTCCGTCAACGCGACGCGCCGGGCGCGAAGAGCCGGGAGACACGACCCAGATGAACGATTTCCAGACGGAAGCCCGCGTGCGTGGCGCAGTCGCCCGCGCGACCGGACGCGACACCTCCGGCGCGCCGGTGCGCCGCCTCGCCGGGCACGCCTCGCTGCGCAGCTACTGGCGCGTGGGCGTCGCGCCCGCCTCGCACGTGGTGATGGTGCTCCCGCCCGACGCCAAGCCCGAGGAGGTCACGAAGGGGGGAGCGCCCGCCGAGAACCCGTTCGTGGACGTGCAGCGCTACCTCGCCGCCCTGGGGGTCCGCGTCCCGGGCATCCTCGGCTGGGAGGAGGCCGAGGGCCTCATGGTCCTCGAGGACCTCGGCGACGACATGCTCGAGACGAGGCTCCTCGCCGGCGACGGGCGCGAGCTGCTCTACGCGCGCGCCGTGGATCAGCTCGCCCGGCTGCGCGCCGCGGCCGAGGCCCGTCCCGCCGGCTGCGTCGCGTTCACGCGCAGCTTCGACTACGACCTCTACCGCTGGGAGCTCGACCACTTCCGGGAGTGGCTGCTCGAGGCCTGGAAGGGCGCCGCGCTCTCGCCCGGCGAGCGGGAGGTGGTGGATCGCCACTTCGACCGGATCGCCCGCGCGCTCGACGCCGAGCCGAAGGGCTTCACGCACCGCGACTACCAGTCCCGGAACCTCATGGTCCTGCCCGGCGGCGAGCAGGCGGTGATCGACTTCCAGGACGCGCTCCTCGGGCCGCGCCAGTACGACCTCGTCGCGCTGCTGCGCGACAGCTACGTCGAGCTGGAGGCGCCCTTCGTGGAGGCGATGCTGCGGCGCTACCTCGACCGCCTCGCCGCCGAGGGCGGCCCCCGCCTCGAGTACGGCCCGTTCCGCGAGGTGTTCGACCTGCTCACCGTCCAGCGCAAGCTGAAGGACGCGGGGCGGTTCGTCTTCATCGATCGGGTGAAGCAGAACCCCGGGTTCCTGGTCTCCATCCCGGCGTCGCTGCGCTACGTGCGCGACGCCTTCGGGCGCCGCCCCGATCTCGCCGAGCTCCAGGACGTGCTCGCGCGGCACGTGCCGGAGCTGCGCGGCTGAGCCTCGTGCCTCCCGGGGGCGAGGCGGAGCCCGCGGCGGGAGCCCGCCCCGGTGACCCGCGGGCGGCGCGAGCGACGGGCCCGCGGCGCCCGCGCGATCAGGCGCGGGTCGCCTCGGTCTCGGCGCCCTCGTGCACCTCGGTCGACCCCTCGTCGACGTGGTGCGTGCGCTCGAGCGACCAGCCCGTGGCGAGCCCCAGCACGAACCAGCCGAGGACGAGCGCGCCCACGGCGAAGATCGTGTCCCCGGGCACGCGCAGCCAGCGGAGCACGTTCATGAGCGGGGTCTGCATGAACTCCGCGCTGCGCGCCCACCAGGTCCCGGTCTCGACCGCCGCCCAGGTCTGCAGGATGCCGACCGGCAGCACGGAGACGAGCACCATCAGCGCGAGCCCGCCGTTGATGCACCAGAACGCGACGGCGATCGGCCGCGTCTTCCACGCCGCGCCCGGCCGCAGCGCCCGCAGGCAGAACAGCATGAGGCCGATGCCGAGCATGCCGTACACGCCGAACAGCGCGGTGTGGCCGTGGACCGGCGTCGTGTTGAGCCCCTGCATGTAGTAGAGCGCGATGGGCGGGTTGATGAAGAAGCCGAACAGCCCGGCGCCGACCAGGTTCCAGAAGGCGACCGACACGAAGAAGTAGATCGGCCACTGGTAGGCGCGCACCCAGGTACGCGCCCTCGACAGGCGGATGTTCTGCCAGACCTCGAGCCCGACGAGCACGAGCGGGACGACCTCGAGCGCGCTGAAGGTCGCGCCGAGCGCCATGACGCTGGCCGGCGTCCCGGCGAAGTAGTTGTGGTGGAACGTGCCGAGGATGCCCCCGGCGAGGAACACCGTCGTCGCGAAGAACGTCGCGCGCGTCGCCTTCTCCACGTGCAGGAGCCGCAGCCGCACGAACAGGAACGCGATCACCACGGTCGCGAACACCTCGAAGAAGCCCTCGACCCACAGGTGCACCACCCACCAGCGCCAGTACTCGACCATCGCGAGGTTCGAGCCGCGCCCGTACATGAGCCCCGCGCCGTAGAAGAGGGCGATGGCCGCGGAGGAGAGGACGAACAGGCCGAGCAGCGCGCGCGAGTCCGACGGACGTCGCAGCGCGGGCCAGAGGGCGCGCAGCATGAGGAACAGCCAGAGGAACAGGCCGACGAACAGGAAGATCTGCCAGAAGCGACCCAGGTCGACGTACTCGAGCCCCTGGTGCCCGAACCAGAACCAGAGCGTGCCGCCCAGCATCCGCTTCACGGAGAGCCACTGCCCGGCGAGCGAGCCGACCACGATCACCACCAGCGCGACGAACAGGAAGTTCACCCCCGCGCGCTGGCCGGCGGGCTCGTGCCCGGAGACCGCGGGGCCGACGTAGAGGCCGGTGGCGAGCCACGCCGTCGCGATCCAGAAGATGCCGAGCTGGGTGTGCCAGGTGCGGGCCACGGAGTACGGGAGCACCTGGTCGAGCGGGAAGCCGTAGAACCCGGAGCCCTCCACGCCGTAGTGCGCCGTCACCGCGCCGAGGGCGATCTGCACGACGAGGAGCGCCGCCGCCGTCCAGAAGTACTTCACGGTGGCGCGCTGGCTCGGGGTCGGGTGGAGCCCGAACAGCGGATCCCGCTCCGGCAGCGTCGCGGCGACGGTCTCCGGCTCGACGCGGCTCCCGTGGTACCAGACGAGCGCGCCGATCCCCGCGAGGAGCAGCACGAACGAGATGACGCTCCACACCACCGCGCCGCCGGTCGGGACGTTGCCGACGAGCGGCTCGTGCGGCCAGTTCATCGTGTAGGTCACCGTCTGGCCGGGGCGCTCCGTCGAGGCCGCCCAGCTCGTCCACCAGAAGAAGGCCGCCAGGTCGCGCAGCTGCGCGCGATCCGTGAGCGCACCCGCCGGGATGGCGTACGCGTCCCTCCCCTGGCTGAACACCTCCGCGTAGTGGGCGGCGGTCGCGTCGAAGGCGGCGGCGCGCTCGGCGGAGATCCGCACCGCGCCGGAGCGCGGGTCGTAGGTGTTCTCGCGCATCGCGCGGGTGAGCCGCGCGCGGAGCGCGGCCTGGCGCTCGCCCGGAAGGACCGCGTAGCCGGCGGCCCCCTCGGCCTTCGCCCAGCGGTCGAGCACGAACATGGCCTCGCGGTGGAGCCAGTCCGCCGTCCAGTCGGGCGCCACGTAGGCCCCATGCCCCCAGATCGAGCCGACCTCCTGGCCCCCGATCGACTGCCAGACGTCCTGGCCACGCAGGATGGAGTCCTCGTCGACGACGACCTGTCCCTTCGGACCGAGCACCCGCTCCGGGACCGGGGGGGCGGCCTTGCTGATGCGCGGGCCCCAGGCGCCCAGCACGAGGAAGGAGCCGCCCATGACGAGCAGGAGGGCGATCCAGTGGGCTCGATAACGTCGCATTCGTGTTCACCTCCGGTGGTGGCCCCTTCAAGATGCGGCGCAGGTGCTCGCCCGTGGAGGGGGTGCGCTGGGGGTAAGGCGGGCACGAGCGAAGAAGTGGCCGCCCGCAGCGCGGCCGCGTAGGTTCGTGACCGTGCGCATGGGCCGCTACGAGATCGCCACCGTCGTGGACGCGTGGTTCGCGCTCGACGGCGGCGCGATGTTCGGGATCGTCCCGCGGCCGCTCTGGGAGAAGAAGCTCGCCCCCGACGCGCGGAACCGCATCCGCCTCGCCGCGCGCTGCCTCGTCGCGATCGACCGCGACGCGCACCGCGTCATCGTGGTGGACGACGGCATGGGCGACAAGTGGGACGCGAAGCGCACCGACATCTACGCGATCGATCGCTCGAGCGGCGGGCTCGACGCAGGCCTCGCGCGGCTCGGGATCTCGCGCGACGACGTGACCGACGTCCTCCTCACGCACCTCCACTTCGACCACGCGGGCGGCACCACGCGGCGCGGGCCCGGCGGCAGGCTGGAGCTCTCCTTCCCGCGCGCGACCTACCACCTGCAGCGGCGCAGCTGGCTGTGGGCGCACGCGCCCTCGGAGCGCGACGCGGGGAGCTTCGTCCCCGACGACTTCGCCCTCCTCCAGCACTCGAACCGGCTGCACCTCATCGACGGCGACGCCTCGCCCTTCCCCGACGTGGACCTGATCCTGTCGGAGGGCCACACCGTCGGGCAGCAGCTCCCCCGCTTCCGCGGGGAGGGCACCCACCTCGTCTTCTGCGGCGACATCATCCCCACCCACGCCCACCTGCGGCCGAGCTGGGTCATGGGCTACGACCTCTTCCCGGTCACCACCGTCGAGGAGAAGAAGGTCCTGCTCGCCGAGGTGCTCGAGGACGACGGGGTCCTCGTGTTCGAGCACGATCCCGTGATGGCGGCGTGCCGGCTCCGCGAGGACGAGGGAGAGCCGGTGTTCCACGAGGTGGTCGAGCTCTGAGCCCGACCTCGACCCCGCCTGGATCTCTCGTGGCCGGTCATCCCGCGCGGAGTCGAAAGGTCGCGACCGCGACCGCGACTCCGACCCCGACCCCGACCTTGTCATTCGTCACATCGGCTCGCGCTGGACTCGGGACGAGGTGCCGACCGCGCGCCCGCGGTGGGCACGCGCGAGGGAGCAGTACGAGCCAGGGAAAGCGGCCTACGAGGGGGCCGGAGGGCCGGCGTCGCCGCGCGTCCGCCGCGTCGCCGGAAGACGCTGCGGTCGGCTGCTCCCGTTCCGCCGACCGCGGTCACGTTGCCCACAAGCCCTGCTGAATGGCAGCTGGCGCGGCGCCGGCGTACCCCGTCCGCTCGGAGGCGCTCTCACGCCGGAAACGATCCATGTGCTCGCGCCCGTAGGTCTGTTCGGCGTGCAACAGGTTGTGCGACTTGCAGGCGACTCGGAGGTTCTCGACCGTCGAGGGTCCGCCCAGGGCCTGCGGGTGGATGTGGTCGAGCTCCAGCTGCCAGCGGCTGTCGCAGCGCCGCCCGTCCGGAGCGACCCAGGCGCAGCGTCCGCCGTCGCGCTTCCAGACCTCGCGCCGCACTATCGCCGGGATCGTGCTCGTGGGCGCGGCGGACTCGGCGGAGGGACGTGGCTCCCGGTCGGTCCCCCGCTGCCGCTGCGGCGCGACCGCGCCCTTGCGCCTGCCGTGCTTCTCGATGGCGCAGCGGATGGCCTCCCGGAGCACCGCCGCGAGATCGCCGTCCGGGAACTCGTGCGAGAGCAGCGCGGTGAGCGTCTCGAGGTCCTCCTTGCAGGCCCGGTCGATGGTGACCCGCAGCGACCAGCCGCTCTCGCTCACCGCACGGGTGACCGCCCGCGTCCTCTGGCGAGACGGGTCGGACGGCGCGGGCATCGTGGCGGGGGACACCCCGGCAGCAGCGGCCGACGACGGCGGCGCGAGCGGCGACTCCTGCGGCTCGGCACGTGAAGGTTCGGCTGCCGCCAGCGGCAGCGCCGGGGCGCTCGCGGCTGAGGCGCGGTCGGGCAGCTTGCGCAGGCCCGCCCGCGGAGCGGTGCGCGCCTGGAGCGAGGCGACGAGGTGATCCACCTCGGCCTTGGTGCGGTAGGCGGCACGGCCGACGAGGTCGGGCAGGTTCTCCTCGGTCAGCACCTGGCCGAGCAGCTGGACGGTGGAGATGCAAAGGCGGCCATCTCGCAGGGCGTCCTCGAGGCTGGGGAACCGGCGCAGCACCCGCATCGCCTGGATGCGTCGCCCCGCAGCCGCCCTCGCGCAGGTGGAGCACCTCCAGGCAATACGCCCAGAGCGAGGGGTACCCGGCGTCCACGTACGCGCGGCGGCGATCGAACACCTCGAGGTGGAGGAGGAACTCGACCTGGACGTCGCGCTCCTGGCCTGCGAGCTCGCGCAGGCGCTGGGCGAGCAGGGGCGAGTCGAGGGCGGAAGGGGCGATCGCAGGCACGGTGCACCTCCTTGTGCACCCTTCGTAACACGCGATTTCCGCACCTCCCGAGACGCGCCAGGATCGCGCCTGCGCCGCTTTCCGGGCCCGCCCCTTCGCCGTCCACGCGGCGCGCCGGACGCGCACGGCGCGCCCTGCCTGCGCTCGCGAGGAGCGTGCTCTCGACGTGCCGCGGACGTCGAAGCACGTTTCGCCTCGAACCTCGTCAAGAGGGCAACATTCACCCACCGCAACTGGGACTCGCGTGGCTCGCAAGAGCTATCGCTGGAGATAGCAGGGACTATCAGTGAACGCCGGCATGGGCGGAGACGTGCGCGCAACTTCCTCGGACCTGCTCTGCCCGCTCGTACAGTCCTCGCGCCGACGGCGACGAAGACCCGCCGCGTGCCATGCCCGAGGCGCGCCGGGAACCGGGCGCTTCTCCCCTCGATGCCCGAGCCCTCTGCGTCGAGCGGCGGCACACAACCCCGCGCGCGCGCGCGACCGCGACCCCGACCCCGACCGCGACCCCGACCGCGACCCCGACCCCCACCGCGACCCGTAAACGAGGCGTCGACGCCCTGGCGCCGTGGGCTCACCTCGGGTAAGGGTCACCGGCTTTCGCGCCGGAGGAGTCCGAGGCATGGATGAGCAGAAGGTCACCGTCAGCCGCCGGGGCGCCGAGCGCCTCGCCGCCGGCCACCTGTGGATCTACCGCGCCGACGTGGAGAGGCCGCCGCGCGCGGAGGCCGGCGACGTGGTGGCGCTCGTGGACGGCCGCGGCCGCTTCCTCGCGAAGGCGTTCTGGTCGGCGCGCTCCAAGATCGCGCTCCGCGTCGTGACGCGCGACGAGGTGCCCGTGGACGAGGCCTTCCTCGCCGAGCGGATCGCCCAGGCGGTGGAGCTGCGCCGCCACGCCTTCGGCGACGAGCGCTTCGTCCGGATCTGCCACGGCGAGGCGGACCTCCTCCCCGGCCTGGTGGTCGATCGCTACGGGGACGCCGCGGTGGTGCAGACGCTCGTGCCCGCCACCGACCGCCGCAAGGGGCTCCTCGCCGAGCTCGTCGCGACGGCGCTCGACGTGCGGACCGTGATCGAGCGGAACGACGTCCGCGTCCGCGAGCTGGAGGGGCTCGAGCAGGTGAAGGGGGTCCTGCGCGGCGAGGCGCCGGGCCCCGTCGTCTACCGCGAGGGAGCGGTCCGGATGACGATCGATCTCCTCACCGGCCAGAAGACGGGCGCGTTCCTCGATCAGCGCGAGAACCACCTGCGCGCGGGCGAGTACGCCCGCGGCCGCTGCCTCGACTGCTTCGCCTACGCGGGCGGGTTCGCCCTGCAGCTCGCCACGCGCGCGGAGCACGTCACGGCCGTCGAGATGCAGCCCACCGCGGCGGCGCTCCTGCGCGAGAACGTGACGCTGAACCTCGCCGCCAACGTCGAGGTCGTGGAGGCGAACGCGTTCGACTACCTGCGCGACCGCGCCGAGGAGGAGCCGGCCTTCGACCTCGTCGTGCTCGACCCGCCGGCGTTCGCGAAGAGCAAGGACGCGCTCGCCGCAGCGCGGCGTGGCTACAAGGAGGTGAACCTCCGCGCCCTCCAGGTCCTGAGGCCGGGGGGGATCCTCGTCACCGCGTCGTGCAGCTACCACATGGCCGAGGCGATGCTGGAGGAGCTCGTCCTCGACGCCGCGAACGACGCGGGCCGGCGGGTGCAGCTGCTCGAGCGCCGCGGCGCGGGCCGCGATCACCCGGTGCTGCTCGGTGTCCCCGAGACGCGGTACCTGAAGTGCTTCGTCCTGCGCGTCGTTTGACGCTCCGCGAAGGACCCGCGCGGGCGCTCCGCCGCCCCGCCTCCTATCGGAGCGGACGCGCGGCGGGGTAGGATCCTCCCTTCGAGGCGGAAGGAGACGTCCGGAATGGCCATCCGGCCCGACGAGCTCGGTGCGGGACCACTCGACGCGCTGGCGCGCGCGCCGCTCCTCGCGCGGCTCGACGCCGCCGAGCGCCGGGCCCTGCTCGCTTGCGCGCAGGTCGTGACCGTGCCCGCGCAGGCTCGGGTCCACGGGGCCGGCGACGCGGGCCATCACCTCGATCTGGTCCTCGAGGGCGCCGCGACGCTGCGCCGCGCGGACCTGCCCCTGCGCCGCCTGGGTCCGGGGGATCACTTCGGCGAGCTCGCGCCGCTCCGCACCCACCACCGCGGCGAGACCGTCACCGCCGAGACCCCGCTCACGCTCGCGCGCCTCTCCGCCCGGTGCTGGGAGGGGCTGGAGCGAGATCGCCCCGCGCTCGCCGCGAAGCTCGCGGGCGCCCTGGCGGCGACGCTCTCCGAGGAGCTCGTGCGCCTGACGAGCGAGATGGGGCTCCTGCTGCGGGGGCGGTCCCTGCCGCGCGCCGCCGAGGTCACGGTGCGCGCGCTGGGCGAGGAGCTGCGCGTGCGCACGGGGACGCGCCTCGCGGACCTCCTCCCGGCGGAGGTCGACGGCGCGCTGGTCGTCGCCGGGCTGCTCGGGCAGAAGCCGGTGTCGCTCGCGACGCCGGTGTTCACCGACTCGACCGTGGCGCCCCTCACGCTCCGCCACTGGGAGGGGCGGGCCATCTACGCCCACTCGGTGGGGCTCCTCCTCCTCGAGGCCGCCCACACGCTCGCGCCCTCGCTCCACGTCCGCATGGGCGCGTCGCGCGGCAAGCGGCAGATCGTCGAGCTCGCCGGGGTGCCTCGCGCCGAGCTGCCCGGGTGGGCGGCGCGGATCGCGGCGCGCATGGAGCGGCTGGCGCAGGACGACGCGCCGATCCGGCTCGAGTACTGGCCGACCGACGAGGCGGCGGCGTACTTCTCGGAGCGCGGCTGGGACGACGCGGCGCGGCTGCTGCGCGTCCGCCGGCAGGCCACCGTCCGGCTCGTCTCCTGCGGCGAGCTGTACGCGCTGTCGATGGGGCCGCTCCTCCCTTCGACCGGCGCGCTGCGCGGCTTCCGGCTGGAGCCGTGCGAGGAGGGGCTGGCGCTCGACCTCGGCGAACGCGATCCGCGCAACGGCCGTCGGGGCGGACACGTGGCGCCTCCGCCGGCCGACGGCGGGATGGTGGCGGAGCACCAGCGATGGCTCGAGGCGTTCGGCGTCACGAGCGTCGGCGCGTTCAACGACCTCTGCATCTCCGGGCAGGTGTCCCAGCTCATCCGCGTCGCCGAGGGCTTCCACGAGAAGCGCATCGGGCACATCGCGGACGCGATCGCGGCCCGCCGCGACCAGCTCCGCGTCATCGCCATCGCGGGGCCGTCCTCGTCGGGGAAGTCGACCTTCATCAAGCGCCTGACGGTGCAGCTGCAGATCGACGGCGTGAACCCCGTGGCCCTCGGCCTCGACGACTACTACGTGGATCGCGAGAAGACCCCGCGCGACGAGGCCGGCGAGTGGGACTTCGAGGCGCTCGAGGCCATCGACCTCCCGCTCCTCCACGACCACGTGCGCCGGCTCATCGCGGGGGAGCCGGTTCGCACGGCGCGGTACGACTTCCTCACCGGGACCAGCCACCCCGACGGCGGCCCCCTCATCCAGTTCCGCCCCGGCGACGTCCTGCTCGTGGAGGGCATCCACGGGCTCGACCCGCGCCTGCTCGACGGCATCCCGCCGGCGGGGGCGCTCTACCGCGTCTTCATCCACCCCGCGACCACCCTGCCCTTCGACCGGCTCACGCGGACCTCCGCGACCGATCTGCGCCTCCTGCGGCGCATCGTGCGCGACCGCCACCGCCGCGGGTACGGCGCGGCGGAGAACATCCTGCGCTGGCCGTCGGTGCAGGCCGGGGAGCGCGAGCACATCTTCCCCCACCAGCACGAGGCGGACGCGGTGTTCGACTCCTCGCTGGTCTACGAGCCGGCGGTGCTGAAGGTCTTCGCCGAGCGCTACCTGCTGGAGGTCCCGCCCAGCCACCCCGCGTACCCGACGGCCCACCGGCTCCGCTACCTCGTCGATCGCTTCGTCTCCATCTACCCCGACCACGTCCCGCCGACCTCGCTCCTGCGCGAGTTCATCGGCGGCAGCGGGTTCGAGTACTGAGGCCCGATGCCGCTCGGCCGCGAGCCGCCCTGCCTCCGTCACCTCCGCGACGTCGTCGAGCGCGCGGCGCGCGACAGCACCCCGGAGGAGGCGGCCGCGCTCCGCGCCGAGGTACGGGACCTCGTCGAGGAGCGCGAGCTCGCCGAGGCCATCATCGAGCAGAGCGCCGCGCTGGTGGTGGTGCTCGATCGCGAGGGGCTCATCCGCCGCTGGAACGCGGCCTGCGCCCGGATCACGGGCTACTCCGCCGACGAGATGCTCGGGCAGCCGGTGTGGAACCTGCTCGTGCCCGAGGAGCGCGAGGGGGTGCGCGGCACCTTCGCGCGGCTCGTCGCGGGGAGCCTCGCGTCCACCTTCGAGAACCAGTGGGTCGCGCGCGACGGCGAGCGGCGGCTCGTCTCCTGGAGCAACGCCGCGCTCCTCGACGACGCCGGCGAGGTGCGGGCGATCGTGGCGACGGGGCTCGACATCACCGAGCGCAAGCGGGCGGAGCTGGCGCTGCGCGGCCACGCGAAGCGGCTCGAGGCGCTCGCGGAGGCCTCGCGCGTCTTCGCCTCCGGCCTCGACTACCGGACCACCCTCGACACCGTCGCGCGGCGGCTCGCGGAGCTCATCGGCGACGGGGCGCTCATCCGCATCGTCTCGCCGGACGGGGCGTGGCTCGTCCCGGTCGCCGTGTACCACCCCTCGCCGGAGCGGGCGGCGCTCCGGCGCCGGATCATCGCCGCCGCCCCGCAGCGGACGAACGAGGGGATCACCGCGGGGCCGCTCGCGACCGGGCGCACCCTCCGCATCCCGCACCTCTCTCGCGAGACGGTGCGCAACGAGATGAAGCCGGAGTACTACCCGTACCTCGAGGGCGTGACGAGCCTGCTCATCGCCCCCCTCGCCCAGCGGAACGAGGTGTTCGGGCACATCACCCTCATGCGCGACGCGGGCGGAGCTCCGTACACCGTGGAGGACGAGGCGCTGCTGGAGGACCTCGCCCACCGGGCGGCGCAGGCGATCGAGAACGCCCGGCTCTACTCGGAGGCGCAGAACGCGGTCGCCGCGCGCGACGAGTTCCTGTCGATCGCCTCTCACGAGCTGCGCACGCCGCTCACCGCCCTGCGGCTCGCGCTCGGGAACATGCGGCGCGTCACCTCCCGCGAGGCGCTCGAGCGCCTCCCGCCGGAGCACGTGGAGCGGGTCCTCGCCGCCGCGGAGCGGCAGGGGCAGCGGCTCGAGAAGCTGGTCGCCGCGCTGCTCGACGTGTCCCGCATCCACATGGGCAAGCTCGAGCTCGAGCTCGACGAGGTGGAGCTCGGCGCGGTGGTGAGCGACGCCCTCACGCAGCTCGAGGACGAGGCCTCGCAGACGGGATCCACCCTGTCGGCGGCGGGCGAGCCGGTGCTCGGCGCGTGGGACCGGCTCCGGCTCTCGCAGGTGATCACGAACCTGCTCTCGAACGCGGTGAAGTACGGCGCCGGCAAGCCGGTCGAGGTGAGCTACGGCCCGAGCGCCGCGGGCGCGTACGTCCGCGTCCGCGATCACGGCATCGGGATCGCCCCCACCGACCAGCGCCAGATCTTCGAGCGCTTCGAGCGCGCGGTGTCGTCGCGCAACTACGGCGGCCTGGGGCTCGGGCTCTACATCGTGCGCCGCATCGTGGAGGCGCACGGGGGAACGATCCGCGTCGAGAGCACGCCGGGGGAGGGCTCCGAGTTCCGGGTCGAGCTGCCGCTGCGGCCGCTGTGCGCCCGCCCGCTGCGCGGGGAGGCGCCGCAGGGGGCGAAGCGCTGACGCCCCTCAGCGCGCCGGGAACTCGCGCGCGGGGAAGAGCAGCACGTCCTCGATGGCCGCCGCCTCCGCGACGAGCATGAGCACGCGGTCGAAGCCGACGGCGACGCCGCCCGCCTCCGGCAGGCGCCCCACCGCCTCCAGGAACGGCTCGTCGAGCGGGAACACGGGGCGCCCCAGGCGGCGCCGCAGCGCCTGCTCCTCCGCGAGGCGCGCGCGCTGCTCGGCCGCGTCGTTCAGCTCGGTGTAGCCGTTCGCGAGCTCCAGGCCGCCGGCGTACAGCTCGAACCGCTCGGCCCAGCGCGGGTCGCCGCGCTTCACGCGCGAGAGCGCGGCCATCGAGGCGGGCCAGTCCACGAGGTACTCGGGGCGCTCCACCCCGAGCCGCGGCTCCACGGCGTCCAGCATGACGCGGAAGAACACGTCGTCGAAAGACTCTCCCGCCGGGCCGGGGTCGTGCCCGGCGGCGCGGGCGGCCTCCGCGAGCCGCGCCGCGTCCCCATCGCACGCCGCGAGGTCGACGCCGGCGTGGCGGCGGAACGCGTCCGCCACCGTGGTCCGGGGGTACGGCGCGGCGAGGTCGAGCGTGCGGCCGCCGCGCGCCACGCGGGTCCCTCCGGCGAGGGCGCGCGCGCAGGCCTCCACGAGGCGCTCCAGGTCCTGCATGACGCCCTCGTAGTCGGTGCCCGCGCGGTAGAGCTCGAGCATCGTGAACTCGGGGTTGTGCGTCCGCGAGACCTCGCCGTTCCGGAACACGCGCGAGAGCTGGAAGATGCGGGGGAACCCCTCGGCGAGGAGCCGCTTCATCGCGTACTCGGGGCTCGTGATGAGCCACCGCGGCCGCCCCTCGCCGCCGCCCTCGGGGAGGAAGCGGGTCTCGAAGGGGTGGAGGTGCGGCTCCATCCCGGGGACGGGCACGAGGCAGGGCGTCTCCACCTCCTCGTAGCCGAGCGAGGACAGGAAGCGGCGCACCTCCGCGGCGAGTCGCGCGCGCTGGCGAGCGCGCTCGCGTCGGGTCACGGGCATGCGCGGGAGAGTAACCGCTGGGCACGGCGGGCGCCGAGCGGTTCGGTGGAAGGGGTCGAGGTCGTCGAGGTCGTCGGGGTCGACGGGGTCGACGGGGTCGAGGTCGAGGTCGAGGTCGGGGTCGGGGCCGAGGTCGAGGTCGAGGTCACTCGTCAACCCCTTCGCCGTCCCAGGTTGACGACCCTCTCGCGCCTGCGGTACTCGGATCCTTCGCCATGCCGCCCTTCCTCGACCCAGCGGGCCTCGCCCTGCACTGCGAGGACCAGGGCCGCGGCCCAGCGCTCGTCGTCGTGCACGGGTGGTCGCTGTCCGGCCGCTGGCTCGTCGACGCGCTCCCGCCAGCGCTGCTCGCCGGCCGCCGCGTCATCGCGCCCGACCTGCGGGGCCACGGCCGCTCGGCGGACGGCGCGCCCTTCCGGCTCGCGGAGCTGGCGGAGGACCTCGTCACCGCGTTCGACGCCGCCGGGATCGACGGCGCCCTGCTCCTCGGGTGGTCGCTCGGGGGCCAGGTCGCGCTCGCCGCGCTCCCGCGGCTGCGCGGCCGGGTCGCGGGGCTCGCGCTCGTGTCGGCCACCGCCCGCTTCACGGAAGGCGAAGGGTGGCCGCACGGCGTCCCCGCCCGCACGCTCGCGGCGCTCGCGCGGCAGGTCGAGCGCGATCCCGCGCGCGCGACGGCCCGCTTCCACGACGGCATGTTCCTGCCCGGCGAGCTCGACGCCGAGGCCGCGTCGCGCGCGGCCGCGCTCCGGGACCGCGCGCCGGTGCCGTCGCGGGCCGCGCTCCGCGCCGGGCTCGACGTGCTCGGCGAGGCGGACCTCCGCGGCGCGCTGTCGGACGTGGACGTGCCCGCGCTGGTCGTGCACGGCGAAGGGGATCCGGTGTGCGCCCCCGCGGCGGGACGCGCGCTCGCGGCGAGCCTTCCGCGGGCGGAGCTCGCCCTCCTGGCCGGGGCCGGTCACGCCCCCTTCCTGTCCCGCCCTCACGCCTTCGCCGGCGCGCTCTCCCCCCTCCTCGCCGCATGCGCGTGAACCCCGTCGACAAGCGGCGCGTCGGGGCCGCCTTCTCGCGCTCCGCGGGCGCCTACGACGCGCGCGCGGAGGTGCAGCGGGTGGTGCAGGATCGCGTGCTCGCGCTGCTCGACGAGGCGGCGCCGGGCGCGCGCCGCGTCCTCGACGTCGGCGCCGGCACGGGCGCGCTCCTCGCCCGGCTGCTCGCGGCGCGCCCCGGCCTCTCCGCCTCCGCCGTCGACCTCGCCCCCGGGATGTGCGGCACCGCCCGGAGGGCCGCTCCGGGCGCCGCGGTCTCGGCGGCGGACGCGGAGGCCCTGCCGTTCCGCGACGGCGCCTTCGATCTCGTGGTGACGACCTCGACGCTGCAGTGGCTGCCGCGCGTCGCGCCCGCCCTCGAGGAGGCGCGGCGGGTGCTCGCGCCGGGCGGCGTCCTGTGCGTCGCGCTGTTCGGGGCGCGCACCCTGTTCGAGCTCCGGGAGGCCTGGCGCGAGGCGGGGGGCGAGCGCGCGCTGGGGACGCACCGCTTCCTCGCCCGCGAGGAGCTCGCGGCGGCGCTCGCGGCGGCCGGGCTCGCGGTGGAGGAGACCCGCGACGAGGAGCTCGTCGAGCGTCACCCCGACGCGCGCGCGGTGCTCCGCGCGCTCAAGGCGGTCGGCGCGTCGAACGCGGTGCCCGGACGAGCCGGGCTGGGCGGGCGGCGCGCGACGCTGGAGACGATCCGGCGCTACGAGGCGCGGCACCTCGGCCCGGCGGGCGTCCCCGCGACCTACCACGTGCTGTACGGGGTCGCGCGGCGCCGCTAACCGGCCCTCGCCTCCAGCTCCTTCAGCCGCGCGCGCAGCTCCTTCTCGCGCTTGAAGCGGGCGGTCACGTCGCGGATCACCGCCGACGGCCCGAGGATCCGCCCAGACGCGTCGCGGATGAGCTGGATCGTGAACTCGATCGAGAGGGTCTGGCCGTCCTTGCGGAGCGCGGGCACGGCGAGGACCTCGGTGCCGTAGCGGGTGACGCCCGTCTCCATCACGCGCTTCCAGCCGTCCCAGTGCCGCTGTCGCAGCCGCTCGGGGATGATGAAGTCCATCGACTGGCCGATGGCCTCGGCCGCGCTGAACCCGAACATGCGCTCCGCGCCGCGGTTCCAGAGCCGCACCACGCCGTCGCGATCGGCGAACAGGATCGCGTCTCCCGTCTCCTCGACGATCCGCGCCGCGATGCCCTCGAACCCAAGGTCGTCCATGTACACCTCCTTCCGCGAGCTTAACGGACCGACCGCTCGCCCGCCGCCCGCGAACAAGCCCGATGGGGTCCCGGGGGACCTCACGCCCGCCGTCCGCGTGCGCCGCTATTCGTCGCGGCGATCCGCCGGTCGCCGCTCGGCGGTCCCGCCCTCGCGCTCGGCGCGGGTCGCGTGCTCGCCGCCGCCCGTGTCGCCCTGCTCCTCGTCCTCGAACTCCGCCCGCGCCTGCTTGTTCATCGCGCGCAGCTGGTCGCGGGGGTCCTTCGCGTCCCGGCTCTCGCTCATACGTCCGTCACCTCTCCGCGGCTGGAGCCGCACATCCACCTTGGCGACGCCCGTGCGCGAACGCACCACACCCGGCGGCCGGTCGCTCACGGATCGTGAGCCCGCTTGCCGGCGCGTCCCGCGGGCGCGCGCCTTGTGGGGCCGGCACGGCGCGGGCTAACATCCGCGCGATCGTGGCCCAGGCAGCACTCCAGGCGAGCGGCGCCGACTTCAAGCCGCATCTTTTCGGGAAGTTCTTCCTCCTCCAGCGGCTGGCGGTGGGAGGGATGGCCGAGATCTACCGCGCGCGCGTCCCCGGCGCCGGGGGCTTCGAGAAGGAGCTGGTGGTGAAGCGGATCCTGCCCGCGCGGGCCCAGGATCAGGGCTTCATCAAGATGCTCGTGAACGAGGCGAAGCTGACCGTCCAGCTCACGCACTCGAACATCGCCCAGATCTACGAGTGCGGCAGCAACGACGGGACCTTCTTCATCTCGATGGAGCTCGTGAACGGCGTCTCCCTCAAGGAGATGATGGCGGCGTTCGCGAAGACCGGGACGCAGCTCACGCCCGAGCAGGCGATGTTCCTCGTCCTGCAGCTGCTCCAGGGGCTCGACTACGCCCACCGGAAGACCGACGGCGAGGGCCACCCGCTCCGCATCGTCCACTGCGACGTGTCGCCGGACAACGCGCTCGTGTCGTACGAGGGCGAGGTGAAGCTCCTCGACTTCGGGATCGCGCGCGCCGCGACGAACCTCTCCAACTACAAGGAGGGGATGCTCATGGGGAAGCTCGGGTACGTCGCGCCCGAGCAGGCCTCGCTCGAGCAGCGCTGGGATCACCGCGTCGACCTGTTCGCGGCGGGGATCCTCCTCTACGAGCTGCTCACGAAGCAGAAGGCCTTCCCCAAGGCCACCGACGTCGAGTCGCTCGTCCAGGCCCGCAAGGCGAAGGTCGTCCCGCCCACCTCGCTCGACCCGCGGCTGCCGAAGGAGATCGACGCCATCGTCTCGAAGGCGCTCGCCTACGATCCGGAGCGGCGCTTCCCCGACGCTCGCTCCTTCGCGGACGCCCTCGTCGACGTGCTCTTCCCGACGCCTCACTCGTCGATCCAGGACCTCCTCGCCAGCCAGATGAAGGCGGTGTTCGCCGACAAGATCGCCCGGCAGCGCGCGGCCCGCGCGCACGACCCGCTCATCATGAAGGTCCTCACCAACGCGGCGGCCGCGGCCGGGATGCTCCCCCCCTCCGAGGCGACGCCCGCGCAGGCATGGGAGCCGTCGCCGCCGACCCCCCAGGAGCCCCGCCGCGCTCCTGCGCCCGCGCCGCGGCCCCGGACCATCGTCCGGGAGGGCGTGCGCCTGCGGACCGCCTTCCTGGCCGGGCTCGTGGTCGCGGGCGCCGGGTTCGCCGGGCTGCGCTACGCGGACCCGTGGCTGCGGTCCGGCGTGCTCGTCGTGACCTCCGAGCCGTCGGGCGCCGAGGTGACGCTCGACGGGGCACCCACGGGCCTCAGCACGCCCGCGGTGATCGAGGACGTGCGCCTGACGCGGACGCACGAGGTGGCGCTCGGCGGAGAGGGGCTCCGCGCGGTGACGCTCACCACCCAGCCGACGCCCGGCCGCCTCGTGGCGCGGGTGCACGCCCGGCTCGCTTCCGCGATGGGCGCGCTGCGCGTGGAGAGCGATCCCCCCGGCGCCGAGGTCCGGTTCGACGAGCGCGCCGTGGGACGGACGCCGCTGACGATCCCGGCCGTCCGGCTCGACGAGCGGCACCGCATCGACCTCGCGCTCCCGGGCCACGAGATCGACCAGTTCGTGGTGCTGCCGGAGAAGGACGGGGTGCAGTTCGCGCGCAAGCTCGCGCGCGTCGACGGAGGCCGACCGCGACCGTGACGATACGGCTCGTCATCGAGGACGAGGCGGGGACCCGCTCGACCGTGCCGTTCACCGGCGACGAGATCACCGTCGGCCGCGCCGACGACGTCACCTTCCGCCTCGCCGATCGCGACGTGTCCCGCCGGCACGCCCGCTTCCTCCGCGCGAGCGGCGCGGTGCTCGTCGAGGACCTCGGCAGCCTCACCGGGACGCGGGTGAACGGGGAGCGGATCACCGGCCGCCGCCGGCTGCGCGAGGGCGATCTCGTCCAGATCGGCGACTACGACCTCGCCGTGTTCGGCGAGCCGCAGGCCGGCGTCCCCGGAGAGCCCCCGCCCCTGCCCCCCACCCCGCGGCCCCCGACGGCCGCCGGCGACCTCGTGCCCCCCGGCGCCGCTCCCGAGCCGGTCGCCGCGGCGCCGCACCCGCCGCCGCCGAGGCCGCCACCGGCCGCCGCGCCCGCGTCATCGCCCGGCGCTGGCCTCCTCCGGCTGCTCCTCGTCGGCGCGATCTCGCTCGCCCTCGGCGCCGCCGCGGGCTGGGCCCTCGGCGCCGCCACGGCCCCTCCGAAGGACGCGCCCGCGGCGATCACTCGCCCTTGAACCGCGCCGGGCGCCGCTCCTGCCACGCGGCCCTGCCCTCGCGGATGTCCGCGCTCTCGAACGCGCGCCGCCTGAGCTCCGCGATCTCGGCCCGCTCCGCGTCGGAGAGGCCGCGCTCGTGCGCCCCCTCGAGGAGCCGGAGGATCCGCTTCATCCCGCGGACGGCGAGCGGCGCGTTGGCCGCGATCTCCGCGGCGAGCGCGAGCGCGTCGGCCTCCGCCGCCTCCGCGGGGACGACGCGGTTCACGATGCCCCAGGCGAGCGCGGTGTCGGAGTCGATGGGCCGCCCGGTGTAGAACAGCTCGCGGGTGCGCGCCGCGCCGACGAGATCCAGGAACCGCCGCAGGCCGCCCTCCGGATAGACGACGCCGAGCTTGGCGGGGGGCATCCCGAGCTTCACGCCCGCCCGCGCCACGCGGAGGTCGCAGGTCGCGGCGAGCTCGAAGCCGCCGCCGAACGCCCCGCCGTTCAGGAAGGCGACCGTCGGGCAGGGCACCTCGTCGAGCGCCGCCGCGGCCCGCTCGACCGCCTCGTCCGGACGCTCGCCGCGCGCGGAGGTGAGGGAGATCTCGGCGAGGTCGAACCCGGACGAGAACGCGTCGTCGCCCGCGCCGCGCAGCACGAGGCAGCGCACCGCGTCCGCCGTCGCCGCCGCGCAGGCGGCCTCGAGCTCGTCGAGAGCCTGGAAGTCGAGCGCGTTCCGCTTGCCGGCGTTCTCGAGGACCAGCACGCGGACCGGACCGTGGTCCTCGGCGCGGACGCGGGGTGCCATCGGCTACTCGATGACGGCGAGGAGGTCGCCCTCGGAGACGGGCTGCCCCTCGGCGCAGCGGAGCTCGCGCACCTTTCCCGCGCCCGTCGCCTCGACCGGCATCTCCATCTTCATGGACTCGAGGATGACGACGGCGTCGCCCGCGCTCACCGCGTCGCCGGGCCTCTTCTCGATGCGCACGACGGTCCCGGTGATGTGGGCCGAGAGCTTCTCCATGAGGAATCTCCGCTCGCGATGAGGATCGACAGGTGCGCGCGGAAGTTAGCCCGGAGGCGCCCGCCCGGCAACACGCACGGGGGACGGGCGGGGGCGGCGGGCGCGGCGCGTCTGCGCGCGCGCCAGAAATGAAGAGGGTCCGCTCGATGGCGGACCCTCGCAGCGACGTACCGGGGGCGACCACTCCTCGGTTTACCGGCGTGAGACCGGTATCGCGTGTAGCCGATCAATGCCCACCGGATCGGCGGACGTCAACCCCGCCGCGGCCGTGGCCCCCGCGGGGGAGCCTCGTCCGCGCAGCGCGTCGCGCACTGCGTCGGCGAGCCCCTCGAAGCTCACCGGCTTTCGCAGGAAGCGGGTGATGCCGAGCGCCGCGAGGCGGTCCTCCTCGCGAGCGCCGCCGCTCGTCGCCACGACGACCGGGAGCGAGGAGAGCAGCGGCGCGGCCCGGATCTGCTCGACGAGCTCGACGCCGGAGATGTCGGGCATGAAGACGTCGGTCACGACGACGTCCACGGTCGGCGGGCGCAGGAGCCGCGCGAGCGCCTCACCGCCGTCGCGCGCGATCTCCACCGCCAGCGGCAGGCGGTCGCCCTCCGACACCCGGCGCAGCGCCGCCTCGTACATCGAGGCGACCAGCGCGTTGTCCTCGACGACGAGCACGCGCGCGTCCTGCGGCGCGTGCGAGGGCTCCTCGGCGGTCCGGGCCTGCGGCCCGCGTGTCTCGTCGTGCATGTCCCCTCCAACGAGCTGCGGCGGCCCGCCGCGAGCGAGCCCCCATGATGGCGGGTTCCGCTGCGATCGAGGCACGCCGCAAGCGAACCGTGCCGATGCGTCACTCGCCCGGGGGACGCCGCCGACGCGTGGGCCGCACCCCCTCGGGACCACGTCCCGGCGTCAGGGCGCCGCGCGCGCCAGGTCAGGCCGCGGACGCGCCGGCGGGCGGCTGACCCGGGCAGCGGCGCGGGCGCGGAGCAGCTTCTCCACGGAGACCACCGGCAGCACCACCGCGCCGGCCAGCGCCGCGAGGGCGACGTCGCGGGGGACCAGCGCGGCGGTCCCGAACACCGACTGCAGCGGCGGCAGGTAGATGAAGGCGACCTGCAGCGCCGCGAGCGCGGCGATGCCGACGAAGACCATCCGGTTCGAGAAGAAGCCGATCCGGAAGGCGGACTCGCGGAGCGAGCGGCAGTTGAGGAGGTAGAACGCCTGGAAGAAGACGACCGTCGTGACCGCCATCGTACGCGCCTCGGCGAGCGCGACCGCGTGCCCCACGAGCGGCGCCTCGCGCCGGTACTCCCACAGGAAGAGCCCCACCGCGGCCCCCGCCATGAGGAAGGCGACCAGCACGGTGCGCGCGACCACGAACGCCCCGAGCACCGGCGCGCCGGGGTCGCGCGGGGGACGCCGCATCACGTCCCGCTCCTTCACCTCGAAGGCGAGCGGCAGCGCGAGCGCCACCGAGGCGACGAGGTTCACCCACAGGAGCTGCGTGGGCAGGATGGGCAGGAGCGGCTCGAGCGCGCCCCCCACCTCGTGCAGCGGGAAGAACAGCACCGCCACCACGAGGATGGCCCCGAGCCCCAGGTTCGTCGGCAGCACGAACGCGAGCGCCTTGACGAGGTTGTCGTAGGTGCGCCGGCCCTCCTCGACGGCCGCGGAGATGGTCGCGAAGTGATCGTCGGCGAGCACGACGTCCGAGGCCTCCTTCGCCACCGCCGTGCCGGTGATGCCCATGGCGACGCCGATGTCCGCCTGCTTCAGCGCGGGAGCGTCGTTCACGCCGTCGCCGGTCATCGCGACGACGTGCCCCTCCTCCTGCAGCGCGCGCACGAGCCGCAGCTTGTGCTCGGGCGCGACGCGGGCGAACACGTTCACCTCGTGCGCGGCGCGACGTAGCGCGGCGCCGTCGAGGGCGCCGAGCTCGGCGCCGGTGAGGGCGCGCTGGCCGGGCCCGAGCAGGCCGAGGCGCGCCCCGATGGCCTCCGCCGTCCCCCGGTGGTCTCCGGTGATCATCTTCACGGCGACGCCCGCGCCGTGGCAGGCGGCGATCGCGGCGACCGCCTCCGGCCGCGGCGGATCGATCATGCCGGCGAGCCCGAGGAAGGTCAGGTCGCGGACGTCCTCCTCGTGGAGCGCGGTCGCTCCGTCCGCGCGGCGGTGGGCGAGCGCGAGGACGCGCATGCCCTGGCGCGCGAGCGCGTGGACCTCGCCGAGCACCGCGTCCGCGCCCTCCGGCAGCGCGCAGCGCGCGAGGACCACCTCCGGCGCGCCTTTCACGAAGATCGAGGCGCCGGCGGGCGCCCGCTGCACCGCCCGAGCCGAGGGGAGGGCGTGCAGGGTCGCCATGTACTGCCGCTCCGACTCGAAGGGGATCGCGTCGAGCCTCGGCCAGTCCCGGCGCAGGTCGTCGACCGCGAGCCCCGCCTTCTCGGCGGCGACGACGAGCGCGCCCTCCGTCGGGTCACCCGCCACCGCCCAGGCGCCTTCCTTCGCGTGCAGCGACGCGTCGTTGCAGAGCGCCGCGGCCCGGAGCGCCGCCGCGAGCTCCTCGGGGGGCTGCCCGACCTCGACGCCCGCGCGGCTGACGACCCCCTCTGGCGCGTAGCCGACCCCGGAGACGTCGTACTGCGCGACGGGCGTCCACACCTGCTGCACGGTCATCTCGTTGCGCGTGAGCGTGCCGGTCTTGTCGGTGCAGATGACGGTGGTGGAGCCGAGGGTCTCGACGGACGGGAGGTGGCGGACGACCGCGCGACGGCGCGCCATGCGCTGCACGCCGATCGCGAGCGCGATGGTGATGATCGCGGGGAGGCCCTCCGGGATGGCCGCGACCGCGATGGTGACGGCGACGAGGAGCCCGTCCGCGAGGGAGTAGCCGCGCAGCAGGCCGACGGCGAGGAGCGCGAGGCCGAGCGCGACGACGCCGACCGTGAGCCACCGCCCGACGCGCCCGAGGGCTCGCGTGAGCGGCGTCTGCAGCTCGATCACCTGGCCGAGCAGGGCGGAGATCCGGCCGAGCTCGGTCGCGCCCCCGGTCGCGACCACCACCGCCATCCCGCTACCGGAGGTCACGTGCGTCCCGCCGTAGAGCAGGCTCCTTCGGTCGCCGAGCGGCGCGTCCGCGTTCGCGGGCTCGACGTGCTTCGCGACGGGGAGGGACTCGCCGGTGAGCGCCGCCTCGTCCGCGTGCAGCTGGCGCGCGGACAGGACGCGGGCGTCGGCAGGGACGCGGTCGCCGGAGGCGAGCACCACGACGTCTCCGGGCACGAGCTCCGCGGCGGGGACGCTGAGGCGGCGCCCGCCGCGCACCACCGTGGCGACGTCGGGGACCATGCGCGAGAGCGCCGCGATGGCGCGGCCGGCGCGATACTCCTGCACGAAGCCGATGAGGGCGTTCACCACCACCGCGCCCAGCACGACGGCTCCGTCCACCGGCTTCCCGAGCGCCATCGCCAGCGCGCTGGAGGCGAGGAGGAGATAGACGATGGGCTCGTGCAGCTGCCGGAGCAGGATCCGGATCGGCCCCGGCCCCTCGTCCCGCGCGAGGAGGTTCGGTCCGCAGCGGGCGAGCCGGTCGGCCGCCTCCTGGGGGACGAGCCCGGCCTCGGAGGTACCGAGCCGCGCGAGCGCCTCGGCGGAGGCCAGCGCGTGCCACGCGAGCGCGGGGGTGTGGGTGGCGCCTCGGGGAGTGGTCGTCGTCTCGCTCATCGAGTTCCTCGCTCGAAAGACCGTCCCCTCAGGCTGTGGGCGGCGCCGCTCGCGGACCATCAGATAAATTCCGGGTCATGCTGAGGTCGGACCGAAGTCTCGGCGCCGGCGGGCATTGCGAGCGCCGCCCGCGGGCCGGTATGGTCTGGTGGAGCCCATTGGGACGTGAGGAGGCCGCATGGAGCCCTTGCAGGGACGCGTCGCGCTCGTGACCGGTGGCGGGCGCGGGATCGGTCGCGCGATCGCCCTCGCGCTGGCGCGGGCCGGAGCGGACGTGGCGGTCGCCGCCAGGACGGTCCCGGAGATCGAGGCGGTCGCGGCGGAGATCGCGGCGCTGGGGCGGAAGACGCACTTCTTCCCGCTCGACCTGTCGGACCGGGCGCGCCTCGCCGTGGCGCCGCGGGAGGTCGAGGCGCGGCTCGGACCGGTCGACGTGCTCGTGAACAACGCCGGCATGCACGGCAGCGCGCCGGTGCACCGGCTCGACGACGCCCTGTGGGACGGGATCCTGGCGGTGGATCTCACCGGCCCCTTCGTCCTCGCCCGCGCCTGCCTGCCCGGGATGTACGAGCGGCGCTTCGGGCGCGTGATCAACATCGCCTCCGTGGCCGGCAAGATCGGGCTGAAGTACGGCGCCGCCTACTCGGCCGCGAAGCACGGCCTCATCGGGCTCACCCGCAGCCTCGCGCTCGAGGGCGCGCGCAAGGGGGTGACGGCGAACGCGATCTGCCCGAGCTGGACCGAGACGCGCATGATGGAGGAGGCGGCGAGCGGGATCGCCGCCTCCACCGGCCGGACGCGGGCGGAGGCGCGCGAGGCGATGCTGCGCGACAACCCGCTCGGCCGCGCCGCGCTGCCGGAGGAGGTGGCGGACGTCGCGGTGCTGCTCGCGTCGAACGGCGCGATCACCGGCCAGGCGATCCACGTCGACGGCGGCGAGGTGATGGCCTGACCGGGCGAGAGACGGCGGCGCTCCCAGGGCTTGACGCGCCGGCGGTCGTCCTGCGCTAATCGCCCCCCTTTCCTCGAGGAGACCCATGCAGCAGACCAAGTACCTCCTTGGCGAGGACCGCATCCCCACCCACTGGTACAACGTGGTGGCGGATCTGCCCGCGCCGCCCGCGCCCGTGCTCCACCCCGCCACCGGCAAGCCGGTGACCCCCGCGGACATGCTCCCGCTCTTCCCCGCGCCGATCCTCGAGCAGGAGATGTCGAGCACGCGCTGGATCCCGATCCCCGAGGAGATCCGGCAGATCTACGCCCTCTGGCGCCCCTCGCCGCTCTTCCGCGCGCGCCGGCTCGAGGCGGCGCTGGGGACCCCCGCCCGCATCTACTACAAGTACGAGGGCGTCTCGCCCGCCGGCTCGCACAAGCCGAACACCGCGGTGCCGCAGGCCTACTACAACAAGCTCGCGGGCACGAAGCGGATCGCCACGGAGACCGGCGCCGGCCAGTGGGGCAGCTCGATGGCGCTCGCGTGCCAGATGTACGGCCTCGAGTGCACGGTCTACATGGTGAAGGTCTCGTTCCAGCAGAAGCCCTACCGCAAGAGCATGATGCAGCTGTGGGGAGCGGAGGTCGTGCCATCGCCCTCCCCCCGCACCGCGGCCGGCCGCGCGATCCTGGCGAAGGACCCCGAGAGCCAGGGGTCGCTCGGGATCGCGATCTCCGAGGCGGTCGAGGACGCCGTCTCCCGGGAGGACACCCGCTACGCGCTCGGCAGCGTGCTGAACCACGTCTGCCTGCACCAGACCGTGATCGGGCTCGAGGCGAAGGAGCAGCTCGCCCTCGCGGGCGACTACCCGGACGTCGTGATCGCGGCGCACGGCGGCGGCTCGAACTTCGCGGGCGTGGGCTTCCCCTTCATCGCCGACAAGGCCGCCGGGAAGCAGGTCCGCGTGGTGGCCATGGAGCCGTCGTCCTGCCCGACGCTGACGAAGGGCGTCTACGCCTTCGACTACGGTGACACGGCGAAGATGGCGCCCATCACCAAGATGTACACGCTCGGTCACGACTTCATGCCCCCCGGCATCCACGCGGGCGGCCTGCGCTACCACGGCGCGTCGCCGCTCGTGTCACAGCTCGTGCACCACGGGCTCGTCGAGGCGCGCGCGGTGGGCCAGCTCGCCTGCTTCGAGGCGGCCACGCTCTTCGCCCGGACCGAGGCGATCATCCCCGCGCCCGAGTCGTCGCACGCCATCCGCGGCGCGGTGGACGAGGCGCTGCGCGCGAAGGAGGAGGGGAAGGCCCGCGTCATCCTCTTCAACCTGTCCGGCCACGGACACGTCGACATGGCGGCCTACGACGCCTACTTCGCGGGGCAGCTCGAGGACTTCGAGTACCCGGCGGAGAGCGTCGCGGCCTCGCTCGAGAACCTCCCGAAGGTGAAGCTCTAGCTTTGCCGGGTCGCACGTCTCCCGGCCGCGCGTGCCTCGCCGCGGCCCTGATGGCCAGCGCGTTGCTCGTCTCCGCCGTCGCCGCGGCGGCGGAGAGGCGTCCGGCGGCCGAGATCGGGCCGGTCGAGGCCGCTCGCCCTGAGCCTGTCGAAGGGCGGGCGGGCGTCTCCGCCGAGGGGCCGACCACCCCGACCCCCCTCCCCCCAGCAACCAAGGACCCCGACCCCGCTGAGGACCTCGCCCAGGACGAGGCGACCCTCGGCCCGCAGGACGCGGACCCCGTCCTGCCCGGCCCCGCCCCCACCCGCCCCCCGCCGCGCGCGCTGCCGCCCATCGCGCCCGACCCCGCGCTGGCCCCGGTGCTGGAGTCCCCCGGGCGTCCCGAGGCGGTGGCCCCGCCGCAGCGGCCGGCGATCGTCATCCGGACCATCATCGGGCTGGCGCTGATGCTCGCCCTGGCCTACGCCGCGGCGCACCCCGCGGTCGAGCGCTTCGAGCGGCGCATCGGCGTCTCGCACCTCGTCACGGCGGGCCTGCCCTTCATCGCCCTCGGCATGCTGGCGCGGTCGCCTCCCTTCGGCGTGCTCTCGGACGACGTGCTCGCCCAGCTCGCGCCGGTCCTGCGGCTGGGCCTCGGCTGGATCGGCTTCATCGTCGGGTTCCGGCTGGACGCGCGCCAGCTCTCCGGGACCGACGAGCGCGCCGTCGCCTCGGCGGCGCTGCTCTCGTCGCTGCCGTTCGCCGCGGTGGTCGCCGCGGCCGCGGCGGTCCTCGTCCCCTCCGGCGCGCTCGCCGACCGGTTCAGCGACCCGGTGTTCCTGCGCGACGCGATCGTGCTGGGGACCGCGGCGTCGATGACCGCCGCCACCGTGCCGCACCTGCTCCCGCCCGGCACGCAGCCCGCCGCCACCGCGGCGGTCTGGCGGATCGTCCGCCTCGAGGAGATCGCCGGCATCCTGGGCCTCGCCCTGGTGGCCGCCTACTTCCGCCCGCAGGGGGACGCCGTGACGTGGCGGCTGCCGGGCACCGCCTGGCTCATGCTCACCGCCGGCGCCGGCACGCTCCTCGGGCTCGTCGTGCTCGTGCTGCTGCGCCGCGCGCGGAGCGGAGCCGAGTTCTCGGTGCTGACGCTCGGCTCGGTCGCCTTCTCGTCGGGGCTCGCCGGGTACCTGCACCTGTCGTCGGTGGTCGTCTGCTTCGTGGCCGGCGTGCTGCTCGCGAACTTCCCCGGCGCGCACCAGGCGCGCTTCCGCGCGGTGCTCGACCTGCTCGAGCGGCCCATCCACCTCGTCCTGCTCGTCATCCTCGGCGCGCTCTGGCCGACGCGCTCGGTCACGGGCTGGCTGCTCATCCCGGTGTTCGTGGGCGCCCGCGTGCTCGGGCGCTGGGTGGGCGCGCGGACCGCGGCGCGCATCGGCGCGCTCGAGCTCGACGAGCCGGCCCGCCGGGTGGTCGCCGCCGCCCCCGTCGGCTCCCTCGCCATCGCCATCGTCGTGAACGCGCAGCTCCTCTACCCCGGCGGCTCCATCGCCGACGCGGTGGTCGCGGTCGTCGGGGGCGCGCTCGTCACCGAGGCGCTCGTCCACGCCGTCCGCCGCCGCCGCTTCCCGCCGCGGCCGGCGCCGGAGCCGTCGCCGTGATCGACGCGGTGCTCCTCGCCTTGCTCGCCGGCCTGATGCACACGGCGCGCACGTTCTCGACCGGCGGCGCGGCGCCCGCCGGCACCTCGCTCGGCTTCGGCTACCTGCTGCTCACGGCCTTCCTCTCGGGCCGGATCTTCTCCGCGCTGCGGCTCCCCAAGCTGACCGGCTACATCGCCGCCGGAGTGATCGTGGGCCCCTCGGTGCTGGGGTTCCTCGACGAGGCCGTCGTCGAGAACCTCCAGATCGTGAACGGCGTGGCCGTCTCGCTCATCGCCCTCACCGCCGGCACGGAGCTGCGCATCGACCGCGTCCGCCCGCTCGCCCGCACCATCGGGCTCACCACCGCGCTGGGCGTCGTCGGCGGCGCCCTAGCGATCGCCGCGACGGTGTTCCTGCTGCGGGGCCAGCTCGCGTTCCTCGGCGCGCTCCCGGCCTTCCAGGCGGCGGCGGTGGCGCTCGTGCTCGGGGTCGTGCTCGTGGCGCAGTCACCCGCCGTGGTGGTCGCGCTCTCCGACGAGCTCCGCGCGGACGGCCCCGTCACGCGCGTCGTGCTCGGCGTGGTGGTCCTCGCCGACCTGTTCGTGATCGTGCTCTTCGCGCTCGTGTCGGCCGTCGCGAAGGCGGCGCTGGGGGTGGCGGGCGGCGCCCGCGCCGCCGTGGGGCACATCGGCTGGGAGCTGCTCGGCTCGATCGTGGCAGGGTTCGTGCTGGCCGCGCTGCTCGCCGCCTACCTGCGCTGGGTGCGACGCGGGGCGACGCTCTTCGTCCTCGGCGCCGCGTTCGTCGTCGCGGAGGTCGGGCAGCGGATCGGCTTCGACCCGCTCCTCGTGTCGCTCACCGCCGGCGTCCTGGTCCGGAACCTCACCGCGCTGGGGGACGAGCTCCACGAGCTCGTCGCGGGCGCCTCCCTGCCGGTGTACGTCATCTTCTTCGCGGTGACCGGCGCCAAGCTGCACCTCTCGGACGTCCCGCCCGTCGCCGTCCCGGTGCTCGCGATCGTGGCGGTCCGCGCGGCCGCGCTCCTCTCCGCCGGCCGCGTCGGGGCACGCCTCGCCGGGGCGCCGGCGGAGGTGGCGCGCTGGGCGCCGTTCGGGCTCCTGCCGCAGGCCGGGGTCGCCCTCGCGCTGGCGCTCCTCTTCGCGCGCGCCTTCCCGGAGTTCGGGGGAGAGGCCTCCGCGGTGGCGCTCGGCGTGGTGGCGATGAACGAGCTCGTGGCCCCGGCCGTGTATCGCCTCGCCCTGGTGCGGAGCGGCGAGGCCGGTCGCACCCGCGCGCGCGCGACCCCCGCGCCGTCGCACGAGCGCGCGGTGCACCACGGCTGAGGCCTCCGCGCCCGGTCGCCGCGCCCGTGGGGCGGAGGCTCCCGGAACGCCCCATTGGAGAACGGCGGACCCCTCGTCCGCGGCGTAAGCCTCCGTCTACGCCCCGCGACGGTGCGTGAACTCGCGTCGCGGCCCCACCGGAGGACCTCATGACCCGCTTCCTCGCCCTCGCCGTGGCCGCCCTCACCCTCGCCGGGCCCGCCCGCGCGCAGGACGTCGTCCGCCTCGGCAACCTCAAGTTCGCGCACTACGGCGCGGTCTCGTACATGAAGGACCACTGCGGGAAGTTCGGCCTCAAGGTCGAGGAGATCGTCTTCCCGAAGGGCATCGACATCTTCCCCGCCATCGTGAAGGGCGAGGTGGACCTCGCGGCCAGCGCCGCCGACGCCGCCATCGCGAACCGCGCCGGCGGCGGGCGGATCTACGTGGTCGCCGGCTTCGCCAAGGGCGGCGCGCGGCTCGTCGCCGCGACGGACGCGCCCATCAAGTCGGTGGCCGATCTGAAGGGCAAGAAGGTCGGCGTCGCCCGCGGCGGCGCCCAGGAGCTCCTGCTCCTCGCCGAGCTCGCGAAGCACGGGCTCACCTGGTCGGACAAGCCGGGCAAGGACGTCCTGCTCGTCTACCTGCCCTTCGCCGACCTCAACCAGGCCCTCATGCAGAAGCAGGTGGACGCGATGTGCCAGTCCGAGCCCCAGTCGTCGCAGGCCATCAACAAGGGCTTCGGGCGGGAGCTCCTGAAGCCCTACGACACGCCGCTCGGCGAGCCGGTGCGGGCGCTCGTGATGACCGAGAAGCTCTACAAGGAGAAGCCGGACGTCGCCCAGCGCGTGATCGACTGCTTCGTGGACTCGACGAACAAGTTCCTCGCCGATCCCAAGTTCGCCGAGAAGTACGTGGTCGAGCAGATGTTCAAGGGGCAGATCACGAGCCAGGACTACAAGGACGCGATCGCGAACTCGCCCTTCACGCACGACATCACGGTGGAGCACGTCCAGACGACCACCGACCTCATGGTGAAGTACGGCGTCGGCAAGATGCAGCGGCCGCCGAAGGCGCAGGACTGGGTGAAGCTCGATCTGCTCCAGAAGGCGAAGGCGAAGTTCGACAAGTGACCCTGCGCTCCCAGGCCATCCGGCTCGCGCGCCAGCTCCTCGTCCCGGCGATCGTGATCGCCGCGTGGGAGGGGATCTCGCGCGCGGGCTGGGTCTCCCCCATCGTCCTGCCCGCCCCGTCCCAGGTGCTGCTGCGCTGGATCGACTACGCGCGCCCCCTCGCGCCCTACGATCCGGCGGAGGGGAGCCGGCTCGCCTGGATCTTCTCCGGCGAGCTGCCGCACGACGCCCTCGCGAGCCTCATCCGCGTCGCGGGCGGCTTCGCGCTCGGCGCCGTGCTGGCGCTCCCGCTCGGCCTGCTCATGGGCGCGAAGCCCATGGTCTACGAGCTCATGAACCCGCTCGTGCAGATCCTCCGGCCGATCCCGCCCATCGCCTACATCCCGCTCGCCATCCTCTGGTTCGGCCTCGGGAACCCGCCCGCGTTCTTCCTCATCTCGCTCGGCGCCTTCTTCCCCATCCTCATGAACACCATCGCCGGCGTCCGGAACGTGGACGCCATCTACCTGCGCGCGGCGAAGAACCTCGGCGCCTCCGAGTGGACGCTGTTCTGGCGGATCATGATCCCGGCGGCGATGCCGTACATCCTGGCCGGGGTCCGGATCGGCATCGGGGTCGCGTTCATCGTGGTCATCGTGGCCGAGATGATCGCGGTGAACTCCGGGCTCGGGTACCGCATCCTCGAGGCGCGCGAGTACTTCTGGTCGGACAAGGTGATCGCCGGGATGATCAGCATCGGCCTCGCCGGGCTCGGGATCGACTTCTTCATGAACCGCCTCAACGGCTGGCTGCTGCGCTGGCACCGCGGGATGGAGGGATGATGGCCGGCGCCGAGGTCGCCGCCGCGCCCGCCATCCAGATCCGCGGGGTGCGCAAGGTGTTCAGCGGGGGAGCCGGCGAGGTCGTCGCGCTCGACGGGATCGACCTGGACGTGGCGCCCGGCGAGTTCGTGTGCCTCCTCGGCCCGTCCGGCTGCGGAAAGTCCACGCTCCTCAATGCCGTGGCCGGGTTCTCGCCGCCGACGTCCGGCGCCATCGTCGCCGGCGGCCGGCCGGTGACCGGCCCCGGCCCCGACCGCGCGATGGTGTTCCAGGAGTACGCGCTCTTCCCGTGGATGACCGTCGAGCGGAACGTCGCCTTCGGGCTCGAGACGAAGGGGACGCCGGCGCGCCAGCGGCGCGAGCGCGTGGACGCGCTCCTCGCCATGCTCAACCTGCGCGAGTTCCGCGACCGCTTCCCGAAGGACCTCTCCGGCGGCATGCGCCAGCGCGTCGCCATCGCGCGGGTGCTGGCCATCGACTCGCCCATGCTCCTCATGGACGAGCCGTTCGGCGCGCTCGACGCGCTCACGCGGCGGAACCTGCAGGACGAGCTGCTCCGCCTCTGGGCCGAGCTGCGCAAGACGATCCTGTTCGTCACCCACGGGATCGAGGAGTCGATCTACCTCGCCGACCGCGTGGTGGTGATGACCTACCGGCCCGGCACCGTGAAGCGGATCGTCCCGGTGACGCTCCCCCGCCCGCGCGACCCCGCCGCGGCCGAGTTCAACGCGCTGAAGCGCGAGGTCTCGCAGATGGTGATGGAGGAGCAGGCGCGGCACGCCGAGGCCGAGGCGGGCGGGGTGAGGGCGGACTGAGGAGGATCACGCCGAGCGGCGGCCGAAAGAGCCGGGGGAGAGGCTCGCCTCCGCTGGAGCAGGCCATGCACCGAGCTGCGGATCGCTACTTGGCCTCGCCTTTGGCCGCCAACTCAGCGCGAGCAACTTTCTCTCGGAAGCAGCGAATGATCGCAGCCAACTTGCCAGCGTCGCCTGCACCGATGAATCGAGCACCCTGGGTTCGACAGATCATCCAGTCCGGACCACCGATGTTCTGATTGGCCTCGCTCGGAGGGTCCCCGACGACTTCTAGAACTCCGTCGCCCTTCTCGAAGCCGTCCTTGTCGATGTCGATCATCACCCGCCAGCCCGGGTTGTCGATGGTCTCGATGCTGACGCCCTTCTCGTGCTCCCACTGTCCGTCACATCGGCTCGCGTACCATTGCTGGAGCCACTCCAACTCGTCAGTAGCGTCAGGGGCGACGTTCATAGGCAAATGACGCTCTCCTTCTTGTTGTAGAAGCATTCGCACGTCACAGAGTTTTGATTCATGATCCACTCCTCGACGTGAACGTGATCCCCCGGGCACGGAAAGTGCGGCTTGCTCGGCGGCACTTTGTCGTACCGGACTTGCCGCCCGCCGGGCGCGTCGCTTACCCCAACGCACGGTTCACACGTCTTGGGTAGCGGTGGGCCATCGCACTTCGAGATGACGTCCGCAACCCCGAGCCCCAGCGTCACCCCCGCGCCGAGGATCGCGCGGGTCCCGCCCGAGAGTAACCAGCGCGGGTCCCGCCCGAGAGTAACCAGCGCGAGCACACGGGTCCCGCCCGAGAGTAACCAGCGCGCGGGTCCCGCCCGGGGTCCCGCCCGAGAGTAACCAGCGCGAGCACGAGGAGCGAACGCAGTCGATGCTCAATTCGCGAGGAGGATGGGCAGCTCGCGCTGGCTCCCAAGAGCCTCCGAGAGCCACTCGACGCGGGTTCCCAGCGTTCGTAGGCGGGGAGTAGCCGCTTCAGCGCACACCGCTGCAATGACTGAGCGCGAGCGCACTCAGGCGACCGGACGGACCTGGTGAACGGATGGAATGGTTCTAGGCTGCGCCTGCGCACTGCACGCCATGGAGCACGCGCAGGAGGTAGGTGCCGGCGGGGAAGACCACGCTGCGTTCGCCCGAGCTCCACCTGGCCAAGGCTTGGCGGTACGCGTGAACGAACGACTTCAGGCGAAGCAGGCCTTCGACCCTCCTCCACTTGTCGCGCGCCGCGACCCGGGGCTTGAGCCCAAACCGAGGCTCACCGCCCGACGGCCGCGTGAACGGGTTCTGTGCCAGCACCCGTGCGACGCCGAGGAACCGGCGGCCTTGTGCAACGAGCTCCCGGTGATGCTTCTGCTCGAGGTCCTGCAGCGCCGCCGAGACGAGCGCGCGGAACTCGGCCGCGGAGGCGAAGCCTGGAGGGGACGTCAGCTCGAGCTCGACCTTCTCCGGAAGGTAGCCCTTGGGGTCGAAGAAGACCTGCGGCCGTGTGGCCGTGAGCTTGTTCCCGATCTGCTCGGGGGCGCTCCAGAGGCCCGGCCACTCCGCGCCGCGCCGGACGAGTCCGGCGGCGACGGGGTTGGCGAGCACGTACGCGGTCTTGGCGACGACGTCCGCGGCATCGAGCGGCTCGACCGCGCTGTAGCTCCCGTCGGTCGCCCAGAACCCCTCGAAGCGGCCCAGAGAGGCGTTCACCGCGCGAGCGACGAGGGAGTCGAGATACTGCATGAACGCGGGGAGGCGTCCCAGCGGGTCCGTGATGATGAGGTGGGCGTGGTTGGAGAGGACGCAATACGCGTGGACGAGGATGCCGTGGCGGGCGGCCGCGAGCGCGAGGACGTAGAGGAAGATCTCGTTGATGAGCTTGGATGGACGAAGGAAGAAGCGTCGTTCCGAGCAGCGCCGAGTCATGAGGTAGACGGTCCCGGGCAGAACGCGGCGAGGAGTGGTCACGGGAGCGGCTGCAAGGCACGCATCGTGCCGTCGCAGGCCGCGCGTCGGTACACCCATTTACCGATCGTGGCCGAAGGAGAAGGGGTCGCGCCTCAGGCGCTCGGTCCGCGGCGCGGTACTCTCGGTCAGGCTCGGCTCGCGGCTCGCGGCTCGCGGCTGGCTCGGCTCGGTCAGGCTCGGCGGGCTCGGCGGGCTCGGCGGGCTCGGCGGCGGAAGGGCGCCCGCTCGCAGTCCCGCAAGCACGCGATCGCGTGCGCGTGAGTTTGCGAAGAGCGCCCGCTCGGGCGTTCGCTCAGTCGAGGAACAGGTCCGGCATCAGCTCCTGCCCCGGCTCCACCGCGTACCTCGCGAAGCCCGCGACGCCCTCCTCCCGAAGCACGTCCTCGTCGATGAAGAAGTTGCCGGTGCAGCTCCGGCTCTCGCGCTTCAGGATCGCCACCGCCGCGTCCGCGACGATCTCCGGAGTCCGGCCGTGCCTCGCCGTCTCCTCGCCGCCGAGGAGGTTCAGGGCCGCGGTCGCGATCACGGTGCGCGGCCAGAGGGCGTTCACCGCGATGCCCTGCTCGCGCAGCTCCTCCGCCATCCCGAGCACGCACAGGCTCATGCCGTACTTCGCCATGGTGTACGCGACGTGCGGGGCGAACCAGCGCGGGTTCAGGGAGAGCGGCGGCGACAGGTTCAGGATGTGGGGGTTCGCGCTCTTCTCCAGGAGCGGGATGCACGCCTGCGAGCAGGCGAAGGTGCCCCGCGCGTTCACCTGGTGCATGAGGTCGTAGCGCTTCATCGGCGTGGCCACGGTGCCCGCGAGGAAGATCGCGCTCGCGTTGTTGACGAGCACGTCGATCCCCCCGAACCGCTCCGCCGCCGCCTTCACCGCCGCCGCGATCTCCGCCTCGTCGCGGATGTCGCAGTGGACCGCGAGCGCCTTTCCTCCGGCGGCCTCGATCTCCTGGGCGGCGTCGTGGATCGTCCCCGGCAGCTTCGGGTTCGGCGCGCTCGACTTCGCCGCGACCACCACGTTCGCGCCCTCGCGGGCGGCGGCGATGCCGATCGCCTTGCCGATGCCGCGGCTCGCGCCGGTGATGAAGAGCGTCTTTCCTCGAAGTGAAGGCATGGCCGACCTCGCGCTGGGGTGATCCGCGAGGATGGCGGGACACCCGGCGGGGAGCAACGCGACGGACGGGGCGGGGCGAGGTCCCGACCGCGACCCCCACCGCGACCCCGACCGCGCGACCCCCACCGCGACCCCCACCGCGACCCCCACCGCGACCCAGACCACCCCGACCTCGACCGCGACCCCGCCGTGACAGTCCGGCGCGCCTGATCGGGCCTGATCGGGACCCCTCTGCCCTTCTCGAGTGGGAACGGTCCAGCGCTCGTCGCTCGACCGGCCGACCGACCGATCGGGTGTCCCCGCCGGCTCCAGACGCCCGCCCGTCGTATGTAGGCATGCGCCTACACCCACCCGCCGTGATCGCGCCCTGAACGCATTGCCAGCGCGTGAAACCCGCTGATCCGGGCGCCCGTTGACTTCACCCGCCGATGTCCGTAGATCGGGACCATTCAGTGGGAAAAAGTGGCAAGCAGCGGTTCAGAGCGGCAGGATCGGCCAGCCCGTGTTCTTCGGAACCTTCAACCACGCGATCGACGCGAAGGGGCGCACGAGCCTCCCGGTGAAGTTCCGGGAGTCGCTGGCCGCGGCGGGCGAGCCCCGCATCGTGCTGATGCAGTACCCGCACTGGCGGGCGGTGCAGGCGCTCCCGCAGTCGGTCTGGAACGAGCTCGTGAAGAAGGTGATGGACGCCTCTCCGCTCGACGCCCGGACGCAGCGGAGCGTCCTCAAGTTCGTGTCCTCGGCCCACGAGGTGGACCTCGACGCGAACGGCCGCGTCCTCGTGCCGCCGGCGCTGCGCGAGTGGGCGGGGCTGCAGAAGGACGTGGTCTGGGTGGGGATGGGCCGGACCATCCACCTCTACGACAAGGCCGCCTACGAGACGCAGGTGGCCGAGGAGATCCCGAGCGACCAGGTGGTCGACTTCTTCGGGAAGGTGTAGCGGCGGCACGCGGGCGGAGGAGGCGAGCGATGTTCGAGGCGAGACATCAGGACGACGTGACGATCATCCGTGGCGTGGGAGAGCTCACGAAGGACGAGCTGTCGGCGATCGCCGCCATCGCGCGGCGGGCGCGCGACGACGGGCGGCGCGTGGTGGTCGATCTCAAGAACGTCACGCACCTCCACTACGCGGGCGCCGCGCTCCTGAAGGCGATCCCCGGGCTGCGCGCGGCGGGTGCGAGCCGTTACGTTCGCGATCTCGTCCACGCCGGCGGCGCGGGCGGTCACCTCGAGCTCTTCGAGGACGTGGAGGCGGCCTTCCGGGCGGCGTGAGCGGGGAATTCGTCCATGCTTCGGTACTCGCGAGAGAGGTCGTCGAGGTCCTGCGCCCCGCCCCGGGCAAGCTCCTGCTCGACGGGACGCTCGGCGGCGGCGGCCACTCTGAGCTCCTGCTGGAGCGGGGGGCGCGCGTGATCGGCCTCGACAAGGATCCGCGCGCGCTGGCCGCCGCGACCGCGCGCCTCGCGCGCTGGGGCGAGGCCTTCCGCGCGGTGCGCGCCGACTTCCGCGACGCCAAGAACGTCCTCTCCGCCCTCGGCCTCACCGGGGTGGACGGGACGCTCGTGGACCTCGGGGTCTCCTCCCCTCAGCTCGACCAGGCCGACCGCGGCTTCTCGTTCTCACGGCCCGGCCCGCTCGACATGCGCATGGGCGACGAGGGCGAGCGGCTCGAGGATCTGCTCCGCCGCATCGACGAGCGCGAGCTCGCCCGCATCCTCCGCGAGTACGGGGAGGAGCCCTTCGCGCGGCCCATCGCCCGCGCCGTGAAGCGCGCCGTCGAGTCGGACGAGGCGCTCGACACCGCGCGCCTCGCCGACATCGTGGCGAAGGCCATCCCGCGCAAGGCCTGGCCGCGGCGGATCCACCCCGCGACGCGCACCTTCCAGGCCCTCCGCATCGCGGTGAACGACGAGCTCGGCGCGCTCGCCGCCTGGCTCGACGGCCTGCCCGCGACGCTCAACGTCGGCGGCCGCGCCGCGGCGATCTCGTTCCACTCGCTCGAGGACCGCATGGTGAAGGAGCGCTTCCGCGCCCTCACCCAGGCCTGCACCTGCCCGCCCGATCTGCCCGTGTGCGCCTGCGGCGCGCGCGCCTCGTTCGCCGCGATCACGCGCAAGGCCGTCGTTGCGTCCGAGGCCGAGGTGGCGGAGAACCCCCGCGCGCGCAGCGCGAAGCTGCGCGCGGTGGAGAAGATCCGATGAGGCGCGCCCCCGCCCGAGGTCGCGCCGCGGCCGCTCCTCCCCGCGCCTCCGCCCCCACGAGCGCCGTGCCCGTCGCCCGGGCCGCCACCGTGGCGCTGCTCGTCGTGGTCCTCGGCGTCTTCCACATCTGGTCCCGCACGCGCGTGGTCGCGACGGGATACCGGCTCGGCGCGCTGCAGGCCGAGCACACGAAGCTCACCTCCGAGCACGACCGCCTCCGCATCGAGGTGGAGAGCCTCCGCGCGCCCCGCGCGCTCGAGGCGTTCGCTCGGACCAAGCTGGGCATGGCTCCGCCGGACTCGGGTCCGGTGTGGGCGGCAGGCCCGCGCCCCGCAACGGCGGGCGCGGGTTGGGCGGGCGTGGACGGTGTGGATCACCGGTCCGGCCCGGCGGAGCCATCCCATTCCTCGAAGGCTGGGCGGGCGGCGGCGGGGCCCGCGGCGGACTCCGGTCCGCTCGTCCTGAACGTCCGGGGCGAGCGCGAGCGGGGCCCGCTGCGGGCGGGCCGCTCCCTGCCGCGCGAGAGGTAGCCGTTGCGCCCCGGTCCCGATCCGCGCGCGACCCGCTGGATCGCCGTCCGGATCGGCGCCGTCGCCGTCCTCTTCGCCGCCGGCTTCGCCGTCGTCGCGGGCCGGGCGTTCCAGCTCCAGGTGCTGCGCCGCGACGTGCTCATGGGCGAGATGGTCGACCAGTACCGGCGGCAGCTCGTGCTGAAGCCGCGGCGCGGCGTCATCACCGATCGCTCGGGCCTGCTGCTCGCCGGCAGCGCCGACGCCCAGTCGGTGTTCGCGGATCCCGCGGTGCTCGACAGGGAGGACGGCGGCGCCGAGGCGCTCCGCCGCATCTCCAGGGCCCTGAAGCTCGACGCCCGCGCCGTCCGCAGGAAGCTCGGCAAGAGCGGCCGCTTCCTGTGGATCGCGCGCCGGATCTCGCCGGCGCAGGCCGCCGAGGTCGAGGCCATCGTGAAGGCCACCGGCGTGCGAGGGATCGCCCTCGTCCCCGAGACCCGCCGTTACTACCCCAAGCTCGAGCTCGCCAGCCAGCTGCTCGGGCTCGTCGGGGACGACGGCGAGGGGCTCGAGGGGATCGAGCTCGCGCTCGACGACGTGCTGCGCGGCGAGCGGTCCAAGATGCCCTCCCTGCGGGACGGGGCCGGGAACATCGTGCTCCCCCACGCCCCCAAGCCCGGCCAGGAGCGCGAGGGCGTGCGGGTCGAGCTCACCATCGAGCAGGGGATCCAGCTCTCCGCCGAGCGCGCCCTCGCCGCGGCGGTGAAGCGCTCGCGCGCGCTCTCCGGCATGGCGGTCGCGCTCGAGCCGCGCACCGGCGAGGTGCTCGCGATGGCGAGCTGGCCTCCCTACAACCCGAACGCTCCCGCCCGCGGCGCCGAGCTGCGCAACCGCGTCGTCACCGACTCGTTCGAGCCGGGCTCGACGGTGAAGGCGCTCACCGTGGCGGGCGCCCTCGCGCGCGGCGCGCTGCACCCGCTCGATCCCATCGACTGCGGCAACGGCCGGTACGCGATCGGCGCCCACGTGATCCACGACCACGACGCGCTCGGCTGGGCGGGCGCCTCGAAGATCCTCGCGGTGAGCTCGAACATCGGGGCGTCCAAGATCGCGGCGCGGCTCGGGCGGGCCGGGCTGCACGCGTCGCTCGCGGCCTTCGGCCTCGGGGAGAAGACCGGCCTCGGGCTGCCGGGCGAGATCCGCGGCCAGCTCCCCGTGCCGCGCTCCGAGGTGTCGCTCGCGACGCAGAGCTTCGGTCACGGCCTCACCGCGAACGCGCTCCAGATCACCAACGCCATCGCCGCGCTCGCGAACGGCGGCAAGCTCATGCGCCCGATCGTGGTCCGGCGCATCGTCGACCCCGCCACCGGCGAGGTGCTCGAGGCGGCGACTCCGGAGCTCGTCCGGCAGGCGGTGCCGCCCGCGGTGGCCGAGACGATGACCCGCTTCCTCGTGGGGGTCGTCGAGGACGAGAAGGGCACCGGGAAGCGCGCCCGGATCGACGGCTGGCGCGTCGCCGGCAAGACCGGCACCGCGCGCAAGGTGGACCCGGTCTCCGGCGGCTACGCCTCGGATCGCCACTTCAGCTCGTTCGTCGGCTACGCGCCTGCGGAGGCGCCGCGCATCGTCGTGGGCGTGTTCCTGGACGAGCCCAAGGGCGACGTGCACGGCGGCGAGATCGCGGCCCCCGCGTTCCGAGAGATCGTCATCGAGTCGATGCGGGTGATGGGAGTGCCCGCGACCGGCCCCACGGCGCCGCGCCCGCCAGCGGTCGCGGCGTCGGAGCCCGCCGAGGAGGAGCCCGAGGGGCCGCCGCCCGTCGAGCTCGCGGCTCGCGCCACGGGGACGGGGAGCGAGCTGACCGTCGCGGTGCCCTCGCTCGCCGGGCTCCCGGCGCGCTCCGCCATCCGCGCGCTCGAGCGGCTGGACCTCGCGGCCGATCTCGACGGTGCGGGCCGCGTGGTGCAGCAGTGGCCGTCGCCCGGCAAGGTGGTGGAGCGCGGGACGCGGGTGCGGATGCGGCTCGCGCCGACCGGGTGACGCGGCGCTCGCCCGCCCGGGCGATGCACCGAGGCTGGGCGCCGCCCCCCTTTGCTGTAAGATGTGCCGCGCCGCGCCGTGGTGCGTGTCCCGGCGGACACGACGGCGCGTAACCGGGCGAGCGCACAGGGGAAGAGATTCCGGACGGCGGCTTGCATTCCGGTGCGGTGACATGAAGCTCTCGGCGGTCATCCAGGGTACGGGCGCGCGGGGTGAGGCGGCGGACGATCACGAGATCGTCCTCGTCACGGGCGACTCGCGCGAGGTCGTCCCCGGCGCGCTCTTCTTCGCCCTCCCCGGCGCGGTGCGCGACGGCCACGACTTCGCCGCCCAGGCCGCGGCCCGCGGGGCCGTGGCGATCGTCGCGGAGCGCCCGGTCGCCTGCGCCCCCGCGGCGCTCCTCCTCGTCCCCTCGTCGCGCCGCGCGATGGCGGTGGCGGCCGCGAACTTCCACGGTCGTCCCGCCGACGCGCTCCGCGTCGCCGGCGTCACCGGCACGAACGGCAAGACGACCGTCACCTACCTCGTGGAGGCGTGCGCGCGCGCGGCGGACCTGCCCGTCGGCGTGCTCGGCACGGTCACCCAGCGCTTCCCCGGCGTCGAGCGCCCCGCCAGCCACACCACCCCCGAGTCCACCACCCTCCACGCGGTCCTCGCCGAGATGCGCGCGGCCGGTACGCGGGCGGTCGTGCTCGAGGTCTCCTCGCACGCGCTCGCGCAGGAGCGGGTCGGCGGGATGCGCTTCGCGGCGGCGGGGTTCACGAACCTCACCCGCGATCACCTCGACTACCACGGCGACATGGACGCGTACTTCGCCGCGAAGCGCCGGCTCTTCGCCGAGCACCTCGCGCCCGACGGCGTCGCGGTGGTGAACGCGCGCGATCCGTACGGCGCGCGGCTCGCGGCCCAGCTCGGACCGGGCCGGCGCGTCTGGCGCTACGGCACCCGCGCGGACGACACGCTGCGGGCCGAGGCCGTCTCGACGGGGCTCGCCGGCATCGCGGCCACCTTCGCGACGCCGGCGGGGCCGATCGCGATCCGCTCGCCGCTCGTCGGCGCGCACAACCTCGAGAACCTGCTGTGCGCGGCCGGGCTCGCGCTCGCGCTGGGGATCGCGCCCGACGCAGTCGGGCGGGGCCTGTCCGCCTCGGCCGGGGCGCCCGGGCGGCTCGAGCGCATCGACGGCCGAGGTGTCTCGATCTTCGTGGACTACGCCCACACCGACGACGCGCTCGGCCGCGCGCTGGAGGCGCTCCGCGCCCTCGCGCCGCGGCGGCTCCTGTGCGTGTTCGGCTGCGGCGGCGATCGCGATCGCGGCAAGCGCCCGCTGATGGGCGAGGTCGCCGCCCGCGGCGCCGACCTCGTGGTGGTGACGAGCGACAACCCCCGCACCGAGGCGCCCGAGGCCATCATCGCGGACGTCCTGCCCGGCCTCGAGCGGGCGGGCGCGGCGCGCCTCTCCGCCCGGGCCGCGGCCGACGGCGCGCGCGGCTTCCTCGTCGAGGCCGACCGCCGCGCCGCGATCGCCCTCGCAGTCTCCCTCGCGCACCCCGGCGACGCCGTGCTCGTCGCCGGCAAGGGGCACGAGGACTACCAGCTCGTCGGCACGACGAAGCACCCCTTCTCCGACCGCGAGGAGGCCCGGAAGGCCCTCGGCTTCGTATGACCGTCCCCCGCTTCTCCCCCGACGAGCTGGCCGCCGCGACCGGCGGACGCTGGATGGGCGCGCCGCCCGCAGAGCTCGCCGGCGTCTCGACCGACACCCGCACGATCGTGCCCGGCGCGCTCTTCGTCGCGCTCCGCGGCGAGCGCTTCGACGGCCACGCCTACCTCGGCGAGGCCTCCGCGAAGGGCGCGGCCGCCGCCGTCGTCGCCCACGGCGCCGCCGCGGGGGCCCCGCTGCCGGTCCTCGCCGTCCCCGACACGCTCGCGGCGCTCGGCGCGATCGCGCGCCACCACCGGCGCCGGTTCCACATCCCGGTCGTGGGGGTCACCGGCTCGAACGGCAAGACCACCACCCGCGAGATGATCGCGGGGATCCTCGCCACGCGCGGGCCGGTCCTCAAGACCGAGGGCAACCTCAACAACGAGGTGGGCGTCCCGCTCACGCTCCTCGGGCTCGGGCCGGAGCACCGCTCGGCCGTGATCGAGATGGGGATGAACCATCCGGGCGAGATCGCCCGGCTCGCCGCCATCGCCGAGCCGTACGTCGGGGTCGTGACGCTCGCCGCCGCCGCGCACCTCGAGGGGCTCGGCACGGTGGACGCGGTGGCGGACGCCAAGGCCGAGCTGTACCAGGGGCTCCAGGACACCGGCATCGTGGTCGCCAACGCGGACGACCCGCGCATGCTGAAGCGGGCGCAGGCCGCCGGCAAGCGCATGCTGACCTTCGCGGCGGGCGCGGGTCGGCGCGGCGACGTGGTCGTGCTCGAGATCGGCTCGCAGGGCGACGACGGCCTCCACTTCGTGCTCGGCGTCGGCAACCGCGAGGTCCCCGTGCACATCCCCGGGCTGGTGGGCGCGCACAACGCCGTGAACGCGGCGGCGGCCGCCGCGGCGGCGATCTCGCTCGGCTGCAGCGACCGCGAGATCGCGCAGGGGCTCGCGGCGGTCCGTCCGGTCGGGCGGCGCCTGCGGCTCGAGCGGCTCGCCTCCGGGCTGCGCCTCGTGGACGACTGCTACAACGCGAACCCGGCGTCGATGTCGGCCGCGCTCCGCACGCTCGTGGACCTCGCGCGGCCCGACGCCCGGGCGGTGGCGGTCCTCGGGGACATGCTGGAGCTCGGCGCCTTCGAGGAGCCGGCGCACCGCGAGCTCGGCGGCGAGGCCGCCCGCGCGGGCGTGAGGCTCCTCGCCGCCTTCGGCCCGCGTTCCCGCGCCACCGCCGAGGCGGCGCGCGCCGCAGGCCTCGAGACCTTCCACACCGACGACATGGACGCGCTCGTCCGCTGGGCCCGGACCGCGCTCGCGCCGCCGTCGGACGTCCTCCTCGTCAAGGGCAGCCGCGGCATGAAGCTCGAGCGGCTGGTCGAGGCCCTCCGCTAGATGCTCTATCACTTCCTCTACCCGCTCTCGGGGCAGTTCGGGCTCTTCAACGTCCTGCGCTACCCCTCCTTCCGCATCGTCGCGGCGGGCCTCGTCTCCCTGCTCATCGGCCTGCTCCTCGGACCGCTCTTCATCGAGCGGATGCGCGTCCTGCAGTACGGGCACTCCAACGTCCGCGAGGACACGCCCGAGCGGCACAAGAAGAAGGCCGGCACGCCCTCCATGGGCGGCGCGCTCATCCTCCTCGCCGTCACCGTCTCCACGCTGCTCTTCGCCGACCTCGGGAACCGCCTCGTGTGGGCGGCCCTCCTCGTCACGCTCGGCTACGGCGTGATCGGGTTCTGGGACGACTGGCTCAAGATCTCGAAGCGGAACTCGAAGGGGCTCGCCGGAAAGAAGAAGCTCGTCCTCCAGGTGCTGGTGGTGCTGGCCGTCTACTACGGCCTGCTCACCGACTGGCAGCCGCGCACGACGGACGGGTTCCCCTTCCTCACCATCGGCAGCCTCGTCGACCTGCACCTCACGCTGCCGTTCGTGCCGACGCACCTGTTCTCGCCGTCGCTCGGCTGGCTCTACCTGCCGTTCATGATCTTCGTGGTGGTCGCCACGTCGAACGCGGTGAACCTCACCGACGGGCTCGACGGCCTCGCCATCGGCCCGACCATCGTCTCGTCGATGACGTTCCTCGCGCTCTCCTACGTGGCGGGCGCGACCATCGCCGGCTTCAGCCTGGCCGAGTACCTGCGCATCGCCTACATCCCCGGCGCCGAGGAGCTGGGCGTGTTCTGCTCCGCCATCTTCGGGGCCGGCATCGCGTTCCTCTGGTACAACACGTACCCCGCGTCGGTGTTCATGGGCGACGTCGGCTCGCTCGCGCTGGGCGGCGGCCTCGGCATGCTCGCCGTCCTCACCAAGAACGAGGTGGCGAGCGCCATCCTCCACGGCGTGTTCCTCGCCGAGACGGTCAGCGTCATCCTGCAGGTCTGGTCGTTCCGCACCACCGGCAAGCGCATCTTCCGGATGGCCCCCATCCACCACCACTACGAGCTGAAGGGGTGGGCCGAGCCGAAGATCATCGTACGGTTCTGGATCATGTCGATCATGCTCGCCCTGGTGGCGCTCATGTCCCTGAAGCTGAGGTAGCGCCGCGTGACTCCCCAGCTGAAGGGCAAGCGCGTCACCGTCGTCGGCCTCGCCAGGAGCGGCGTGGCGGCGGCGCGCCTCTGCGCGCGCGAGGGCGCGCGGGTCACGGTCACCGACCGGCGCGCCGAGGAGCACCTCACCGGCCCGCTCGCGGCCCTGGAGACGGCCGGCGTTCGCCGGGTGCTGGGAGGCCACGACGCGGAGGACTTCACCCGCGCCGACCTCGTGGTGGTCTCGCCGGGCGTCCCGATGGCGCTCGCCGAGGTCGTCCGCGCCCGGGCCGCAGGGGTGCCGGTGTGGGGCGAGGTCGAGCTCGCGGCCCGGTTCCTCGCGGGCGTGCCGATCGTCGCGATCACCGGCACGAACGGCAAGAGCACGACCACCGCGCTCGCCGGGGCGCTCTTCGCGCGCCACCGGCGGACGTTCACCGGCGGCAACCTCGGCACCCCGCTCTGCCAGCACGTCCTCGACGGCGGCGGCGCGGAGGTGGTCGTCGCGGAGCTCTCGTCGTTCCAGATGGAGGGGCTGCTCTCGCTGCGCCCCCGGGTGGCCGCCATCCTGAACGTCACCCCGGATCACCTCGACCGCTACCGCGACGTGGACGACTACGCCGCCGCGAAGGCGCGGCTGTTCGGGCTGCAGCAGCCGGGCGACCACGCCGTCGCGAACGCCCGCGACCCGCGCGCGCTCGCGATGGCCGAGGCCTCGCGCGCCGTCCTCCACACCTTCGGCTTCGGCCCTCCCGGCCCCGGCGCGCGCGATCCCGGCCTCGAGCCGGACGAGGGCGGCGCGACGGAGCTGTGGGTGCAGGCGCGCGGGGGCGGCCCCGAGCGCTTCCGCCTCGCGAACCGGGCCCTGCGCGGGCGGCACAACCGCGAGAACGCGATGGCCGCGGTGCTCTGCGCCCGCCTGCTCGGCGTGCCCGGCGGCGAGGTGCAGGCCGGGCTCGACGCCTTCGGGGGCCTGCCGCACCGGCTCGAGGTCGTGGGCGAGCGCGGCGGGATCGAGTGGGTGAACGACTCGAAGGCGACGAACGTGGACTCGACGCTCGTCGGGCTCTCGGCGTTCCCCGCGGGGACGGCGCGCGTGGTCCTGGTGATGGGGGGGCGCGGCAAGGGCGCCCCCTACGCCCCGCTCCGGCCGCTCTTCGCCGGGCGCGTGAAGGCGCTGCTGACCATCGGCGAGGACGCGCCCGCCGTGGAGCGCGAGCTCGGCGACCTCTGCCCGACCGAGGCGTGCGTCACCCTCGAAGCCGCGGTGCGGCGCGCGGCGGCCCTCGTCCGTCCGGGGGATGCGGTGCTGCTCTCGCCGGCGTGCGCGAGCTACGATCAGTTCCGCAACTACGAGGAGCGTGGCGAGGCGTTCCGCCGCCACGTCGCGGAGTTCGCATGAGCAGAGCCGAGGACGCGCCCGCGCCGCGGGCGGGCACGACGGTGGACGGGATCCTGGTCGCGGCCCTGCTCGCGCTCACCGCGCTCGGCGCGGTGATGGTGTACTCCGCGAGCGCCATCCCCGCGTCCCAGAGCGCCCGGCTCGGACACGACGAGTTCTACTACCTGAAGCGCCAGCTCGCGGCGGCCGTCGCCGGGGTCGGCCTCCTCCTCCTCGCGCTGCGCCTCGGGACGCGCCGGATCTCGGCCCTCGCGTACCCCATGCTCGGCGTCACCTTCCTCACGCTGCTGCTCGTGCCCCTCGTCGGGAAGAGCGCGGGCGGCGCGCAGCGCTGGATCCCGCTCGGCCCGGTGCAGTTCCAGCCCGCCGAGGCGGCGAAGGTCGCGCTCGTGCTCTACCTCGCCCGCTCGCTCGCGCGGAAGCAGGAGAAGGTACGGGTCTTCTCCATCGGCCTCCTGCCGCACCTGCTCGTGACCGGCGCGCTCGTCGTGCTGTGCCTGTGGCAGAGCGATCTCGGCACCGGCGTCATCCTGTTCCTCGTGCTGTTCGCGATGCTGTTCGCGGCGGGCGCGCGCGTCTCCTACCTCCTCGGCGCCGGGCTCCTCGCGCTGCCGATCGCCTGGCACCTCGTGAAGTCCACGCCGTACCGGTACGAGCGCGTGATGGCGTTCCTGGACCCCGAGCGCTACCGCTCCGGCGCCGGGTTCCAGCTGTGGGAGTCGCTGCTCGGCACCGCGCACGGGGGCTGGCTCGGCCAGGGGCTCGGCCAGGGGAAGGGGAAGCTCTTCTACCTGCCGGCGGCCCACACCGACTTCATCGCGGCGGTGATCGCGGAGGAGACCGGGCTGCTCGGCATCCTGCTGCTCGTGGGGCTCTACGCCGTCGTGGTCTGGCGCGGGGTGCGGGCCGCGCTGAACGCCTCGGAGCCGTTCGGCTGCTACGCCGCGCTCGGCGTGACCTCGCTCGTCGGGGCGCAGGCCCTCGTGAACCTGGCGGTCGTCTTCGGCCTGCTCCCGACGAAGGGGCTCACCCTGCCCTTCGTCTCCTACGGCGGCTCGTCGCTCATGACCCTGCTCGGCGCCTCGGGCGTGCTGCTCGCGGTGAGCGGCGAGCGTGGCGGGTTCCTGCGGCGGGCGCCGTCCGCGGTGCGGGTCGGAGCGGGCGACGGGGTGCGGCTCGACAGGGGAGCGGAAGGGACGACGCCATGAGGATGCTCATCGCCGGCGGCGGCACGGGCGGGCACGTGTTCCCCGGCATCGCGCTCGCGGAGGAGGTGGTCGGGCGCCACCCGGGCAACGACGTCGTGTTCGTCGGCACCGAGCGCGGCCTGGAGGCGAAGGTCGTCCCCGCGGCCGGCTTCCCGATCGAGCTCATCGACGTGAAGGGGCTGAAGGGGAAGGGGATCCTCTCCCTCCTCCTCAACCTGCTCCTCGTGCCCCGCGCGCTCCTGCAGTCGCACCGGATCCTCCGCAAGTGGCGGCCGGACGTGGTGGTCGGCGTGGGCGGGTACGCGAGCGGGCCGGTCGTCCTCGTGGCCTGGCTGCTCCGCATCCCCACCGCGGTGCAGGAGCAGAACGCCATCGCCGGCTTCACGAACCGCGTCCTCGGCCGGTTCGTGGACGCCGCGTTCACGGCCTTCCCCGAGGCGGCACGCCACTTCGCCGGACGCAAGGTCTACCAGCTCGGCAACCCGATCCGCCGCACGCTCATGGAGAACTACATGCGGCCGGAGGTGAAGCACCCGCGGCCGAGGATGCTCGTCTTCGGGGGGTCGCAGGGCGCCCACGCGCTCAACATGCGCGTCATCGAGGCGCTGCCGCACCTCGCCGATCTGCGCGAGGCGCTCGCCGTGACGCACCAGACCGGGGCGCGCGACCGCGAGCAGGTGGAGAAGGGCTACCGCGCCTGCGGGTTCGAGCCGGACGTGCGCGAGTTCATCCACGACATGAGCGCGGCGTACGCCGGCGCGGACCTCGTGGTCTGCCGCGCCGGGGCGACCACGCTCGCCGAGCTCACCGTCTGCAAGAAGCCGGCGATCCTCGTGCCCTTCCCCGCCGCCGCCGACAACCACCAGGTGGTGAACGCGCGCAGCCTGGTGGTCGCCGGCGCCGCCGTGATGATCGAGGAGCGCGACCTCACCGGCGAGCTGCTCGCGGCGGAGATCCGCGCCATCCTCACCCACCCGGAGCGGCGCGAGCGGATGGCGCGCGCCGCCGGCCGGCTCGGCAGCCCGCAGGCGGCGAAGGAGATCGCCGACGTCTGCGCCGAGCTGGTGCGCCGCCGCTGGGGCTCCCCCGCCGGCCAGGAGCGCCCCGGCCACGGCCCCGTTCGCCCGCCCGACCTCGCCTAGCCCGGATCCGACCGCATGAGCCTCTTCCGTTCCAGACCCGCCAAGATCCACTTCGTCGGCATCGGCGGCATCGGCATGAGCGGCATCGCCGAGGTGCTGCTCAACCTGGGCTACGCCGTCTCGGGCTCCGACCTGAAGGAGTCGGAGATCACCCGCCGGCTCGCGTCGCTCGGCGGCCGCGTCCAGCGCGGCCACGCCGCGCAGCACGTGGAGCAGGTGGACGTGGTGGTCACCTCCTCCGCCGTGCGCAAGGACAACCCCGAGGTCGTGGAGGCCCGCCGGCGGAAGATCCCGATCATCCCGCGCGCCGAGATGCTCGCCGAGCTCATGCGGCTCAAGTACGGCGTCGCCATCGCGGGCTCGCACGGCAAGACCACCACCACCTCGCTCGCCGCGCACCTCCTCGCCCACGCCGGGCTCGATCCCACCGCGGTGGTGGGCGGCAAGGTGAACACCTTCGGCTCCAACGCGAAGCTCGGCCGGGGCGACTACATGGTCGTCGAGGCGGACGAGTCCGACGGCTCGTTCCTGCACATCCCGCCGACCATCGCCATCGTCACCAACATCGACCCCGAGCACCTCGACCACTGGAAGACGGAGGAGGCGCTCCGCAAGGGCTTCCTCGACTTCGTGAACCGCGTCCCCTTCTACGGCCGCGCCATCCTCTGCATCGATCACCCGACGGTCCAGTCGCTCCTGCCCGAGGTGGAGAGCCGCTACGTCACCTACGGCGAGAGCCACCAGGCCGACTACCGCGCGGACGGCATCGAGGTCTCCGGCCACGCCGTGCGGTTCGACGCGTTCCGGCGCGACGAGCCGCTGGGTCGCTTCGAGGTGCGCCTGGTCGGACGCCACAACGCCCTGAACGCCCTCGCGGTGGTGGCGATCGCCGACGAGATGGGGGTCCCCGCGGACGTGACCCGCGAGGCCCTGGCGTCCTTCGGCGGCGTGCAGCGCCGCTTCACGGTGCGCGGCGAGGCGGGGGGCGTGACGGTGGTGGACGACTACGGCCACCACCCGGCCGAGGTGAAGGCGACGCTCCTCGGCGCGCGCGAGGCCTTCCACCGGCGCGTGGTGTGCCTGTTCCAGCCGCACCGCTACACCCGCACCCGCGACCTCCTCCCCGAGTTCGCCACCGCCTTCAACGACGCGGACGTGCTCCTCCTCACCGACATCTACGCGGCCGGCGAGGAGCCCATCCCCGGCGCGACGAGCGAGGCGCTCGCCGAGGCCATCCGCGCCTGCGGCCATCGCGACGTGTCCCTCGTGCCGCGCCCGGAGCTCGCGCGCGCGGCGCGGCAGCGGGTCCGGCCGGGCGACATCGTCCTCACCCTCGGCGCCGGCGACATCACCGCCGCCGGCCCCGAGCTGCTCGGGCTGCTCGAGGCGTAGCGGTGGCGGGCGCGCTCCGCGGGCCGGGCGACGCCGACTGGCGCGCCGAGATCGAGCGCCGCGTGCGCGGCGAGGTCCTGCGCGACGCGCCGCTCGCGCCGCGCACGGCGGTGCGCGTCGGCGGACCGGCGGACCTGCTGGTGCGCCCGGCCGATCCCGGCGCGCTCGCCGCGCTGCTGCGCGCCGTGCGCGAGCTCTCGGTGCCGCTCACCATCCTGGGCGGCGGCGCGAACACGCTCGTCGCCGACGCCGGCGTGCGGGGGGTCGTCCTGCGGCTGCCGCAGGGGTTCGGCGAGGAGGCGCGGGACGGGGAACGCCTCGTGCTCGGGGCCGGCGCGCCCACCAGCCGGCTCTGGGTCCGCGCTCACGCGGCGGGGCTCGTCGGGATCGAGTTCGTGGCGGGGATCCCCGGCACCCTCGGCGGCGCGGTGGCCATGAACGCGGGGACGAAGATCGGCGAGATGAAGGACGTCGTGTCCGCGGTGGAGCTCGCCACGGCCGACGGCGCGGGCTTCGTGCCCGCGGCGTCGCTCGGCTTCGCCTACCGCACCTGCCGCCTGCCCGCGGGCGCGGTGATCACGCGCGTCCAGCTCACGCTCCGGCCCGGGGACGTCGCCGAGAGCGAGCGGATCATGCAGGCGGATCGCGACGGCCGCCGCCGCACGCAGCCCCTCGATCGGCCCACGTTCGGCTCGACCTTCACGAACCCGCCCGGCGACTTCGCCGGACGCCTCGTCGAGGCGGTGGGCCTGAAGGGGCACCGTGTCGGCGGGGCCACGTGGTCGGACGTCCACGCGAACTTCGTCTCCAACCTGGGGGGCGCGACCGCGCGCGACGTGCTCGCGCTCATGCGGCTCGCGCGGACGCGGGTGAAGCAGCGGTTCGGGATCTCGCTCGAGACGGAGGTCCGGCTCGTGGGCGAGTTCCATGCAGAGGATCTCGAGGGGCTGCGCGCGTAGATTCGCGGCGCCCGATTGAAGATCGGGCGCGGAACCGGGTAACAAGGGGCGGACCAGGAGACGCACATGGGCAAGTGGACCGGCAAGAAGGTCGCGGTGCTGTACGGCGGTCGCTCCTCGGAGCGCGAGGTCTCGCTCCGCACCGGCGCGGCCTGCGCCGACGCGCTCCGCGCGAGGGGGCACGACGTCACCCTCGTGGACGTGGACGCCGAGCTCCCGGCGCGGCTGCGCGAGCTCCGCGTCGACGTGGCCTTCGTCGCGCTGCACGGCCGCTGGGGCGAGGACGGCTGCGTGCAGGGGCTCCTCGAGTGCATGGGCATCCCCTACACCGGCTCGGGCGTCACCGCGTCCGCCATGGGCATGGACAAGACGGTCTCGAAGGCGATCTTCAAGGCGCTCGGGCTCGACGTCATCGAGTACCGCGCCTTCCCGCCGGCGCGCGCCGCCGAGATCGACCTCCGCGACCTGCCGTTCGGCGTCCCGTGCGTCGTGAAGCCCGCGGGCGAGGGCTCCTCGGTGGGCGTCCAGATCGTGAAGGACGCGGCGCGGCTCGCCGACGCCTGCCGCGAGGCGGCGCGCTACAAGGGCGACGTCGTGGTCGAGCGCTACGTGAAGGGGACCGAGGTGAACGTCGCGGTGCTCGAAGGGAAGGCGCTCGGCGCCATCGAGATCGCCCCCGCGAACGAGTTCTACGACTACGCCGCCAAGTACACCGCGGGGACCACCAGGTACTACTACCCGGCGCGCATCCCCGAGGCCCACGCGAGCCGCGTCATGGCGGCGGCCGAGGCGGCACACCGCGGGCTCGGCTGCAGCGGGGTGACGCGGGTGGACTTCATCGTCGCGCCCGACGGGACGCCGTTCATCCTCGAGGTGAACACGCTGCCCGGCATGACCGCCACCTCGCTCGTGCCGAAGATCGCGGCGGGGCTCGGCCTCGCGTTCCCCGAGCTCTGCGAGCGGATCCTCGACGGCGCGGCCCTCAAGGCGTAGGGCCCGGCCTCACTCCCCGCGCAGCGCCTCGGGCAGCTCGAACCGGCCCACCCAGCCGACCCGCACCTCCATCGGCGGCGCGTCGCGGTTCAGCCCCGCGTTCAGCGTCGCCTTCAGCTCGCCCGCGGGCATCGGCAGGACGCCGGTGAGGCCGAGCACGCTCGGGCGATCGGCGAAGCGCCACCCCAGGTAGCCCCGCCAGTCGAGCTCCAGGCCGAGCCCGCTGGCGCGCGTGGCGCGGAGGCCGAGGCCGTAGCCCAGGGCGTCGTCCTGGCGGTCCTGCGCGAATTGCCAGGCGAGGAACCCGACGCGCGCCAGCGCTCGCACCTGCGTCCCGGCGAGCTCCCCCGCCTCCTTGCCGAAGAGCACGTCGATGGCGTACCCGGGCGCGTTCGTGAAGCGCCGCGACGTCAGCCCCTTGCCCGTCGTCGACTTGACCGTGAGCCTCAGCCCCACCGCGGGGAGGCGCCGCTCCCGGAACAGGAGGAAGCGTGCGCCGAACCGGATGTCCCCCGAGGTGCCGCCCGCCCGGTGGAGCGCCGCGAGCCGCTGCTGCGTCTCCGCCGACGTCCGCCAGATCTCGACCAGGATCGCGTCCAGCTCCAGCGCCGCCGTCTCGCGGAAGGGGACCATGAGCCGGACGTAGGGGGTCGCCGCGTGGTCGCGCGCCTCCAGCCCGGAGGCCTGCGCCGCGCCGCCGAGCTCGAGCTCGCCGAGCGAGCCGACGACCGGGTCGGCGTTCGGGAGCACCGGCAGCGCGTTGTACCCCATGAGCCCGGGCACGAGCGGCCAGTCGGCCGAGCCCGGCTCCTGCGCGGCGGCCGCGGTGGCTACGAGCGTGGACGCGAGCAGGAGCGATCTACCGAGCACGACTCAAGACGTTGCGGATCGGCCGCCCGCCCGCGGGAGGCCCCCGTCGCGTCGCCGCGAGTGGATGCACCGCCGGTGGGCGCCCCCGCCGCGGACCGCGGGCCGGCCGGGGCGCGCCGGACGGGATTTCCGGCTATACCTCTGCCCCGCTTCCCCCGAAGGCACCGTGCGAACCGTCCTCTACGTCCTGTCGATCGTCGCGGTGAACGCCGCGTTCGTCGTGTTCCCCCCGATCAGCCCGCCGTGGGGCGGCGTGTTCTCGTTCGCGACGCTGTTCGTGGGCGCCACCTTCATCCTGCGGGACTTCGCGCAGCAGGAGATCGGCGGCAAGGTCTGGCTCGCGTCGCTCGCTGGCGCCTTCATCACGGCCGCCTTCAACCCGCGCCTCGCGCTGGTGTCCGGCGGCGCCTTCTTCGCCGCGGAGCTCGCCGACCAGCTCGTCTTCACGAAGGTGCGCGGATCGTTCCGGGCGCGCGTGGTCTGGTCGCAGCTCGCCGGGGTCGCGCTCGATACCGGCGCGTTCCTCGCCGGGATCGCGTTCGCGCTCGGCATCCCGTGGAGCTGGGCGAGCTACGCCACGATGAGCGCCGGGAAGCTCGCGGCGCTGTCCTACCTCGCGCTCGTCCGCCGCCGCACCGCGCCTCCCAGCGCGGACGCGATCGCGTGACGTGGGACGGGCGCTACGGCGCCCGCCCGCTCTCGCCGCGCTCCAGCCGGTCGCGCAGCTCGCTCACCGCGGCGCGGTCGTCGGCCCAGAGGAGGCCGAGGTGGACCGTGCGCGGCGGAGCGCCCGCCTCGTCGACGACGTCGTAGAGCGCCTTGAGCCGCCAGCGCTCCTGCTCGCAGGCCTTCTTGATCTCGAACCGCACGTTCTGGCCGGTGCGCCGCAGCGCCTCGACGGCGGCGGCGGCTTCCTCGGGGAGGAACACGGCGCGCATGAGACCACGGGCCGTGGGGTCGCGCCAAGGAGGGAGCGCGGTCGCCCGGCCCCTCGGCGGGCCGGCGGGCGCGACGCTGAGACGAGGTCCCGCGCTCCGCACGCGCTCACCACGCCCGCGCCGCGGTCCCGCGCTCACGTGACGCCCGCACGCGCGCTGCTCCGCGCAATCGCCGATTGCGGGGTCGATCGTCTCCGTCAATCCTCCTCGTCACGAACCGTGAAGTTCGGTTGGGGCGTTCACTGCTCGCAAATGCGGCAACTCGCGGGCCAGGCCGGGGGCCACGGCCCGCCGTCGCGCGCGTGTCGATTTCCCGGTCGGCGTGGAGAACCCGAGTCCGCACGCCGACGTCGCCGGCGGCGCGTTTCACCCGACGTGAGTGCCGCGGTTTCGTGCGCCATGACGGCGACCGTCCGCGTGGCGCGCCGTCGCCCGAGCGGGACGATGCGCTGCGCCGATCGCAGCGCGTACCGTACGTCTCGCTTCACCCTCAGACCGTGATCGCTCTACACGGACGCTCCGTGCGGGTTCGCCGCACGAGGTCGCTCCGCGGCACGACGAGCTTCGGTGACACCTCGGCGGTCACGACGGGCAGCTCGCAGCAGAAGGAGGACCCTCGAATGGCGCACCACCGCAGCACCCCCAGCTGGAAACCCCTGGTCGCGGCCGTGGCCGCGCTCGCGATCGGCCCGCTCGTGCCGGATGCTTTCGCAGCGCCGCTGCCGGGAGGGTCTCTGAATCCCCTGATCATCCCGAAGTACGTGCAGCCGCTCGTGGTGCCCCCCGCGATGCCGGCCGTGGGGGAGAACACCTACGACATCGCCGTCCGGGAGTTCCAGCAGCAGGTGCTTCCGCCAGGGTTCGGCATGACGAGGGTCTGGGGATACGGCTCCACCTCCCACCCTGGGACGGTCGCCGAGGGCGGCAGCTTCCACTATCCCGCCTTCACCATCATGGCTCGGCAGGGCGAGCCGACGACGGTGAGGTGGCGTAACGAGCTCGTGAAGGATCCGGTCGCGTGCAGGGCGTCCTCCACGCCCTCGACGGATCCCAGCTGCGAGTTCGTCCCGTACTTCCTCCCGGTCGACCAGACGCTGCACTGGGCGAACCCACCGAAGGATTGCAGGCCGGAGATGCCCGGCATGGACCCGCCGCCCGGTCCGGACTGCACCGGGCAGAGCCCGCTGCCGTACACCGGTCCCGCGCCCATCGTCACGCACCTGCACGGCGGCCACATCGACCCCGACGTCGATGGGTACCCGGAGGCCTGGTACCTGCCGGCCGCGCGCAACATCCCCGAGGGCTACGCGACCGTCGGCTCGAACTTCCCCGCCAGCTGGACGTGGGACGGAACCGCCACCTACACGTACCGCAACGACCAGCGCGGGACGACGCTCTGGTACCACGACCACTCGCTCGGCATGACCCGGACGAACGTCTACACGGGCATGGCGGGCTTCTACTTCCTCCGTGACGCGTACGAGGAAGACCTCATCGCCGGGACGAACTCGTCGGGCTTCAACACGTCGTTGACCCGGATCCCCGGCGCCCCGTACGAGATCCCCCTCGCCATCCAGGACCGCTCCTTCAACGCGGATGGCTCGCTGTTCTACGCCACCACCCGCCGGTTCTTCGACGGCTTCGCCGGGCCGTACTATCCGCTCAGCGACGTCGCGCCGACCTGGAACCCGGAGTTCTTCGGGAACACCATGGTGGTGAACGGCCGGACCTGGCCGTTCCACGTCACCGAGGCGCGCCGCTACCGGGTGCGGTTCCTCAACGGCAGCGACTCCCGCTTCCTCATCCTCCGGTTCGCCGACGCCGCCGGGCGGCCGAACGGCCTCAGGATCTCCATCATCGGCAACGATGGCGGCTTCCTCCCCGGCAAGGTGGCGACCGTCACCCAGCTGGTCATCGGCCCGGGCGAGCGGTACGACACCATCGTCGACTTCGGTCCTTATGCCGGGCAGCGCCTCATCCTTCAGAACGTCGGACCCGACATGCCATGGGGCGGCGGCCCGGTCCCCGTGGGGGCGCAGGCGGATCCCGCCACCACCGGCCAGGTGATGCGCTTCGACGTCGCGCTGAAATCCGCCAACTTCGTCGATCCCGTCCCGCCCGCCGGAAAGCTCGTCCTCAACCAGCCGCCGGATCCGTTCGGCGGGCCGGCCGCGAACGGCACGGCTCGCACCCTCACGCTCAACGAGATCGTGAGCGGGGTCCCACGCTTCGGCGGCCCCATCGCCGCGCAGCTCGGCGACGCGATGGGCCCGCTGCCCTGGATGGCTCCCGTCACCGAGGCTCCGCCGGTCGGGTCGACCGAGGTGTGGCAGATCGTGAACCGCACGGTGGACTCGCACCCCATCCACCTGCACCAGGTGCAGTTCGTGGTCATGGATCGAACGCCGATCGATCTGGCCGCATGGGACGCGGCGGTTGCGGCCTGCAACGCCGGTACCCCGGGGGCGATCTGTCCACCGGACCCGTTCGCGTTCGTCCCCAAGAACGCGGTCCCGGTGCCGGCGAACCCCTGGGAGGCGGGCGGCAAGGATACCGCCATCATGAACCCCGGACAGATCACCCGCGTCCGGGCCTTCTTCGACATCCCGGGGCTGTACGTGTGGCACTGCCACATCCTGTCTCACGAGGACAACGAGATGATGCGGCCGTACTGCGTCACGGACCCCACCGACCCTGCATTCAGCTGCGCGCCGTAGCCGGCGCCGCGCGCCATGAGCGCTCGGGAGCGGGGGGCGCGCGCCCCCCGTTCCGTTCTTCGGCCCTCCTGCCCGATCGCGTTCCCGAGCGAGCCGCCGCCGCCGAAAACTTGCGCCCCCTCGGCCGTCTGCCATCCTCCAGCATCGGGCGATACCGCCCGGAAGCGCGGCGGTCTCCGAGAGGGCGCCGCGGCCGGGCGCTGGGGAGTGGCGGTGGCGCGGGGTCCGAACCGGCGACGCGTGGACAGGGTTCCGGGGGAGCGGCGGCGCAAGCTCGCGGCGGCCCTCCGCTTCGCCTTTCCGTTCGTGGTCCTCGCCTCTTGCCTCGCGGTCGCGGGCTGGGGCGTCTGGCGGGTCACGGTGTCGGGCGGCCTCCTGCGGATCGGCGAGATCCGCTTCGACGGCCTCTCCCGCGCGACGGCGGAGGAGCTGCTCGAGCTGTCGCCGGTGGCCGCCGGCGACCACCTGCTCGCGGTCGATCCCGAGGCCGTGGCGGCCGCGCTGCGCCGGCACCCGTGGATCGCGTCGGCCGAGGTGCGGCGCCGGCTGCCGGCCGCCTTGGAGGTCTCGGTCGTCGAGCGGCGGGCGCGGGCGCTGGTGGATCTGGGCTCGCTCTACCTGGTGGACGAGCGCGGCGAGGTGTTCAAGCGGGCGACGCCCGGAGACGGGCTGGACCTGCCGGTGGTGACGGGCGTCGGGCGCGAGGACTGGGTCGAGCATCGCGCCGAGGTCGAGCCGCTCCTCGTGGGCGCGCTCGCGCTCCTCGACCGGTGGGCGGAGCGCGGCCTCGATCGCCGCGCGCCGATCTCGGAGATCCACCTCGACCCGGACTACGGGACGATCCTCTGGGCGGGGGACGAGGGCGTCGAGGTCCGGCTCGGGCAGGGAGACCTGCCGGAGAAGCTGGCGCGGCTGGAGCGCGTCCTCGCGGCGGTCGACGCCGAGGGGCAGCGCGCGGAGGTGCTGCACCTCGACAATCGCAGGCGCCCGGACTGGGTGGCCGTGCGGGTATCGCGCTCGAGGCCGCCTGAGCAGGCGGCCCCGTAGCGCAGGGAAGGACGCGGGTCCGCGGCGAGTCCGACGGTCGGCTCGGCGCGGGGTGGTGGTGGCGGTCCGAGAGGGCCGCAGGTGGGCGAAGCGCGACGGCGCCAACTCGCCCGGAGGTGGTCATGGCGAAACCCGGGGACATCCTCGTCGGCCTGGACATCGGCACGACGAAGATCTGCGCCATCGTCGGCGAGGTGACCGACGACGGCATCGACATCATCGGCATCGGCTCGCACCCGTCGAAGGGCCTGCGCAAGGGCGTGGTCGTCAACATCGACGCCACCGTCGCCTCGATCAAGCGCTCGATCGAGGAGGCCGAGCACATGGCCGGCTGCGAGATCAGCACCGTCTACACCGGCATCGCCGGCGGCCACATCAAGGCGTTCCCCTCCCACGGCGTCGTCGCCGTCAAGGACAAGGAGGTCCGCCAGCAGGACGTGGACCGCGTCATCGACCAGGCGAAGGCCGTCGCGATCCCGCTCGACCGCGAGGTGATCCACGTCCTGCCGCAGGAGTACGTCGTCGACGACCAGGACGGCGTGAAGGAGCCGGTCGGGATGAGCGGCGTGCGCCTGGAGGCGAAGGCGCTCATCGTCACCGGCGCGGTGTCGTCCGCGCAGAACATCGTGAAGTGCGCGCAGCGCACCGGCCTCAACGTGGCCGACATCGTCCTGCAGCCGCTCGCGTCGTCCCTCGCGACCCTCTCCGAGGACGAGAAGGAGCTCGGCGTCTGCCTGGTGGACATCGGCGGCGGCACGACCGACATCGCCGTCTTCCACAACGGGTCGATCCAGCACACCGCCGTCATCTCCCTCGGCGGCAACCACCTCACGAACGACGTGGCGGTCGGGCTGCGCACCCCCACGCACGAGGCGGAGCGGATCAAGAAGCAGTACGGCTGCGCGATGGGATCGATGGTCGACAAGTCGGAGACCATCGAGGTGCCGAGCGTGGGCGGCGGCCAGCCGCGCGTCCTCTCGCGCCACATCCTCGCCGAGATCGTGGAGCCGCGCGTCGAGGAGATCTTCATGCTCGTCCAGCACGAGCTGCAGAAGTGCGGGATGGAGGAGATCCTCGCCTCCGGCGTGGTCATCACCGGCGGATCGACGCTCCTCGCCGGCATGACCGAGATGGCCGAGGAGGTGCTGGGGATGCCGGTGCGCAAGGGGATGCCGCGCGGCATCGGCGGCCTCGTCGACGTGGTGAAGAGCCCGATGTACGCCACGGCGGTGGGGCTCGTCATCTACGGCGCCCAGCAGCAGGACCTCTCCCCGTACTTCAAGATCCGCGAGGAGAACGTCTACCGGAAGGTGAAGAACCGGATGAAGGAGTGGCTCGGGGAGATCTTCTAGACCCGCGGGGAGCCTGCCAATGATCGAGTACACGGACAAGCAGGACGGCGCGCGGATCAAGGTGATCGGCGTCGGGGGCGGCGGCGGCAACGCCATCAACACGATGGTCGCGGGGCGCCTCGAGGGCGTGGAGTTCATCGCGGCCAACACCGACGTGCAGGCGCTCGCCGCCAACCGGGCGAGCGTCAAGATCCAGCTCGGCCGCAGCGCCTCGCGCGGGCTGGGGGCGGGCGCGAACCCGGAGGTGGGCCGCACCGCCGCGCTCGAGGAGCGCGACCAGATCGCCGCGGCGCTGGAGGGCGCCGACATGGTGTTCGTCACCGCCGGCATGGGCGGCGGCACCGGCACCGGCGGCGCCCCGGTGGTCGCGGACATCGCCAAGTCCACCGGCGCGCTCACCGTCGGCGTGGTGACGAAGCCGTTCCTCTTCGAGGGCAACAAGCGGCGCAAGCAGGCCGAGCAGGGGCTCGCGGAGCTGAAGGCCGCGGTCGACACGCTCATCGTCATCCCGAACCAGCGGCTCCTCTCGGTCGCGGGCGAGAACATGTCGCTCGCCGACGCGTTCAAGCGCGCCGACGAGGTGCTGCTCCACGCGGTGCAGGGCATCTCCGACCTCATCACGGTCCACGGCCTCGTGAACGTCGACTTCGCCGACGTCCGCACGATCATGAGCGAGCAGGGGATGGCGCTCATGGGCACCGGCCGCTCCTCCGGCGAGCGCCGCGCGGTGGAGGCCATGCAGGCCGCCATCAACTCGCCGCTGCTCGAGGACGTCACCCTCGACGGCGCCACCGGGCTGCTCGTGAACATCAGCGGCGGCCCGAACCTCACGCTGTTCGAGGTGAACGAGGCGGTCTCGATGGCGCAGGCCGCCGCCGACCCCGACGCGAACATCATCTTCGGGTCGGTCATCAACGAGCACCTCGGCGACGAGGTGAAGATCACCGTGATCGCGACGGGGTTCCAGCAGCGCGACCTCAAGCCCGCCGCCCGGGGGCCGGTGCAGGCGCAGGTGCCCGTCGCCGCGGCGGTGACGAAGGCGATCCCGCCGCCCGTCCCGGTCATCGAGGCGAAGAAGGACCCCGTCCGGCTCACCAACGCGCCGGTCGCCGCGCCGGCCAAGGCGGTGGTGCGGACGCCGGTCTCCATCCGCCGCGAGCCGGCCATCTACAAGCCGCTCGAGGAGGACCAGTACGACATCCCCGCGTTCCTTCGCCGCGGCGGGCGGGACTCGTAGCCGCCGCCTTCGGCGTGCGCAGCGCCGCGGCCGCCCTCCGGGGCGGCCGCGGTCGTTCCGGGGGTTCGTCGCGCGGGCGGAGCCCGTGCTCCCATCAGAACAGGTAGTCGCTGACGTCCACGTCCACGCGGACCGTTCCGGTGATCTGGAGGATCGTGTCCTCCGGAGGCGGCGTTCCCGTCCCCTCGACGCCGAGCATGGGGTTGCCGCCGAGCAGGTACCGGTCGAGATCCACGCCACTCACCTCGAGCTCGACCACGCGGGTGCCCGCCGGCGCGCTCGCCACGTCGTGCCCCTCGGCGATCACCACGTCCGGGAGCCCGTCCGCCCGGACGATCACGACCACGTCGTCGAGCCACCGCTCGAAGCTCGCCCCCGCGCGGAGCTCGACGCGCAGCTGCACCACGCGCGCGGAGTCGATGTCGCCTCGCTCGAGCCCCTCCTCGCGCAGCGTGTCCTCGATCCGCGGCGCGGCGCGGAAGCCGCTCACCGTGCGGGGCGGCCCACCCGCGGGGTCCCCCGGGACCGAGACGATCGCCGAGCGCGTGACGTCGACCTCGTCGAGGCGGCCGCAGCCGGCGGCCGCCGCCAGGAGCAGGCCGATGAATGCGCCACGCATGAGCGCACGGTGCCAACGGGATGCGCGGGCGGGCAGCCGCCCGCCCGGAGGCAGGAGCGCGCCTCGAAGGGTCTCGTCCGCCGCCGTGGCCGTCGGACGAAGAGACGAACGGGCCGACCCCGACCGGAGCCGCCCCGTCGACCGGTTCGACCAGGTCAGTCCAGCAGCCCGCTCACGTTCACGTCCACCCGGATCGTAGCGGTGATCTCTGCGGTGGTGTCCTCGACCGGGGGAATGCCGGCTGCCTCGACGCCGAGCGTCGGCGCGGTCCCCGTGAGGTACGGCTTCAGGTCGACGTCGCGCCGTACGTCGAGCTCCAGTACGCGGGTCCCGGCGGGCATCGCGCGGATGCCGCGCTTCTCGGCGACGACGACGTCGGGGAGCCCCTCGGCGCGCGCGCGCAGGACGACCTCGTCCAGCCAGGTCTCCAGGCTCGCGCCCTGCAGCACCTGCACGCGCAGGCTGCGAGGGCGAGCCGAGTCGATGTCGTCCGGATCGATCCCCTGGTCGCGGAGCGCGTCCTCTCCGCCGAGATCCACCGTGGCGAGCCCGCCGATCGTCCCGCCGGTCCCGCCGGAGGGGCTCCCCGGGATCGTGAACCTGGCAGAGCGCGTGAAATCCACGTCGTCGAGGCCGCCGCAGGCGATGGCGGCGACGAGGAAGGCGAGCGCCGATCTGGACATGTCTCGAAGGTAGCGATCGCCACCCGCGGCGGCGCGACGCCCGCCCCCGGCGCGGCCGGCGGCCCTGCCCTACCCTTCGACGGCCTCCGGCGGCTCGGGTGGGACGGGCTCGTCCGGGAGATCGGGCGCGGGCGCGCCGCCGATCCCGAGCCGGGCGGCGAGGGGGATCTGCGCGCGGATGACGAGCGCGACGAGCTCGGCGAGCGGCATCCCGACCTCCTCGGCGCCCCTCCGGATGTACTCGCGATCCACCGAGCGCGCGAACGCCTTGTCCTTCATCTTCTTCACCACCGACTCGGGCGGCAGATCGACGACGCTCCTCGACGGGCGCACGAGCGCGCACGCGCCGACGAACCCGGTCAGCTCGTCCGCCGCGACGATCGCCCGCTCCATCGGTGTCTCGCGCGGGACCCTCGTGTAGAACGCGTGCGCGCCCACCGCCTTCACGACCGGCTCCGGCCAGCCGCGCTCGCGCAGGATCTCCATGCCGCGGAAGACGTGGTCGGCCTCGGTGGGCCAGCGCTCGTAGTCGAAGTCGTGCAGCAGGCCGACGACGCCCCACGTCTCCAGCTCGTCCGCCGCCGTCACGCCGGCCCGCCGCGCGAGCGCCCGCATCGAGGCCTCGACCGCGAGGGCGTGCCGGCGCAGCGGCTGGGTCTTCGTGAACTCGCAGAGCAGCGACCAGGCGGCGGCGCGTCGGGGGACGTACATGGTGGGATGATAGCGCCGCGACGTTCCGCGCACTCGCCCCCGCCCTGCCCCGCGCTATCCTCGCCACCACGGAGGCGCCGGATGACGGTGAGCTTCACCCGCAGCATGCAGATCGGGGTCCCCGAGATCGACCAGCAGCACCGCGAGCTGTTCGCGCGGCTCGGGGGGTTCGACGACGCGCTCGGCCGGGGCGATCGCCTGGAGATCGAGGCGACGTTCGGGTTCCTGCGCGAGTACGCCCTCGTGCACTTCGAGTGCGAGGAGCGGCTCATGCGGGAGGCCGACTACCCGCGGCTCGAGGCGCACCGCGCGATCCACCGGACCTTCGTCGAGCGGCTGGAGGCGCTCTCGCGGGAGCACGCGGAGCGCGGCCCGAGCGCCTTCCTGCGCCTGCGGGCGCGCAACTGGATCGTCGTGTGGCTCACCGACCACGTCGGCGGCGAGGACGTCGCGCTCGGGCGGCACCTCGCGACGGTTTGAACGGGGGCTGCGCCCCCGCCCCGCCGAGCGGAGCTCGTCGGGGCCCCACCCCTGCTCGCCGGGTCCCGTGCGCCGCCGCGGGCGGCTTCGCCGCCGGCAGCGGCGCCCCGGCGGCTCGCTTCGCTCGGCGAACGGGGCTGCGCCGCGGATCCTCGTCGTCTTTCGGCGGGTCACCGGCGCGCGAGGCGCGGCGCGAGGAAGCGCAGGGAGGCGTCGAACCGGTAGTTGATGCCCATGTGCCCGTCCTCGAACTCCTCGTGGACGACCTCGATCCCGCCGCGGCGCAGGGCGTCCACGACCATCCGGGCGCCCCAGCGCAGGTGGTACTCGTCGCGCGTGCCGCAGTCCACGAACACGCTCGCGAGGCGCCGGTACGCGTCGAGCGCGCGGGGCACGAACCGGACGGGATCGTGCTCGAGCCAGCGCGCCCACACCTCCTCGCGGACGCGCCCCGAGGGCAGCTCGAAGGGCAGCGCGAGCCCCAGCGGCGCGCCCGGGTCGGGCGCGTAGTGCGCCGCCATGGCGAGGACGTTCAGCACCGGGTGGTCGCCGCCGCCGAGCTTCGTCTCCGCCGCGCGCCGCTTCGCGGCCGCGAGCCAGGCCGCCGCGTCGGGCGCCCCCGCGAGCGCCCCGGCCGCCTTCGGCAGATCGGGCAGGTAGCAGTACTCGAAGTAGGCGTCGCCGGCGTGGCAGGCCAGGTGCGCGAAGACGTCCGGGCGGTCGCGCCCCATCGCCAGCGCGCCGTAGCCGCCCGAGCTCTTCCCCACCACCGCCCGGGCCTCCCGCCGCGGGATCGTGCCGAGCGCGCGATCGACGTGGGCGACGACGTCCTCCGCGACGTAGTCCTGGTAGCCGCCGACGGCGGGTGCGTTCGTCCACTGCGTCCCGCCGAGCGCGGTCATCCCGTCCGGGAACACGCCCACCACGGGCGGGATCGCCCCCGAGGCGATCAGCGCGTCGAGCCGCTCCGGAACGGTGGGCGCGAACACGGACGCGTTGGTCCAGCCGCGCGCGCTTCCGGTGAACCCGTGGAGGAAGTAGACCGCCGGGAGCGGCGCCGCCCCGTGGCCGGGCGGGAGGTAGGCGAGGACGAGGCGCCGCGCCGGGTCGCCGAGCGGGTTGCCCGCCAGCGCACCGGACTCGACCTCGAGCTCCACGAGCGAACCGTGCATGCCCGCAGGCGTACCCCGGCCCCGAGGCACGTTCCACACATTTGCGGACGCCGAGCCCGCGCCGCGAAAGGCGCAGCGGTCGCCCCGCCGTGTCACACTAGGGTCCCCTCGAGCCCGCCGACTCCACATGCGCCTCCTCCTCCTCGCGGCCTTCCTCCTCGCTCCCGCCGCGGCGCGCCCGGACGCCGTCGCGCTGCTCCCCGCGACCGGCGCCAACGTGCACGCCGGACATCTCGCGGCCGCGACCGACCTCCTCCGCTCGCACCTGGAGCGCGCCGGGTTCTCGGTCGTCCGCGTCTCGGCACCCGAGCTCGCGAACGCAGAGGCCACGCCCGCGCAGGCGGGAGCGGCGGCGGCCGGGGCCGGGGCCTCGCTCGGGGTGACGCTGCGAGTCTCGCGCCTGGGCACGCTCGCGAGCGTGCGGCTCGCGGCCTTCCACCCGGACGGCACCGCGGCCCACCTCGACGAGCTGTCCGCCTCCGGCCCGAACGACCTCGATCCGGTCCTGCGCCGGCTCGCGGCCGGGCTCGCGGAGCGCAGACCCGCGCGCCTCCTCGCGGAGATCGACTCCGTCACCGAGCGCGAGGCGGAACCCTACCTGAAGCAGGTCGCGACCCAGGTGTTCGGGCTGCGACTCGGGAGCGCCTTCCTCCTGAACCGCGCGGACGGCGCCGAGCTCGCGCGCGGCGCCGCCGGCGGGGGATTGTTCTGGCTCTACGACGCGCGGACGTTCCTCGCCGACGTCTCCTTCGACCTGAACGGCGGCGACGGTAACCGGCTCGTCGCGCTCGGGCTCGGGTTCTACTACCCGTTCTCGCGTGCCAACCTCGCGCCCTACGCCGGTGGCGGCCTCGCCTACACATGGATCGATACGGGGGGCGCGGGCGCGCAGGGGCTCGCGTTCCGCGGCGCCGTCGGCGCGCTCTTCGGACGGCTCTCGACGGTGCAGGTGCGGGTCGAGGCCGGCTACGTCGTCGGCGCCTTCCGCGAGGAGGCGGCGGGCACGACCGGGCGCGTCCCGCACGGCGCCATCCTCTCCGTCGGGCTGGGGCACTGATCGTGGCCCGGCAGGCGCGCAGCCTCCTCTCCGCCGCCGCGCTCGCGGTCTCGCTCACCGCGACCGGCTGCGGGCACACGCGCTTCACGAGCAGGGTCACCACCCCGGAGCCGGACGCGGTCATCTGGCTCGACGGCCGCCCGCTCCGGGGCGGCGCCCGCGTCTGGGCGCTCGGCCCACCTCACGACGGCCAGCTCCTCGTCATCGCGCGCGACGGGCGGCGCACCCGCTCGGTCGTCTCGCGCCGGTTCACTCCCGGCTCGCTGGTGATGGGGTTCTACACGATGGGCGCGTGCCTCCTGCTGTGCTGGGTCTACCCCGAGGAGATCCACGTCGCCCTCCCGCCCGCGCCGCCCAGGGCGAGCTGGGACGAGGACGTGCCCGGCGATCCCTGGCTCGCGGCGCCTGCGGGGTGGGGCGGCGAGACGGGGGGAGCGAAGTAGGAACGACCCCCGACCTCGACCGCTCGGGACCGGTCATCCCGAGCGTAGCGCCTCCGCGCAGCGGAGACGCGAAGTCGAGAGACCCCGACCCCGACCCCGCCGGAGCCCGCGTGCGCCCCCTCCCCCTCCTCACCGTCCTCGCGCTCCTCGCCGCGCCGCAGGCGCGCGGCGCGCCCCCCGCCACCGTGGCGCTCCTCCCCGCGACGGGCTCCAACGTCACCGACGGTCAGCTCGCCGCCGCCGGCGACGTGCTGCGCGCCCACCTCGAGGCGACCGGCCGGTTCGTGGTGGTGCGCGCGGGCGGCCCCGCCGCGGGGGCGGAGGCCTCGCCCGCCGACGCCGGCGCCGCGGCGCGCGCGACGGGCGCGGCGCTCGCCGTCGCCGTCCACGTCGCCCGGCTCGGCGAGACCGCGATCGTCCGCGTGGCCGCGTACGCGCCCGACGGCGCCGTCGTCCACACCGATCAGCTCGGCGCGCTCGGCGTGGACGATCTCGATCCCGCCCTCGATCGCCTCGCGGCCGGCCTCGCCCGCCGCGGCCGGGCCGCCGAGCTCGCCCGCATCGACACGGTGACGGCCAGGGAGGAGCGGCCGCTGCGCAAGATGACCGCCTGGATGGCGTACGGGATGAAGATCGGCTCGCTCGTTCCGGTCCACCGCCCCGACCCGGCGGCGCGCGCGGGGAGCGCGTCCGGCGTCGGCCTCGTCTGGCATTACGACGCGCGCGACTGGCTCGCCGACGTGACGCTGGAGGGGGTCACCTCGAACCTCGACGCCTGGCGGCCGGATCCCGACCGCGCCCTCGCGCTCGCCATCGGCGTGTACAAGCCGTTCTCGAGGGGCAACGTGGCGCCGTACGCCGGCCTCGGCCTCGCCTACGCGATCACCCGCTTCGGCGACGTCGCCGGCCACGGGCTCCAGCCGCGCGCGATCGCCGGGCTCCTCCTCGGCCGCCTGTCGAACGTGGCGGTGCGCGTCGAGGCCGGCTGGTTCGTCGACGCGTTTCCGGTCGCGGAGCGCGTCACCGGCCGCGACGTGTGGGTCCACGGCGGCCTCGGGTCGCTCACGTTCGTGGCCTCGGAGCCGACGGGGCGCTGAGCCCCGCCCCCGGCCTGCGGCGGTCAGCTCCCGCGCGCGAGCACGACGCTGCAGCGGGCGGCGAGCTCGGTGGTGCGGGCGAGGAGCGCCTGCGCCTCCTCGTACAGCGCGGCCGCGTCGCCGTCGCCCCCCGGATCCGGCAGCTCGCCGATCCGGGAGAGCAGCTCCGACACCCGCAAGAGGTGCTGGTGCGCGAGGAGCAGGTCGCGGCCGAGCCGCGCGCCCTGCCGGGTGAAGATGAGGCCGGTCTGGAAGAGGCGACCGAGCGCGCCGCGGTTCACCTCGGCGACGGTGCGGCAGCGGGCCTGGAAGTCGCGCAGGCGCCGCGCCTCGCGCGCGCGCGCGATGTCCACGATTCGTGAACGTCGGCGCTGCGGACGCGAGCGGGGGACCGGGGCCATCGTGTGGGCGGGATCGTAGGCGTCCGGCGCGGGCGCGGTCAACGCCACCCGTCCTCTTGACACCACCCGAACGCGGTCCGGGGTTCCCCCGGGGGCGTCGCTCACCCCAGCGCGGCGACCGCGAGCTCCTGCACCTTGGCGAGCGCCTTCTCCAGGCCGGCGGGATCCGAGCCGCCCGCCTGCGCCAGGTCCGGCTTGCCGCCGCCCGAGCCCCCGACGAGCTTCGCGGCCTCCTTCACGAGCTCCCCCGCCTTGAGCCGGGCGGTGAGGTCCTTCGTGACGGCGACGAGCAGGATCGCCTTGCCGTCCTGCTCCGCCCCGAGCGCGACGACGCCCGTGCCGAGCCGGTCGCGGAGCTTGTCGGCCAGCTCGCGCAGGCTCTTGCCGTCGCCCTGCACGCGGACCGCGAGGACCTTCGCGCCCTTCACGTCCCGCGCCTGGGCGGCGAGATCGCCGGACTGCGCGGAGGCGATCTTGCCCTTCGCCTCGTCCAGCGCGCGCTCGAGGTCCTTCACGCGCTTCTGGGTCTGCTCGATCTTCTGCGCGACCTCGAAGGCGCCCGCCTTGAAGAGCGCCGCCGCGCGGCGGAGCTCGTCGGCCTCCCGCTGCGACAGCTCGATCGCCTGCGGCCCCGTGTACGCGACGATGCGGCGCACGCCCGCGGCGATCGACTCCTCGCTGCCGATCTTGAAGAAGGCGATGTCCCCGGTCCGCCGCACGTGCGTGCCGCCGCAGAGCTCCTTGGAGGGTCCGAGGCGGACGACGCGCACGACGTCGCCGTACTTCTCGCCGAAGATCATCATGGCGCCGGACTGGCGCGCGTCCTCGAGCTTGAGGACGGCGGTCTCCGTCTCGGCGTTCTCGCGCACGAGCTCGTTCACCCGCCGCTCGATGGCGTTCAGCTCCTCCTCGGAGAGCGGCTGGAAGTGGGAGAAGTCGAAGCGCAGGTAGTCCGGGGCCACGATCGAGCCGGCCTGCTTCACGTGGTCGCCGAGCGTCTCGCGCAGCGCGAGCTGGAGCAGGTGCGTCGCCGAGTGGTTCGCGCGGATGAGGTCGCGGCGCCGGTCGTCGACGGCGAGCTCGACCAGATCTCCGACCGCGAGCTCACCCTCCTCCACCACGCCGACGTGCGTGACGAGGCCGGGCACCGGCCGGCGGGTGTCCTCCACGCGCACGCGCCCGCCCGGCGCGGCGATCGACCCCTGATCGCCGACCTGGCCGCCGGACTCCCCGTAGAAGGGCGTCGCCGCGGTGACCACCTCCACCTTGTCGCCCCGCGCGGCCTTCGCGGCGCGCGCGCCGTTCGCGAGGAGCGCCTTCACCTCGGCGCGGGCGGTCGGCGCCTCGTACCCGAGGAAGCGGGTCTCGCCGAGCTCGCTCGCGATCTGCTTGTGGAGATCGCCGACGGCCTGCTCGCCGGAGCCCTTCCACTCGGAGCGGGCGCGCTGCTCGGCCATGTTCCGGTCGAAGCCCTGCTCGTCCACGTCGAAGCCGCGCTCCGCCGCGATGACGCGGGTGAGGTCGAGCGGGAAGCCGAACGTGTCGTAGAGCTGGAAGGCGAGCTTGCCGTCGATCACCGGCCGGGGCGCCGAAGGCGGCGGGGTGGCGGGCTTGCCGAGGTGCGTCTCCGGCGGGATCGCCTTGCGCATCTCGGTCTCGAGGATGGCGAGCCCCTTGTCGAGCGTGCGCCGGAAGGACTCCTCCTCCTGCCCCGCGACCTTGACGATGAACGCGCGGTTCTCGCGCGTCTCCGGGTAGGCGCCGCCCATCTCCTCCATCACCGCCTCGCAGACGTCCGCGAGGAACGGCCTCTCGAGGCCGAGCCGCTTCCCGTGGCGGATGGCGCGGCGCATGATCCGGCGCAGCACGTAGCCGCGCCCCTCGTTCGCCGGGAGGACGCCGTCGCCCACGAGGAAGGTGGTGGCGCGCGCGTGGTCGGCGATGACGCGCATCGAGACGTCGTCGTCCGCGTCCGTCGCGCCGTAGCGCTTCCCGGCGAGCTTCTCGATGGCGCGGATGATGCTCTGGAAGGCGTCGATGTCGTAGTTGGAGCGCTTCCCCTGGACGACGGCCGCCATGCGCTCCAGGCCGGCGCCGGTGTCGATGGAGGGCTTCGGCAGCGGGGTGAGCCCGCCGTCGGCGCCGCGCTCGAACTGCATGAACACGAGGTTCCAGATCTCGAGCCAGCGGTCGCAGTCGCAGGCGACGCCCTGGCACGTGCGGCCGGCCTTCTCCTCGGCGCAGGGGATGTCGTTCCCCTGGAAGAAGTGGAGCTCCGAGCACGGGCCGCACGGCCCGGTGTCCCCCATGGCCCAGAAGTTGTCCTTCGCGCCGAGCTTGTGGATCCGCTCGGGGGGCACGCCCTGCGCCTCCCAGAGCCGGTACGCCTCCTCGTCCCAGGGCAGGGTCCCCTCCCCAGCGAAGACGGTGGCGGCGAGCCGCTCCTTCGAGATCGCGAGCCAGCGCTCGGAGGTGACGAGCTCCCAGGCCCAGGCGATCGCCTCCTTCTTGAAGTAGTCGCCGAAGGAGAAGTTCCCGAGCATCTCGAAGAACGTGTGGTGGCGGGCGGTGAACCCGACGTTCTCGAGGTCGTTGTGCTTGCCGCCGGCCCGGACGCACTTCTGCGCCGTGGTCGCCCGGGAGTAGTCGCGCTTCTCACGACCGGTGAACACGTCCTTGAACTGGTTCATCCCGGCGTTCGTGAAGAGGAGCGTCGGGTCGTTCTGCGGGACGAGGGAGGAGCTGGGCACGCGGCGGTGCGCCTTCTCCTCGAAGAAGCGCAGGAAGAGCTCGCGGATCTGGGCGGCGGTTTTCATGGCGAAGAGCGCTTTTTAACAGAGGGATCGGCCCCTGGCTACCGGCCGCCGGAGCGCTCCGCGCCGGGGAGCACCACCCGCCAGCGCCCGTCCTCGCGCACCATCGTCACCTCGCGCGGGGCGCGCTCTCCCTCGAGCTGGACGGCGACCACCGCCGCGTCGCGCGACTCGCGCAGCACGGTGGCCGAGGCGATCCGCTCGGCGCGCGGGGCGAGGTCGCCGAGGACGAGCTCGCGTCCGCTCGCCGGGAGCACGCCGGGCGCCGCCCGGGCCGCGACCTCCTTCGCCCGCTCGTCGAGCAGCTCGCGGGAGCGCTCGGAGAGCATGCTCCACACGGTGTCGGCGTCGCCCGCCCGCGCCGCGGCCGCGAAGACGCGGTACCGGTCGGCGGGGCCCTCCGGGCGACGGCAGGCGAGCGTGACGAGGACGAGCAGGGCGGCGCCGAGCCGGACGGTGAGGGTCATGGCGCAAGCATAGCCGCGCCCGCGGCGCCCGACGGGGCGATCCAGGCGACGGCGCCCTCCCGGGGCAGCGCTCGTCCGGGCGGCCCCGCAGCGCGGCCGCTCCTCGCGCCCGGCGTCCACATATTTCGGGTCGGGACGGCGCGGCGAGACTCTCGCCCGTTCGGCTCCGCCTTCCGGCGGGGGCGCCGCCGCTGACGAGCGCGATTTCGCGCGGAGGGGGACAGGAGCATGGATATTCGCAAGATGGCGCTGGCGCTGCCGCTCGCATTCGGCATCGCCTGCTCGACGTCGCAGTCCAGCCGCACGGCCCGGACCGAGGAGCCGGCTCCGCCGGCCGGGACCGGGGCCACCAGGGAGGGCTCGCCCGGCGCCGCCGGCAGCGACGCCGAGGGCGGCCGCGTGGCGACCACGCCGGGCCGGACGGGCACGACGACCACCCCGGACGACGGGACGCTCTCCGGCGATCGGACGATGGGCGGAACGTCGGACCTCAAGGGCCACGCGAGCGACCGGGTGTTGATGGGCAAGGTGGAGAGCGTGTCGGGACGCTCGCTCTCGATCCAGTCGGACATGGGTGACAGCCGGACGCTCGAGATCGTCCCCGAGACGATCATCACCGTCGACGGCCGCGAGGGCAGCTCCGCCGACATCAGGGAAGGGCAGCCGATCCGTGCGAGCTTCAACGAGCAGGACGGCAAGCAGGTCGCGGTGAAGATCGAGGCCGGCGAGATGATGGGCGGCACGGGCCACATGGGCGACACGCACATGGGCGGCCACGGCGACATGGGCACCACCGGCACCGGCAGCGGCGCGGGCACCACGCCCGAGAGCGGCACGACCGGCACGAGCCCGGCGGACACCGGCACCAGCACGAGCGGCAGCGGTACGGACAGCGGCTACGACACCGGCACGCGCCGGTAGCGAGCGCCGATCACCAGCGACGCGCCTCCGGCCTTCGGGCCGGGGGCGCTCGCGCGTCCGGCGCTCCGGTCACGCCGGCCGGCGCAGCCGCAGCCGCCACACCGGCTGGCCGGTCTCGAGGTACCGCTTCTCGCGGGTGGAGGGCAGCTCGTCCGGCGGCCGCTCCGCGAACGCCCCCGGGCCGCACTCGTTCGCGAAGCCCGCCGCCTCGAGCCGCACCACCGCCTCGCGCGCGTACCGCTCGACGTCGGTGCGGAAGTCCAGCAGCCCGCCGGGCGCGAGCAGCCCGAGCAGGAGCGACGACATGCGGTCGTCGACCAGCCGCCGCCGCCCGTGCCTCCGCTTCCACCACGGATCCGGGAAGTGCACGTGGATGGCGGCGAGGGAGCCGGCGCGGAACAGCCGGGGGGCGAGGATGCGGCCGTCGCCCTGGATCACCACGAGGTTCCCGTGGCCGCGCCGCTCCGCCTTCGCGGCGACGTCGCGCGCGAACGCCCGGCGCTGCTCGATCGCCACGAGCGCGCGGTCCGCGTGCGCGCGCGCGAACGCCAGCGCGAACCCTCCGTGGCCGCAGCCGATCTCGAGCTCGAGCCGCCCGGCGAGCGGGCCGAAGCGCGCCGTCCAGTCGGGCGCGAGGTCGAGCGCGAGCGGAGCGTCGTCGTCGTCGGAGAAGATCATGGGCGCGCCTGTTTAGCATGCCCGGCGCGCGTGCCAAGCACCGCGGCGTCCGCGGGGGGGCCGCGCCGCGAGACCTCGGGTGCACCGGGCGGCGGGCGCCCGCCTATCCGCTACCCGCGCTCCGCGTAGACGACCAGCTTCGCGCCGACGTGGAGCTTGTGGGCGTTCGGGTTGCGGATGCCGTTCCAGCGGCACAGCTCGGTGAGGTCCACCCGGAACCGCTGCGCGATCGACCAGAGGGTGTCGCCCGCGCGCACGCGGTGGGTCGAGCGAGCGCGATCCGACGGGATGCGCACGGCGGTCCGGGCGCGGGCGCGCGCGGAGGTTCGCTCGATCCTGCCTTCCTCGCCGGCCGAGGCCACGGCCGCGCCGACCGGGCGCGGGATCATGAGCTCCTGGCCGACGCGGAGCTTCCGGGCGTTCTTCAGCCCGTTCATCTCCATGATCCCCTGCATCGGCACGCCGTGCCGGTGCGCGATCGAGGAGAGGGTGTCCCCGCGGCGCACGACGTGACCGGCGAAGGTGAGGCGGACCTTCGGCTGCATCGCCGGCCAGTTCTCGGCGAACGTGTCCGCGCTGGCCTTGGGGAGCTTGAGCGCGTACGGGCGCGGCGGCGTGCAGGCGCGGCGCAGCTCCGGGTTCAGGTCGATGAGCTCGCGCTCGCTGACGCCGGCCGCCTTCGCGATCGTGGAGAGCAGCGTGGCGGAGGGGATCCTCACCTCCTCGTACGCCGTCCACGACTGCCGCTCGATCTCCTCGTCGGAGAAGCCGAACTCCCGCGGGTGCTTCGAGAGGATGGCCGCCGCCATGAGCTTCGGGACGTAGCCCTTCGTCTCCGGGTGGAGGACCCGCTTGCCGGGCACCGCCGCCATCTCCCAGAAGTCCTCGTAGCCGGCCCGCCGCGCCTTCGCGATCCGGCCGCCGCCCGCGTTGTAGCCCGCCCACGCGAGCCGCCAGTCCCCGGTCTGCTGGAAGAGCTGCTTGAGGTAGCGGGCGGCGGCGCGTGCCGAGCGCTCCGGATCGCGCCGCTCGTCCACCCAGAAGTCCTGGCGCAGCCCGAAGGCCTTGCCGGTGGAGGGGATGAACTGCCACGGCCCGGCCGCCTTGGCGGGGCTGAGGGCGAAGTTGCCGAAGCCGCTCTCGATCATCGCGAGGTAGACCGTGTCCTCCGGCAGCCCCTCCTCGCGGAGGATCGCGCGGTAGCGGTCGAGGTAGCGGTGCGAGCGGGAGAGCCACTTCGCGAAGTGGGCGCGCGCGGCAGGCCCCTGGAAGAAGCGGATGTAGTCGAGGACCGCCTCGTTCACGTCGATGGGGATGTCGTAGCGCGCCCGGAGCTCGGCCAGGTTCATGTCGAGCTCCGGCAGCAGCTCGATGCGGCCGAGGCCGGTCTCGTGCGGCACCTGCCCGTCCACCGCCGCGTCCTTCGCGCCGTCCCGGACGTGCGCCTCCTCCTCCGCGCGCCGCACCGCCTCGATCTCGGCCGAGTCGCGATCGATCTCCTCCGCGATGGGCTGATCGTCGGGCACGTACGCCCACGCGTCCTCGACCTGCGGTGCGCGCGGCTCCGGCGCGGCCACCTCGAAGGTGTCCTCGATGAGCTCCGGCTCCGGGACGAGCGCCGGCGGGAGGACCTGCGTCGCCGCCGAATGGGCAGCGCTGAGGGTGGATGCCCGCGCCCGCGCCTGGACGGCCGTCGGTACGATCAGGACGAACAGGACGACATGGGACAGGTGCGTCGGTCTCATCGCTCCTCGGCTGCTCGGGCTCCAGCCGGGGGACGGACCGGAACCTGCTTGGGTTGACATGGTAGCGAGCAAAGGCTCGTGGTCAAAATCATGCGCTCGCTCGCCTAGTTGCTTGGCTGCCGTGGAAACTGCCGCCCCCGGGGTGACGAGACCTCGGATGCGGGGGTCCGCCGTCCTTCGTCCTCGAGATTGGGCATCGAAAGGGCACGCACGGCAGGCCCCTTTGCTGGCGGTCGCTCCGACGTGCGTCGGCGCGCCCGGCAGGGCGAGGTTCGGGTTGCGATCGGGGACGAAGCGGCTTAGCAGGGAACCGCCGGACGCCGGGCGAATTCCGGGTTCCCAGCCCATCGGCGGGAGTGCTACACCCCCGCCCCGTCGTCGCCGCGCACGAGCATGCAGATCGGGCCCTACACGTTCTCCGGCAGGTTCTTCCTGGCGCCGCTCGCCGGCGTCTCCGACCGCCCCTTCCGCGCCATCTGCCGCTCGATGGGCGCGAGCTTCGCGTACACGGAGATGGTGAGCGCCCATGGCCTCGTCCACGGGACGCTCCAGACGGAGAGCTACCTGGATCGCGATCCGGACGAGGACCCGTTCGCGGTCCAGATCTTCGCGTCGGAGGCGGACGTGCTGGCCCGCGGCGCGGAGGTGGCGGTGCGGGCGGGGGCCGGGATCATCGACGTGAACATGGCCTGCCCGGTGAAGAAGGTCTGCGGCACCGGCGCAGGCGCCGCGCTCGGCCGCGATCCGCGCCGCGTCGAGGAGGCCGTGCGCGCGATCCGCGCCGCGGTGGCGGTGCCGGTCACGGTCAAGATCCGGGCGGGGTGGGACGACGCGGAGGTGAACTGCGTGGAGGTCGCCCGCGCCGCCGAGGCGGGAGGCGCGGCGGCGGTCGCGCTCCACGGCCGGACGCGGACGCAGATGTACTCCGGCCGGGCGCGCTGGGAGCTCGTGCGCGCGGTCAAGGAGGCGGTCTCGGTCCCCGTCCTGGGATCGGGGGACGTCTGGACCGTGGACGACGCGCTGCGCATGCGCGCCGAGACCGGCTGCGACGCGGTGCTCGTCGCCCGCGGGGCCTGCGGGAATCCCTGGATCTTCCGCGAGCTGCGCGCGGCGGAGCTCGGCGCGCCGCGCCCGCCGCCGCCCACCCGCGACGAGTGGATCGGCACCGTGCTCCACCACGTCCGGCTCCAGGTCGAGCACCGCCAGCGGCAGCACCCCGGCGACGATCCGCTCGAGCTGGAGCGCCTCGCGATCCGCGAGCTGCGAAAGCACCTCCTGTGGTACACCCGCGGCCGTCGCGGCGGGGTCCACTTCCGCCGCGACGCCAACCGGCTCGCGACCGCCGCCGACGTCGCGCAGGTCATCGAGGAGCACTTCCCGGCCGGCAGCTCGAGCTTCGAGCTGGACCCGGGGTTCCGCCGCGAGGAGGAGGGGGAGTGAAGTGAAGCCGAGGGCGCTGCTGCTCGCCGACTCCGACGAGCTCGCCCGCTCCTGCGAGGGCGCGGGGTTCGAGATCGTCCGCGCGCAGACCGTCGCGGAGGGCCGCGGCCTCGCCGCGCGGGAGCGCTTCGCCATCGTGGACGCGCGGATCGCCCGGCCGCGCCCGCTCGACGAGGAGCTGCAGCAGCGCGTGGAGGCGTTCTTCGAGCGGCTGCGCGGGCACTCCGCGGACGGGCTCTACGACGCCGTCATGCGCGAGGTCGAGCGCCCGCTCATCGCGGGCGCCCTGGCGCGCGCGAACGGCGTGCGCGCCGCCGCGGCCGCCACGCTCGGGATCGACCGCGGCACGCTCGTCCGGCGCATGCGCGCGCTCGGGCTGGACGAGCCATGACCGAGCTGCAGTCCCTCCTGCTCTACACCGGCGCGATCCTCGCCGGCGCCCTCGCGGGCGGCGCCCTCCCGCTCTTCGGCGGGGTCCGCCGTTCGGACGTGCTGCTGTCCTTCTCCGCGGGCGTGATGCTCGGCGCCGCGTTCTTCCACATGCTCCCCGAGGCGGTGGAGGCGGGCGGCGCGGGCGCCCTGCCCTTCGTCGTGGTGGGCTTCCTGCTCCTCTACCTGCTGGAGCGGTTCGTGCTCGTGCACGTGTGCGCCGAGCCCGGCCCCGGCGTCCCCGCCGCGTCCGGCGGGGACGCGCCGGCCGTGGACCCGCAGATCCACGGCGCACCTCGGCACGTCCACGTCCACGGCGACGCCACCGGCTGCGGCGTCCACACCATCGGGCTCGCCGCGTTCATCGGGATGAGCCTGCACACCATCGTGGACGGGTTCGCGCTCGGCGCCGCGAACGTCGAGGCGGAGCTCGGGCTGCTGGTCTTCCTCGCCATCCTCGCGCACAAGGTCCCGAACGCCTTCTCGCTGTCGGCCATCCTGCGCGCGGAGGGTTACTCGCGCCGGCGCGCGCTCGGCATGAACGCGGCGTTCGCGCTGATGGTGCCGGTGGGCGCGGGGCTCTACGTGCTGCTGCGCGAGGCGGTCCACGTGGAGGCGTTCACCTCCATCGCGCTCGCCGCCAGCGCGGGCACGTTCCTGCACCTGTCGCTCTCGGACATCCTGCCGGACCTGCACCGGCGGGGCGTCGCGCGCTGGCGCCTCTCGCTCGCCGTCGTCGCCGGGCTGCTCGTCATGTGGTCGCTGCGCTTCCTGCGCGCGGGCCACGGACATTGAAGGACGCTGCGCGGTTCGCGTCGCGAGTGGCGCGTCAGGCGCCTCACCGCAGCGGCATCGTCAGCGTGAACACCGTCCGCTCGCCGGGCGCGGAGCGGACCTCCAGCGTGCCGCCGTGCGCCGTCGCGATGGCGCGCGCGATGAACAGGCCGAGGCCGAGCCCGTCCTTGCCGCCAGCGCGGTCGCGCTCGCCGCGACGGAACGGATCGAAGAGGGTCGGCAGGAGCGCCGGAGGGATGGGCGCTCCGTCGTTCGCGACCTGGACGATGGCGCGCTCGCCGGCCGCGCGCCACGAGACGTCCACCGTCGAGTCGAGCGGGCTGTAGTCGAGCGCGTTCGAGAGCAGGTTCGCGATGATCTGGCAGAGGCGGTCCGGATCCCACTCTCCGTGGACCTCCGGCGCGCCGCTCGCCCTGACATGCCTGCCCGGGTGGGACGCCTCGCACTCCTCGGCCACCGAGCGGCAGAGCGCGCCCAGGTCGGAGGGCTGGCGCCGCAGCGGGATCCCGGTGCCGGCCCGCACGCGCGCGTAGTCGACGAGGACCGCGATGATCCGCTGCATGCGCTCGGCGTTCCCGGCGATCCGCTCGCCCAGCCGCGTCACCGCCGCGGGATCTCCCGCCTGGCGCACCACCAGCCTGGCGGAGGTCGTGATGGCGGAGAGCGGGTTCCGGAGGTCATGGCCGACGATGCCGAGCACGTTCCGCTGGAACTCGGCGGCCTCGCGCTCGGCGGTGATCTCTCGCACCAGCACGCCGAGCCCGAAGATCTCGTCCTCGACCCGCACCGGGTACCAGCTCTCGACCCAGTGGCGCAGCCGCCCTGGCGCGGCCGGCGTCTCACCGGAGAGCTCCACGTCGAGCTTCGGCTGGCCGCTGCTCAGCACCTCGCGGAACGCCGCCTCCACCTCGTCGTTCGGCAGGTCCGGCATCAGCTCGCGCGGGGTGCGACCGGCGTGCGCCGCGGCGGGGAGGCCGTTGATCTCGGCGAGGCTCGGGTTCACCCGCACGAAGCGCAGCTCGCGGTCGATGAGCCCGATGCCCATGGGCGCGTAGTCGAAGATCGCGTCGAGGGTGGCGCGCGCGCGCTCCTCTCCGACGCGGGCCTGCCGCTCCGCGTCGAGCAGGCGGGCGCGCTCCAGCGCCTGCGCGCACTGCTGCGCGGCCGCGAGGATGAGCTCGCGCTCCTCGCCGTCGAAGACGCGCGGCTCGTCGAACCCGAAGTTCACGACACCGAGCACGCGGTCGCCGACCTTCAGCGGCAGCGCGACCAGCGCGTGCATCCGCGCGGTGTGCGGGGCCCACCTCGGCAGCTCGGGGAATTGCGCGGAGAGCTGCGCTGCGCCCTCCACCCAGATCGGCTCGCCGCGCCGCACCGCTTCGGCGCCGGGGAGCGGTGCGTCCAGCGGTACGAGACGCGCGCGGCCGTGCTCCGCCTCCGCGCCCCCGACGGCGGCGGCGAACTGCAGGCGCACCCCAGCCGCGTCGAGCAGGTACGCGACGGACGACGACGCCCCGAGCGCCTCCTTCGCCTGCATCACGAGCACCCGGGCGACATCCGACGAGGTGCTCGCTCGCGACAGGGCCGCCGTCACGGCCTGCAGCCGCGCCAGCCGGTCCCGGGCCTGCAGCGCCCGGCGGCGCTGGGTGCGCTCCGCCTCGAGGAGCTGCGCGCGCCCGAGCGCCTGGGCGCACTGCTCGGCGACGGCGAGGAGGAAGTCGCGCTCGTCCTGGCCGAAGGCGCGGGGCTCGGCGAACCCCAGCGACAGGGCGCCGAGCACGTACCCGTGCCCGACGAGCGGCATCGCCACGCCCGCCCGCACCCCGAGCTGGGCGGCCGTCTCCGCGAAGGCCGGGAAGCGCTGGAACTCCTCGACGTTCCCGAGCCAGATCGGCTCGCGCCGGCGCACGACCTCGGAGACCGGATAGGAGTCCCTGGTCGAGATGCGCGGAAAGCGCCCCCGGACGGCGTGCGCCCCCGACTCCTCGGCGAGGACGAGCTCGTCCCCCTCTAGCAGGCGCAGCGACCCCGCGCTCGCGCCCGCCGCGACGCGCACCCGGTCGACCACCAGCTGCGCGATCGCCTCGGCGGTGTCGGCGCGCGAGAGCCCCGCGGTCACCTCCTGGAGGAGCTTGAGCCGGCGCGCGCTCTCCTCCGCCCGCTCCCGCGCGCGCTCCGTCTGCTCCTGTCGATCGCGTGCGTCGCTCATGTCCGTGATGAGCACGCAGACGCCGCCTCGCGCGCCGACGTCGGGCAGCGGGAAGTACGAGCAGATCCACCCGCGCGCGCGGTCGCCCGGCGGCACCGGCTCGAGCGGAACGTTCCTCCGCGGCCGACCGGACGCGAGCACCGCGCGCGCGATGGCCTCCGAGCGCTCCACCGCCGCGCGGCGCGGGTCGTCGGGGAGGAGCCGCAGGATCTCCGCGAGCGAACGGCCGACGTGCGCCTCGGGAGGCAGCCCGTTCATCGCGGCGAGCGCGTCGTTCACGCCGACGAACCGGAGGTCCGCGTCGAAGACCGCGATCCCCGCCGGCCCGCTCCAGAGCGCGTCCACGAGCGCGTTCTTGAGGTCGCGAACGTTCAAGCTCCCGGGCTCCGCGGCGAGCATCGGCGATCCTGCGAGAGGGACGATTCGCTTCATTTTCCTCGCTCGGCGGCGGCGCGGCGCGCCCACCGACGCGACGACCCCAACGGAGTCGGCGCGGCGCCCGCGCGTCCCACGGGAGCGCGAGGCCGGCCGACATCGGGCTCGTGGAATGGCGCCCGGGGCGGCAGCGCGCATCGGGTGTTCACCCGATGCGACGATCAGGCGCAGCGCAGCGCCTCGGCGAGCGCGCGCGGACCGGCCCGGAAGACCTCGAGCGCCTCGTCGGCGGGCGAGCGCCCGGACGTCGCGCGCTCCACGAGCGGCGCGAGCCAGACGCGCTCGTCCTCCCCGCGCTCGCCGCAGCAGCGCTGGCGGCAGAGCCCCCCCGCGGCGACGTCGAGGAGCCCGCGGGCGATCTCCTGGATCGACCGGCCGTCCGGCGCGCGCCCGGCGAGCGCCTCGCGACCGGCCGTGCGCATGAACGCACGGCGCTCGGCGATCGTGAAGGCCTCCACGCTCTCCCACGCCGCGGCGCGCGCCTGGCGGTCGTAGAGGACTCCCTTCCAGAAGGCCAGCAGCGCCTTGGCCATCGCCGGCGAGCACGCGTCGGCCGCCCGCACCTCGACGACGCCCTTCACGCGCACCTCGGGGAACACGGTCGTGAGGTGGTCCTCCCAGTCCGACAGCGTCGCGCGCTCCCCCTCGAGCCCCTCGGCGAGGAACCGCCGGAAGGTCCGTCCGCCCGTCTCGCGGTAGGCGCCCGCGCGCCGCAGGAAGATCATCGGCACGTCGAGCGCCCACTCGACGTAACGGCGGTACGGCTCCGCCTGGAAGCCGGGCTCGAACGCGAACGGCAGGAGGCCGGAGCGCGCGGGATCGGTCTCCTCCCACACCGCCGTGCGGTAGCTCTTCCAGCCGATCTCGCGCCCCTGCACGATCGGGCTGTTCGCGTAGAGCGCGGTCACCGCCGGCTGGATCGCGAGCGCCACGCGGAGCTTCTCCGCGAGATCCTTCTCTCCGGAGAAGTCGAAGGACGCCTGCGCGGAGGCGGTCATCGCCATCATGTCCGGCGCGAGGCGCCCGCGCGCCGAGAGGAACGGCCGCATGATCTTGTAGCGGTTCTTGGGCATCCACGGCGTGGTGGCGGGGGTCCCCCAGGGCCGGTAGCCGACGGCGAGGAACTCGACCCCGAGATCGCGCGCCAGCGCGGCGCACTTCTCGATGTGCCGGTCGAGCTCCGCCGCCACCACGTGCACGTCCGCGAAGGGGCGCCCGGACAGCTCGAGCTGTCCCCCCGGCTCGATCGAGATCGTGAGGCCGTCGTTCTGGGACGCGATGATGCGTCCCTCCTCCTCGAAGGGCTCGTAGCCGAAGCGCGTGAAGCCGCGCAGCACGGCGCCGACGCCGTCCGGCCCCTCGTACGGGACGGGGTCGAGGGTGCCGGCGCGCAGCATCAGCTTCTCGTGCTCGAGGCCCACCTTCCACCCTTCGCGGGGCCGCTCGCGCGCGCGGAACCACGCGACGAGATCCTCGACTCCGGTGACGACGGGTGACTCGTGGGTGCGGGCGTCGAGCGACATGCGGCCGGACTGTATAACGGCGCACCGCCCGGTCCCCCCACGGAAAGCTTCCGCCCGGGCTCGGTCGCTACCGCCCGTCCGCCGCGCCCTCGCGCGTGGCCGCGCCGCCCGGGGCGGACGCGAGCAGGTCCTCGAGGAAGAACGCCGCCAGCTCGGCGCGACCGGCCAGCCCGGCCTTGCGGTACACGGACAGCGCTTGCTGGCGGACCGTCCGCTCGCTCGTCCGTCGGACCTCCGCGATCTCCTTGCTGGCGAGCCCCTTGAGGAGCAGCAGCGCGATCTCGCGCTCTGCGGGCGAGAGCTCCCAGCGGGTGAGCTGGTGGTCGATGGCGGCGCCGAGCCCACGCAGGTGCTCGTCCGCCTCCGCCCTGAAGCGGGCCGCCTCCGCTCGCGCCCGGCCGAGATCCACCTGGAGAGCGCCCGCCTGGCGCCGCGCGGCAGAGAGCTGGCGCCACAGCAGGAGGGTCCCGAGGAGGGCCGCGGCCATCGCCGCGAGCTCGACGAGCAGGTGCGCGGGCGAGCCGCCCGCCCGGGCGTCGGCCACCACGTCGACGCCGACGAGGAGCGCGACGCCGAGGAGGATCGCGGCCGGAACGGCCAGCGCGGCGGGGCGCACCGCCCCGTCATCCGACGCAGCGAAGCGCGCCAGCCCCCTCATCCCGCTGGGGTTTTCGTCGTGCGTCATCCGTCGCATGGCCGCCGCGGTCGCGGGCGCCAAAGGTCCGAAGCGAACCGTCACCGGAGAACGAGCATGTCGACCCTACCGCTGCACCCCGCCTTCGTCCACCTGCCCCTCGGGCTCGCGCTGGCGGTCCCGCTGGTCGCGCTCGGGCTGGCCCTCGCGCACCTCCGCGGCCGCGTCCCGAGGAGCGGGTTCGCCATCCTGCTCGGCCTCCAGGCCCTCCTCGTCGCCTCCGGCGTCGTCGCCCTCCAGCTGGGGGAGCGCGACGAGCACCGCGTCGAGGCCATCGTCGCCGAGCGGGTGATCGAGGCCCACGAGGAGCGCGCGGAGGCGTTCCTGTGGGCTGCGGGCGCGGTGCTCGCCGCCGCGGCGGCGCTCCTGCTCGTTCCCCCGCGCCTCGCCCGCGGGCTCTCGGCCGCGGTCGCGCTCGCCACGATCGGCGTCGCCGCGCTCGCCGTCCGGACCGGGGAGGCGGGCGGCGAGATCGTCTACACCCACGGCGGCGCGAGCGCGTTCGCGCCCGGCGCGGCTCCCACGGGCGTCGCCGCCCGCGCCGCGCACGGCGAGCGGGACGACGAATGACGGCCGGCGCGACCTGCCGGGGCGGGAAGCGTCCACCTGCGCCCACCGACCACCCTGTGGGCTGCGGGCATGAAACCGTCCCCTGGGCGTTCTGCGGTATGGGGTCGGGGGCGGACCGTTCTGCTTGCGGACCCCTCCCCCCCACCCTATCCTCGGACGATACGTAGGTTTTCTCGCTTGCCCGATCCCAGACCCCCTACGCCCAGGCGCCCCCGCATGATCCGCCCGTTCCGGCTGCTCACCACCCTCGCGGCCACGGCCGCCCTGGCGCTCGGCGTCACCGTCCGGTTCGTGCGGGCGGAGCCCGACGCCGCCCCCGCGGTCGCGTACCGCGGCGCCGTGCCGGCCCACGCGAAGGCCGACGCCGCCGGCGAGTACCGGCTCGATCGCCTGCCGATCCTCTCCCAGGTGATCCTGAAGGTGAAGGACAACTACGTGGACCCCGCGCGGTTCGACCCGAAGAAGATGGTCGTGGCGTCGCTGGAGTCCGTCGAGCGAGCCGTCGCGGAGGTGATGGTCCAGGGCGACGAGAAGTCGCCCAAGCTGACGCTCACCGTCGGGTCGTCGCAGCGGGACCTGGACCTCACGGGCGTGGACTCGATCTGGAAGATCCGCCTCGTGCTGGGCGAGGCGATGGGCTTCATCCAGGACCACCTCGTCGCGCACAAGGAGCTGAAGGACATCGAGTACGCGGCGGTGGCCGGGCTGCTCTCCACCCTCGATCCGCACACGAACCTCCTCGAGCCGAAGTACTTCAAGGAGATGAAGCTCCAGACCCGCGGCGAGTTCGGCGGGCTCGGCTTCGTCATCGCCATGCGCGACGGGAACCTCACCGTCGTGAAGGTGCTCAAGAACACGCCGGCGCAGCGCGCCGGCATCAAGGCGAAGGACGTCATCGCTCGCATCGAGGAGCAGTCCACCGTCAACATGGACCTGCAGGACGCGGTGGATCGGCTGCGCGGCAAGCCGCAGACGAAGATCTCGATCACCGTCCAGCGCAAGGGCGCCGAGGCGCGCAAGCTGAGCCTGCTGCGGGAGGTCATCAACGTCGAGACCGTCGCGCAGGCGAAGCTGCTCGAGGGCAACGTCGGCTACGTGCGGCTCTCGCAGTTCTCCGCCAACACCACCCGCGACCTCCTCGGCGCGCTCCAGCAGCAGCGGGCCCAGGCGGGCGGCAAGCTCGAGGGGCTCGTCCTCGACCTGCGCGGGAACCCGGGCGGCCTGCTCGAGCAGGCGATCCAGGTCTCGGACCTCTTCCTCTCGCAGGGCGTCATCGTGAAGACGGTGGGCGGCGGCGACCGGCAGCGCATCCACGAGGTGAAGGAGGCGAGCAGCGACGCGAGCGACCTCGCGACGCTCCCCCTGGTCGTCATCGTGAACAACAGCTCCGCCTCGGCGAGCGAGATCGTGGCGGGGGCGCTCAAGAACAACGACCGCGCGCTCGTCATCGGGCGCCAGACCTTCGGCAAGGGCTCGGTGCAGGTCCTCGACGACCTCGACGACCCCACCGGCTCGGGCGAGCAGTCGGCGCTGAAGCTCACCATCGCGCAGTACCTCACCCCGGGTGACCTCTCCATCCAGGAGGTCGGCATCACGCCCGACGTGCTGCTCCTCCCCGGCCGCGCGCTGAAGGAGCAGGTGAACTTCTTCGCGCCGCCGCGCTCGATGGGCGAGGCGGATCTCGACGGCCACCTGATGAACCCGGGCGGCGCGGGGCCCGCCGAGGTCGCGAAGGCCGAGGCGAAGAAGCGGCGCGTCGAGAAGGCGCCGCTCGAGCTGCGCTACCTGCTCGACGAGAAGGAGGACCAGGTCGCGAAGGCGCTGAAGCGCGACCTCGCAGGCGACGCCGCCGCGGCCCACGAGGACGTGTTCGAGCTCACGCCCGAGCAGGTCGAGGACGAGGAGGCGGAGGCGGATCCCGACCGGCTCGTGGAGGACTACCAGATCCGGTTCGCCCGCGAGCTCCTGAAGCGCGCGCCGCAGCCCGCGCGCGCCCGCCTGATGGAGTCGGCGAAGGCGCTCGTGGCGGAGCGGCAGGCGCAGGAGGACGAGCGGCTCGAGAAGCGGCTGCGCGAGCTCGGCGTCGACTGGACCGCCGAGGCGCCGGCGGGCCGCGGCACGCCGCGCCCGGTCGTCACGCTCACCCCGGCGCCCGGGAAGGATCACCGCGCCGGCGAGACGGTCTCCTGGACGGTGACGGTGGAGAACAAGGGCGACGCGCCCTTCCGCCGGCTCCGCGCCTGGACCACCGCCGAGAAGAACGCGCTGCTCGATCGGCGCGAGTTCGTGTTCGGCAACGTGCCGCCCGGCCAGCGCCGGAGCTGGACCGTGCCGCTCAAGCTGCCGAAGGGGATGGACAGCCGGCGCGACGAGATCACGCTCCACTTCGAGGAGGACGGCGGACACGCGCCCGCCGACCTCCTGACGAGCGTCGGCGTGGTGGAGGTCGCGAAGCCGGTGTTCGCCTTCAGCGTGCAGATCGACGACCGCCAGTTCGGCAACGGCGACGGGCTCGCGCAGCGCGGAGAGACCTTCGACGTGCGCCTCGACGTGCGGAACGCCGGGACCGGCGCCGCCGGCGACAAGACCTGGGTGTCCTTGAAGAACCTCGGCGACGAGAAGCTCTTCGTGAAGAAGGGGCGCGAGAGCCTCGGCGCGCTCAAGCCGGGCGAGACGAAGTCGGCGCGCATGGAGGTCGAGCTCCGCCGCGGCTCCAAGAGCGACACGCTCCCGATCCGCGTGATGATCGTCGACGAGAAGATGGAGGAGTACGTCTCGGAGAAGCTCGACTGGCCGATCGCGAAGGACGAGCAGGCCCGGACGCCGGCCTCGGGCGCGATCCGCGTCGAGGTGGCCGAGGCGACGCTCCGCTCCGGCGCGAGCGCGGCGGCGCCGGCGATCGCGACCGCGAGGCGCGGGGCGCTCATGCCGGTGGACGCGAAGATCGGCGAGTTCTTCCGGGTCGAGTGGCAGAAGGGCCGGTTCGCCTTCGTCCCCGACTCCGAGGTCCGCGCCGCCCGCGGCACGCGCTCCGGGACGATCGCCGCCGCGTGGCAGCGGGAGCCGCCGCGCATCGCCCTCGTGCCGGACCCGCAGCGGGGCGCGCCGGTCGTCGAGGGGGACAGCTGGAAGCTCCAGGGCAGCGCGCTCGTGCCGCCGTCGGCGGACCCCGACGCGCGCCTGCGCGACGTGTTCGTGTTCGTGAACGAGCAGAAGGTGTTCTTCAAGGTGCTGCCCGAGGACGCGACCACCTCCAAGCTCGACTTCTCGGCGGACATCCCGCTCCAGGCGGGCAACAACGTCGTCACCGTGTTCGCGCGGGAGGACGACGAGTTCCAGAGCCGCAGGAGCATCGTGGTCTACCGGCGCCCGCCCGCCGAGGTGGCGGCGGACGGCACGCGCAAGACGAGGCAGGCGCAGTAGGGAGAGCTGCTGGCGGGTGGTGGGAGCGGAGGGCCGCGCGGAGACGCGCGGCCCTTCGTGTTTTCGGGGGGAAACGGCCGAGATTTTCCGAACCCCCCATCCGTCCGCTAGAATTCGCGGCCATGGCGGAGGTGAAAACAGGCGCCTCCGCCCCCGGGACGAGGAGCGGGGCGGGGTTCGAGCTTCGCCTCGAGCGCGGCGGCGCGTTCGTCCGGCTCGCGGACCAGCCCATCGCCCCCGGCCTGCGGCTCGAGGCGCTCACCCTCGAGCTCCCGGACGTCCGCTTCCCGTTCGACGTGGGCAAGGGCTCCGGCCAGTTCCGGCACCGCCTCTCCGATCTGTCCGAGCTCTCCGTCGCGCTCGAGCCCTCCGTCGCGGACGGCGCGCTCTCGGCGCCGGGGCTCGCCGCGTTCGGCGTCGAGGACGTCCGCGTCGCGTTCCGCGCGGGCGCGGCCGAGCTCCTGGCCCGCCTCTCGGGCGGGCCCGCGTTCACGCTGCTCGCCGGGCTCGTGCCGGCCGGCGGCCAGGGGATCGCGCTCGTCTTCCACTCCCCGCGCATCTACGGGCCGGCGCCCATCCCGGCCGCGACGCTGCCCCACCTCGCGAGAGGGGTGCTGGACGCCCTCGGCGCGGAGTCGCTCCCGCGCGAGCCCCTGCCCGTGCTCCTCCGGCGCGTGCTCGCGCCGCGCGGCTGGAAGCTGCCGCGCATCGCGGACGTCCCCCTCGCGCGCGCGGAGCTCGCCGAGGGGCTCGTCCGCCTCGTCTGGGCCCGCGGCGCGGCGGGCCCGGCGGCCGTGTCCCCCGACGCCGACCTCCTCGCCGCCGAGGAGGGCGCCCGCGCGTTCCGGGACGCCGAGGAGCGGCTCGCCGCGGGGGACGCGGAGGGCGCGCGCGAGCGCTACCTCGCCGCCGGCAGCGCCGCGAGCTCGCACCCGTTCGCCGCGGAGCGGCTCCTCGCGCTGCTCGCCGTCGAGGAGCGCTTCCACGACGAGGCGCTCGATCTCGCCGCCGACTGGCTCGCGCGCCGGCCCGGCTTCCTCCCGGCGCTGGCGGCGGAGGCGTCGATCCGGCTCGCCCGCGGCGAGCCCGCCAGGGCGGCCCGGGCGCTGACCGCGCTCGCGGCCGGGGCGGCCGCGCGCGGAGAGACGTTCTCGGCCCTCGCCGCCGCCGAGGCCGTCCTCGCCCTCCCCGGCGCCGCGCGCGAGGACGCGCTGCGGGCCGCCGAGCTCGCGCTCTCCGTCCGGCGCGACCACGTCCCCGCGCTCCGCGCGCTGCGCGCTCACGCCGCCGCGGCGGACGATCGCGAGGGCCTGCTGCGCGCGCTGCGGCGACTCGTCGCCCACGATCCCGACGAGGCGGAGCGGGCGCGCGCCCACGCCGATCTCGGCGCGCTGCTCCTCGAGGCGGACCCGCCCGCCGCGCGACTGCACCTCGATCAGGCGCTCCGGCTCGCGCCGGAGGATCCCGAGGCGCTCGCCGCGCTGGCCCGCGCCTGCCGCGCCGCCGGGGAGCCGCTGCGCGCCGTCCGCGTCCTCGAGCGGCTCGGCGCCGCTCACCTCGCCCGCGGCGACCGCCTCGCGGCCGCCGGCGCCACGGTGGAGGCCGGGGCGCTCTGGGAGGAGGTGCTCCAGCACCCCGAGAACGCGCTCCTCCGCTACCGCGAGGCCTGCGAGCTCGCCCCGACCGCCGACGGCCACGCGCGCGCCGCCCGCGCGGCCGAGGCGGCCGGGCAGTGGGCCGAGGCCGCCGAGCACCACGCGGCGGTCGTCGCGAGCCTCGACGCCACCAGCGCCCCGGGCGACCCGGAGCGGCTCGTGCGCGCGCGGCTCGCGCTCGCCGACCTCGCGGAGGCGCGCCTCGCCGACCGCGCGGCCGCCGCCGCCCACCTCGAGGCCGCCGCCGCGCTCGCGCCCGAACGCCCCGAGCTGCTCCGGCGCCTCGCCGGCCTGCACGCGTCCCTCGGACGGGAGGACGGCGTCCTCTCCGCGCTCGACCGGCTGGCGCCGCTCCTGCCCTCCGGGCCCGAGCGCGCGGCGGCCCTGGCCGGGGCGGGCGAGGCGGCGCTCGCGCTCGGCCGCGCGGCCGACGCGCGCGGCCGGCTCGCCGCCGCGCTGGCGTCCGACGAGCGCTGCCGCCCGGCGCTCGAGGGGCTCGCCCGGCTCGCCGCGGAGCGCGGCGACGCGGCCGCCGAGCGAGACGCGCTGGCGCGGCTCGTGGCGCTCGCGGGCGCCCCGGCGGAGGCGGCGCTCGTCCACGATCGCCTCGCGGCCGCGCACGATCGCGCGGGGGACCTCGCCGGCGCCCTGCGCGCCGCCGCGGCCGCGCGGACCGCGCAGCCCAGCGCCGCGCGCCTCGAGGCGCTGCTCGCGATCGCGCGCCGCGCCGGGGACCGCCCGCTCCTCGCGGACCTCCTCGCCGAGCGCGCCGCCCTCGCCGCCGCCGCGGGAGACGCCACGGCCGCCGCCGGCGCCTGGCTCGAGCGCGCGCGCGTGCTCGCCTCCACGGATCCCGCCGGCGCGCGCGAGGCGCTCGCCGAGGCCCACGCGGCCGCCCCGGACGACCCCGCCGTGCTGCGCACCCACGCCGAGCACGCCGAGCGGACCGGGGACGCGCCGCTCGCGCTCGGGTGCCTGCGCGCGCTCCTCGCCGGCTCCCCCGCCGACGCCCCGGACCTGGAGCTCCGCGCCTCCCGCGCCGCGCTCGCGGCCGGGGACGCGCTCTCGGCCCGCGCCCACGTGGAGCGGGCGCTCGAGCTCGGCGCCGCCGGCGCCGCCGAGCTCGCCGCGACCGTCCTGGAGCGCGCCGGGGACGACGGCGCGCGCGCCGCCCTGCTCGAGCGGCTCGGCCGGCCGCTGGAGGCGGCGGAGCTGTACGCCCGCGCGGGCGCGAGCGCCCGGGCGTGCGCCGCGCTGGAGCGCGCCGCGCAGGACGCGGCCACCGCCGCCGTCGCCCTGGCTCGCCTGTCCGACCTGCGCGCCGCGGAGGGGGACGCGGCCGGCGCCGGCGCCGCGCTGCTCGCCCTCGCTCGGCTCACGCCGGGTCCGGAGGGTGCACGCCTGGCGCTCCGCGCGCACGACCTCTCCTCGGACCCCTCGGCGCTCGACCTCGCCCTCGCGCGCGACGGGTCCCTCGCCGAGGCCCGGGCGCGGCGCGCCGCCGTCCGCGCCGACCCGGACCCACGCGCCGCCCTCGCCGACGCCGAGGTGGCGCTCGCCTCCGGCGCGCTCGCCCGGCCCGCACGCGCCGCGCTGCTCGCGCTCGCCGCGCGGTGCGCGGAGGCCGCCGGCGACGCCGCCGCCGCGCGACGCCACCTCGCGGCCTTCACCGCGCTCGCGCCGGAGGACGACGCCGCCCTCGCCCGCCTCGCCGCCCTGGAGCGCGCGGCCGGCGCCCGCGACGACCTCGTCCGCACCCTCACCCGCCGCTTGCCCCTCGCCTCCGGCCCGGACGCCGTCGCGCTGCGGCTCGAGCTGTCCGACGCGCTGGCGCCGGAGGATCCCGCCCGCGCCGCGTTCCTCGCCCGCGAGGCGCTGGCGGCCGAGCCCGGCTCGCTCCGCGCCCTCCGCGCGCTCGCCGAGCCGCCCCGCTGCGCGCACGTCGCGCCCGCCGAGCGCGCGGCGCTCCTCGAGCGCCTCGCCGCCCACCCCGCGCTCGCCGCCGCGGACGCCGGCGCCGTGCTCGCCGCGCGCGCGAGGCTGCTCGCCGACGCGGGCGATCCCGCCGGGGCGCTCGCGGCCCTCCGCGCCGCCAGCGGGCGCGGTCCCCTGGACGAGGCGGCCCTCGAGCTCCGCGCCGCCCTCGCCGGCGCCGCGGGAGAGGCCGCCGAGGCGGCCGAGGCGCTCCTGGCGCGCGCCGCCGCCGGCCGCGATCGGGGGGATCCGGACGCGGCCGAGCGGCTCGCCGAGGCCGGGCTCGCCGCGGTGGCGGCGGGCGTCGCGGGCGGCGAGGAGGCGCTCCGCGAGGCGCTCGCGCGAGCGCCGGAGCGCGAGACCGCGCGCGCGGTCCTCGAGGAGCTCGTGCGGCTCGCCCGGGAACGCGGCGACGCGTCCGGCGAGCGAGCCGCGCTCCTGGCGCTCCTGCCGTTCCTCCCGACGGGCGCCCGGCCTGCGGCGCTGCTGCGCCACTCGGCCCTCGCGCTCGCGCAGGAGGACGTCGCGCTCGCGCGCGCGAGCGCGGAGGAGGCGCGGGCGCTCGCGCCGCGCGATCCCGCCGCGGTCGAGGCCTGCCGGGCCGCGGCCGAGCTGGCGGGGGACCTGCGCGCCGTCGCCGAGCTCCTGGGAACCCTCGCCGCGCTCCAGCCGGAGCTCGCCGGCCTGCGGCTGCTCGCCCGCGCCCGCATCCTCGACTCCCTCGGCGAGGCGCGCGGCGCCGACTCCTCGTTCGCGGAGGCGCTCGCGGCGCTCCCGCCGGACCGGGCGCTCGCGGACGATCACGCGCGCCTGCGTCGCCGCACGGCGCTCGCCCGCCCTTCCGAGCCCCTCGAGGCGTTCGCCCGCCGCGCCGGTCCCGCGGAGGCGGCCGCCGCCCTGCGCTCCGCCGCGGCGCTGGCGCTCGCGGCGGGGGAGCCGGACGCAGCGCTCCGCTGCGCGCGGGGGGCCCACGCCCTCGCGGGCGACGACCTCGCCTTCGCCGGTCCGCTCCTCGCGCGGCTGCTCTACCTCGGCGGCGCCGTGCGGGAGGCGCTCGCGCTCGGGGCGCGGCTGCTCGATGCGGAGATCGACGCCGGAGAGGCGATCGGCCTGTGCGACGAGCTCGCCGAGCTCGCCGCCGACGCCGCCGAGCCGGAGCTCGCCCTCGCGGCCCTCGACCGGCTCCTCGCGCTGCGCCCCGGGGACGTCGGGGCCGCCCGTCGCCGACTGGCGCTCGATCCCGATCGGAGGCGCGGCGCGCTCGTGCTCTCCGACGCCGCCGAGGCCTGCCGCTCCGAGCGGGCGCGCGCGCTCGGCCTCGCCGACGCAGCGGCGGCGGCGCTCGGCCCGGCCGGCGACGCGGAGCTCGCGGCCAGGCTGTTCGCCCGCGCCGAGGCCGTCGCCGCACGCGCCCCCGTGCTCGCCGCCGAGGTGGTGCGGCGCCGCGCGGACGCCCTCCGCGACGCCGGCGCGCCTCCCGGAGAGCTCCTCCCGGCGCTCGACGGCGCCGCGCAGGCGGCCCTCGGCGTGGGCGACGCCGCGTCCGCGGCCGCGCTCCTCGAGGAGCTGGCCAGCCGCGCGCGGGCGGCCGCGAGACCCGCCGATGCGGTGCGCGCGGTCCTCGGCCTCGAGCGCCTCGCCGCGGAGGGAGGCGATCCGGCTCGGGCGTCGCAGCTCGCACGCGAGGCGGCCGCCCTCCTCCTCGAGACGGGGGATGCCGACGACGCCGCCGTGGCGCTCCGCCGCTCCGCCGCGCGGCACCCGCCGTCCGCGGAGGCGGGCCTCCCGCTCCTGCTCGAGGCGCTCCGGGCGAGGCCGCGCGAGCGGGCCGAGCTGCTGCTCTCCCGCGCGACCGCCGCGGCCGGTGCGGCACGCGCCCGGCTGCTGCTCGACGCCGCCGAGGCCCTCGACGCCGACCGGGACAGGGCGCGCGCGGCGGACGCCCGCCGCGCGGCGTTCGACGCCTGCCCGTCCGACGATCGGGCGTTCGCGGCCGCGCTCGCCGACGCCGGGGACGATCTCGGTCGACGGGTCTCCGTGCTCGCCGCGCGCGCCGCCGCGTCGCCCGGCGAGGCCGCCGCGTGCCACCGCGCCCGAGGGGACGCGCTCCTGGACGCCGGCGCGCTCGAGCGCGCGACCGCCGCGTACGAGGACGCGCTCGCCGTGGATCCCGAGGACGTCGCCGCCCTCGCCGCGTGCGTCGCCGCGGCGCACGGCGATCGCTCCGCCTCCGAGCTGGACCTGCGCCTCGTCGTCCGCGCCGAGGCCGCCGGCGACGTGCCGCCCGACCAGGAGGCGGCGGCGCGCTACCGCCTCGGCCTCACCGCGGTGGACGACGGCCACTTCGCGGAGGGCATCCCGCACCTCGAGCGCGCCCTCTCGCTCGCTCCCGCCGATCCTCGCGCGGAGCATGCCTGGGCGGCCGTGGCGGGCGCGCACGCGGGCGCGGAGGCGCCGGCCTGGGACGACGGGCGGACGGAGGATCCCGTTCGCCCCGGGCCCGACGAGGGGCGAGCGGTCGAAGCCGCTCCGACCTCGACCCCGCTCCTGGATGCGAGCGGCCCGGCGACGGAGCCGGCAGCGGATCCTGCTCCCCCCGAGCCCGTCGCAGAGGGCGCGATCGCCTCCCCTGCCATCCCGAGCTTCCGGGACGAGCCGTCCTTCGAGTGGAACGCGCCCCCGCGGGAGCTCCCGCCCCCCGCTGCGTGGGAGGAGCTCACGCTCGACGCGGACGGCTCCGGCCCGACGCTCGCGGAAGCGCAGGCCGAGGATGAGGATGCGCCCGCGCTCGCCCACGACCTGGCGAGCGCGGCCGAGCTGGCGGCGCTGGGCGACACCGGCATGGCTGGCGAGGCGGACCCGGCCCCCGCTTCCCGCGAGGATCCGCTCGGGGACGACCGGGGTCACGACCCCGCCGCCGGGGTCGAGCCGCAGGAGGCGCCGGCTTCGCCGCCGCCGGGCGAGCACGACCCTCGCGTCACGGCCAGCGCCTGCATCGAGCGTGCGCTCGCCACCGAGGTCCCCGCCGATCGCGCCGCCGCGTTCCTCGCCGCGGGCGGGATCCTCGCTCGCGCCGGAGCGTCTGCCGACGAGGTCCGCGAGCTCCTCGACGTGGCGTGCGACGCCGACCCCGACTCCGCCGGCGTGTTCCAGGCGCGGGCCCGCATCGAGGCGGCGCTCGGGGACCCCATCGGCGCGGCCCGCGCGCTCCTGTCCGCGTCCATCCGGGCCGAGGGTGACGAGGCCGGAGCCGCTGCGCTCGAGGCGGCGCGCCTGTTCGAGGAGGCCGGCGCTCGTGGCGACGCCGCCCGCGCCTACCGCGCCGCGCTGCACGCGCAGCCGGCCGCCCCCGCCGCGCGCCTCGCGCTGGCCGAGGCGGCGCTCGAGGCCGGTGACGTCGCCGCCGCGAGCGAGCACCTTCGCGCGATCGAGCTCTCCGCGGTCCCGGGCTCCGAGCGCGCCGAGCCCGCGCGCCGCATGGCCCGCGCCCTCGAGCGCGCCGGCCTGATGGCCGACGCCGAGCGCACCTGGCGCACGGCCCTCGAGCTCGACCCGACCTACGCCGAGGCGTTCGACCGGGCCGAGGCGCTCGCGGTGGAGGCGGCGGTGGGTGGGCCGGCCTCGGCCTCCGTCGCGGACGCGGACCCTGTGGCCGCCCATTCCGAGCCCTTCGACTCCGCGGCCTCCGGCAGCGCTGCTCAGGACACGCTGCACGCCGTCCCGAGCTCGTCGAAGGACGGCGCGGAGTCGAGGGAGGACCCCGCCGCCCTCGGCCGCGCCCTCATGGCCGCCGGCGAGCACGACGGCGCGCGGAGGGCCCTCTTCGCCGCGCTCGAGCGCGAGCCGTCCGACCTGACCGTCGCGCGAGACCTGTCGCGGGTCGCGGAGAAGCTCGGCCGCTTCGACGACTACGTCCAGCTCGGCGAGCTGTGCGCGGACGCCATCGCCGCCTACGACCCCCTGGCGGCGGCGGCCCGGTACCGGCACTTCGCCGACGTGCTGCGCGGCCGGCTCGGCGCGCCCGAGCGCGCGGTCGTGATGCTCGAGAAGGCGCTCGCCCTCGTCCCGGACGAGACCGAGGCGCGCCGCGCCCTGGCCCAGCTCCTCGGCGGCCGTCCCGGCGCCACCCCCCGGGCCCTGGAGGCCTGGCTCGAGATCGTGCGCGGCGATCCGGCCGACGCGGAGGCGCTCGGCGCCGTCGCCTCGCTCGCGGCCGCCGGCGCGCAGGTGGGGCCGGCGCCCGAACGCGCCCGCCTCGCCGAGCGCGCACGCCTGGCGGCCTCCCTCGCCGCGTTCGTGGCTCCCGGCGAGGCGCCTCCGGCCTCTCCCGCTCGCCTCGCGCAGGTGACGCCGGGGCTCCGGGACCGCGTCGCCGCGCCCGGCGCGACGGGTCCGCTCGCGCGGCTGCTCGCGCTGCTCTCGCCCTGGCTCGAGCCGCTCTTCCCGGCGGACCTCGCCCGCCGCGGCGCGACCCCCTCCCACCGGCTCGCGCCGCCCCGCGAGCCCGCCCTCCGCGCCGCCCTGGACGACGCGCGCGCCGCGCTGGGCGGGCGCACGTTCGCGGCCTTCCTGGTGGACGCGCCCGGCGCGGAGATCGCGCTCGAGAACACGCAACCCGCCGCGCTGGTGGTGGCGTCCGGGCTCGCGACGCTCTCGCCCGCCGCGCTCGCCTTCGCCGCCGCGCGCGCCGTGGATCTCCTCGGGCACGGCTGGGCGCTCGCGGGGAAGTTCGCGCCGCGCGACGTGGCCATCCTGCTCGAGCTCGCCTGCCGCTTCGCGGGCGGAGCGCCCCCTTCGCACGGCCTGCCGCCCGAGCGCGCCGGCGCGTTCCTCGGCGCGCTCGAGGCGACGGTCCCGGCGCCGGTGCGGGACGGCGCCCGCGCGCTCGCGCGGGAGGCCGCCGACGAGCTCGGCGCGACGGACCCCCGCGCCCTGACCGCCGCGCTCCGGCGGACCGCGAACCGCGTCGCGCTCCTGCGCGGGGGCGATCCCGGAGCTGCGCTCGGGGTGCTGCAGCGCAGCGCCGGACGTCCGGGCGACGCTCCTCCGGCGCCCGCGCAGGCGCTCGCCGTCGCCGACCTGCGCGACGTGGCGCTCTTCGCGCTCTCGGATCCCTTCCTCGAGCTGCGCCTCGCGGCGCTGGGATGATCGGCGTGCGCAGCTCGCTCCTCGCCGCCGTCCTCCTCGCGGCCGCGTGCTCGCGGGGAACGGAGGACGCCTGCCCGGGCGAGCCGGTGGGCAGCTTCCTGCTCCAGGTGTCCGTGCCCGAGGGCGCGGAGCCGTCCGCCTGCGCCGCCGAGCCGCCGCCGTCGGATCCGCCCACGCGCGTCGTGGCGACCTTCGCGGCGCGGCTCCACGCCGAGCCGTCCCCGGCGGGGAGCTCCCCGGCGGCGCTCTGCCCGGGCGGGCGCGCCGCCACCTACTTCGGCGCGCGCGCGCCGGACGGGATTTACACGCTCGAGGCGAGCTCCGGCCTCGCGGTCCTCGAGCGCTGCGGCTCGAACTGCTCGGCCTCGGCGACCCAGCGCCTCACCGGCTCCGTCGCGGGCGAGGGCGCCTCCGCGACGTTCACGGGCACGCTCGAGGAGCGCTTCGACTACCTCGCCGGCGACTGCGGCGCCTGCGTCCTCCCCTGCGCCGCGGCCTACGCCGTCACCTCGACCGTTCCGGCGGACGCCGCCTCGCCTTAAGATCCGGCTGCATGGCGAAACGCCCCACGAAGCGCGCGGTGGTCCTCCTCTCCGGGGGGCTCGACTCCACGACCTGCCTCGCCGTCGCGCGCCGCGACGGCTTCGAGGCGCACTGCCTCTCCGTCGACTACGGCCAGCGGCACAAGGGCGAGCTCGCCCGGGCGAGGCGGCTCTCGCGGGCGCTCGGCGCGGCCGACCACCGGGTCGTGAAGGTGGACCTCTCGGCCTTCGGCGGCTCGGCGCTCACCGACCGCGCGATCGCCGTGCCGAAGGGGCGGAGCGGACGCCGGCGGGCGGCGGAGATCCCGGTCACCTACGTCCCCGCGCGCAACACCGTGCTGCTCGCCCTCGCGCTCGCCCACGCCGAGACCCTGGGGGCCGAGGACGTGTACGTGGGGGTGAACGCCATCGACTACTCGGGCTACCCGGACTGCCGGCCTGCGTTCCTGCGAGCGTTCGAGCGCCTGGCGACCGTGGCGACGAAGGCGGGCGTGGAGGGACGCCCGCTGCGAATCCACGCCCCGCTGCTCCGGCTCACCAAGGCGGGGATCGTGAGGCTCGGCACCTCGCTCGGAGTTCCCTATCGGGTGACCCTCTCGTGTTACGACCCGGTCCGGGGACGGGCCTGCGGCGCGTGCGACGCCTGCGTCCTGCGCCGGAAGGGGTTCGCCGAGGCGGGCATTCCCGACCCCACTCTCTACGTTCAGAAGTGACAGGAGAACGAATGCCGCAGATCACGAGGAAGTATCCCGGCAAGAGCGCGGGCGAGATCTACACGAAGGTCGACGAGGTGATGGAGCGGATCGCCCAGAAGCTCTCGCTCGACTACCAGAAGGACGGCGGGTCGAAGACGGGCAAGGTCTCGAAGATGGGCGTGTCGGGCGCTTACTCGGTGCGCGACGAGGAGGTCGTCGTCGACCTCAAGTTCCCGATGCTGATCCCGGGCTCGATGCGCCAGAAGGTGCAGGAAGACATCGAGAAGAAGCTCGACGGGCTCTTCCCGTAGCGGCGGGTGCCTGGAAGGCTGCGGGCTGTCGACTGCGGGAGGCTCGCAAGGCGGTTGCCGAAGCCTGGAGCCTGAAGTCCGTAGCCCTTCCTACTCCAGCGGCACCACGATCGCGCCGGACCGCTCGTTCATCCGCTCCACCGCCGCGTAGATCGCCTGAAGGGGCGAGTCGCCCACGCCCGTCACGGCGCGCGGCGCCTCGCCACGACGGCGCTTGGCCGACGGTCCCGGGACGATGCGGGCGCTCGCCCTGCCCTTCATGGCGTCCGGCCACAGCCGCACCTGCATCCCCGCCCGGTAGAGCGCCAGCATCACCCGGCCCATCTCGGCAGCGACTCGTTCCTCGGCGTAGGTCATGGCGGGATCCGGGCGCGAGCGGTCCGTTCGACGGCGGGGCATGCCGCGATCCTGCCGGAACGCATCGGGGTGGGCGCATCCTAGCCGGGGCGGGTGACGTCGCCACTTTCCAGGCGACGGCGCCGAGGGAGCCGTCCCGTCCACCCCGGCGGCGCCGAGCTTGAAAGCGCGCGAGCGCGCCGCCACCTTGCCGATGGCATGTACGCGCGCTGGGCGAGCTTCGCGGTGGGACTCTGGCTCATGCTCGCGCCTCTCGTGCTCGGATACGGCGCCGTCGGGCCGATCCTGCACGACGTGGCGATGGGCCTGCTGGTCTGCATCGCGACGCTCGCCGCGCTCGAGTGGCCGCGCGCGCGGTTCACGCTCACCGGTCCGGCCCTCTGGCTCATGGTCACGGCGAGGGACTCCGCGGATCGGGCCGCGGCGATGGCCGAGCTCTCGTCCGGCTTGCTCCTCGTCTTCCTCGCGCTCGTCCCGAGCGCCCGCCTCGTGCCCCGCCTCCCCCCGCCGCCCCAGGGTCGCGCCGACGCCCGCGCCTGAGCAGCGAGGAGCCCCGGGCGGCCGAGCGGTCGGCGGCCGGAGTTGATACAACGGGCCGGCGTGCGCACGCCCCCGTCGCCGATCGAGGCCGCCCTCGCCGCGCTCGCGCCGCTCGCCCCCGGCGCGCAGCTCGCGGCGGCGCTCGCCCGGCTCGGCGGTGCGCCGGCGGGGCCGCTCGGCGGGTTCGGCGTCGCTGCGGACGGCGGCGACGTCCGGTCCGGGTCGCCGCTCCTCGACGACGCGCTGCTCGAGGCGATCTGCGCGCGCGCGCTGGGCGGGGCGCGGGGAGCGGTATTCACGCCCGCGCCCGAGGCGCGCCTGCTCGCAGCGTTCGGGCTCGCCCACGCGGCGGCCCGGCGCGGCGGTCCGGCTCCGGCCGACGCGGTCGCGGCGCTGCTCGCCGGAGCGCCGTCCCCGCGGCTCGCGCGCGCCCTCGACGGCCTGGCGGTGCTGGACCCCGCCTGCGGGGGAGGAGCGCTGCTCTGCGCCGCGGAGCGCCTCGCGCGCGGAGTCGGCGCGCGCCTCGCCCTGGCCGGGCTGGACCTCTCGCCGCTGGCGGTGGAGGCGACGCGCGGCCGGCTCGCCCTGCTCGGCGCGCGCGCGGAGCTCTGCGCCCGCGACGCGCTCTCCTCGGAGCCGTGGCCGCAGGCCGGGCTCGTGCTCGCGAACCCGCCCTTCCTGCGCCACGAGGCGCTCCCCGCCCGCGAGAAGGCCCGCGCGGTGACGGCGAGCGGCCTGTCGCGGCAGGCGGATCTCTCCGCCCACTTCGCAGCGGTCGCGCTCCGCCGCGCGCCGGTCGTCGCGCTCGTCTGGCCGCGCGCGCTCGACACCTCGCGCTCCGCCGCGCCCCTCGTCGCGGACGCGCGCGCGCGCGGCGGGTTCGTGCTCCGCCTCCGCTCGCGCGCCGCGGGGAGCTTCGCCGCGTCCGTGGACACCCTGCTCGCCGTCTGGGCCGAGGGCGCCGGGGACGTCCGCCCCGCGGAGGCCGCGGTGCCGCTCGCCGCGCTGGCGCCGGCGGAGCTCGAGGCGCTCGCCCGCGGCAGCTCCTCGCCGCGCCTGCGCCTCGCCCCTCGCGCCGCCGCCGCGCCGGCGGTGGCGCTCGCGCTCGGCGACGTGTGCGAGGTCCGCTTCGGCACGAAGACCGGCTGCAACGCCTTCTTCCAGCTCCGGCCGCTCGGCGGCGGACGGTACGAGTCGGCGCTCCTGGGCGAGGTGGCGCTCGCCGCCACCGACGTGGTCCCGCTCCTCGCGTCGCTCAAGGAGGCGCGCGCGCCCGAGCGCGCCGAGCCGGCGCGGGTGCTGTTCCGCCCGGGTGAGCCGTCGCGTGCGGCGCGGGCCTACGTCCGGCGCGGCGAGGAGGCGGGCGTGCACCGCCGGCCGACCTGCGCGGGACGGGCGCCGTGGTGGCGGCTCGCGCCAGGACGCGGCGCCGCGCCGGTGCTCTACCCGGCCAAGGTGAGCGCGCGCGCGTTCGCGTTCCTGAACGCAGAGGGGCTGTGGGAAGACAAGAAGTGGCACGCGCTCTTCCCGCGCGAGCTGCCGCCGTGGCAGGTGGCGCTGGTGCTGGGCGCGACGCCGGTGCGGCTCGCCATCGACGCGGCGGCGCGGCAGCTCACGGGCGCGCAGGCCATCGCCGACGTCGACTGCCGCGTGCTCGCCGCGGCCCCCTTCCCCTCGCCGGCCGCGCTCGCCGCGGCGGGGCGGGAGCTCGCGGAGCTGCGCGGCGCGCTCTCGGCGGAGACGGTCACCACGGACGTGCGGGCGATGCTCGCCCGCACCGCGCAGCGCGAGCTCGACGCCCTCGTCGGGCGCGCGCTCGGGCTCGAGCCGCGGGCGGTGGAGCGCGCGCGGCGCGAGCTGGTGGAGCGGGTGGAGGCCCGCCTGGCGCACGCGGAGGCGATCCGGCGCGTCATCGGGGAGTGAGGCGCTGGGAGCTCAGCCGCCGGCGGCCGGATCCGACGGCCCGGGAGGCGCGGGCGGCTCGGGAGCCGCGGGCTGGACGGCCTCGGCGGGCGCGGGCGCGTCGTCGCCCTTGGCGAGGCACTCCGGGCAGGTCCCGACCAGCTCGTGGTGGTGGCTCTCGAGCCGGAAGCCGTAGCGCGTCGCGACCTCGCGCTGGAGGATCTCGAACGCCTCGAACTCGAACTCGACCACCTTCCCGCACCGGCCGCAGCGCAGGTGATCGTGGTGGTGGCGGCCGAAGGTGGTCTCGTAGCTGCGGGTCTCGCCGGCGAGGATGGCGGGCTCGAGGATGCCCGCCTCGGCGAGGAGCGGGAGCGTCCGGTAGACCGTCGCCTTGGAGCCGCGGATGCCGCGCTGCTTCAGATCGGCGATCAGCTCCTCGATCGGATAGTGGCCTTCGCGGGCCATCGCGGCCTCCACGATGGCGGCCCGCGCCTCGGTGAGCCGCAGGTCCTTGCTCTCGAGGAAGCGCGCGAAGCGGTCCAGCGCCTCCTGGACCTGTGCGCTCGTGGCGCCCTCCATGCGACCCGGTCTCACGGCCGCGTACGCTAGCGAGCGGCCGTCTACCCTGTCAAACGCCCGCCCCGGAAATGTCCGGCCCCCTGCCGCGCGTTCTCCTCGCGCCCGCCGGGACGCACGCTGTCCACGCGGTCGCCCATCCGGTAAGAGAGAGCTCCGTGATCGCCACCGTCAGGGTCGCCGCCGCGACCCTCGCCGTCCTCCTCTCCGCTCCCTCTGCCGCAGAGCCGCCGACCCGGCGCGAGCTCGAGGCCGCGCTGCGCTCGATCGTCGAGGGCAGCGCGCTGTCCGGCGCGCGCGCCGGCGTCGTCGTCGCGGACGTCGCGTCCGGCGAGGTGCTCTACGCGCGGGACGCGGACGTGCTCCTCAACCCGGCGTCCAACGTGAAGCTCGTCACCTCCGCGGCGGCCCTCGCGCGCCTCGGCCCGGGGTACCGCTTCTCCACCGAGCTGCTCGTGGACCCCGCGTCCGCGCGCGCCGCCTCGGTGCGCACGCTGTACGTGCGCGGTCGCGGCGATCCCACCCTCGTCACCGAGCGGCTGTGGGCCGTCTCGGGCGAGCTCGTCCACCAGGGCATCCGGCGCATCGGCGAGGTGGTCCTCGACGACGGCTTCTTCGACGGCGAGCGCATCGGCCCGGGCTACGACCAGGAGGAGGGCGACAGGTCCTACCTCGCTCCCACCGGCGCGCTCTCCCTCAACTGGAACACGGTGGCGGTGTACGTCGCCCCGGGCGATCGCCGCGGCCAGAAGGGCCGCGTCGAGCTCGAGCCCCAGAGCGCGTACTTCGAGGTCGTGAACCGGACCAGGACCGTCGGACCGCGGGGCCGGCGCCACGTGACGGTCGAGTCGTCGCTCGTGAACGGCAAGCAGCGCATCGTGGTCTCCGGCCCGGTGCCCGCGGGCAGCCGCGTGCAGGCCGTGTGGCGCAAGATCGACGATCCCCCCCGCTACCTCGGCCACACCCTCGCGAAGCTCCTCGAGCTGCGCGGCGTGAAGGTCACCGGCGCGATCCGCGTCGGCACCGTCCCTCCCGGCGCGAAGCTCGTGCACGTCGCCGAGTCGGAGACGCTCGCCGAGATCGTCCGCCGCCTGAACAAGAGCTCGAACAACTTCGTCGCCGAGCAGCTCCTCAAGACCCTCGGCGCCGAGGCGAAGGGCGCGCCCGGGTCCTGGTCGAAGGGCGTGGAGGCGGCGGGGGAGTTCCTCGCGAGCATCGGCGTCTCGCGCGGCGCGTACGTCATGAAGAACGGCTCGGGCCTGAACGACGCCAACCGCTTCAGCGCGCGGCAGCTCGTGACGCTGCTCCGCGCCATGTGGTCGCGCTTTCCGCTCCAGGCCGAGTACGTGACCTCGCTGCCGGTCGCCGGCCGGGACGGCACCACCCGCTGGCGCATGGACGGCACGGCCGCGGACGGGCACCTGCGCGCGAAGACCGGCACCCTCGACAACGTGACGAGCCTCTCCGGCTACGTCGAGACCGCCGGGAAGCGGACGCTGGCCTTCGCCATCCTCGTGAACGACTACCCCGGCCGGCACGCGGGCGTGGTGCGGGCGGTGGACGCGCTCGGCTCCGCGATCGCCGCGAGCGGCGGGACGCGCGAGGGGCTCGACGCCGCGGTCGCGCTCGCGAACGCGCCGGCGGCCACCGCGATCCCCGCCGCTGCGCCCGCCGAGCTCGCCGTCGCCGTGGGCACCTACTACGGCCTCGGGCGCGCGGGCGACCCGCGCAACGTCTCGTTCCTGCGCACCGCGCTCCGCGCCGAGACCGATCCCGCCCTCCGGCTGGCGGTGGCGGAGAGCGTCTACCTCTCCGACCCCGACGGCGAGACCGCGCGGCGGGCCTTCCTCGACGCGGTCACCGCCGATCCGCGGGCGCTCGGGCGGCTCTGGGCGGCGGTCGGCCAGGACGAGCCGGCGCCGGTGATCTCGTCGCTCGGCGACCTCGCGGCGGAGGGCGAGGGGGACGCCCTGGCGCGGCTCGTCGAGCTCGCCCCCGGATCGGGCGGCGACGAAAGGCTCGGCGCCGCGCTCGCGGAGACCATCGCCGCGGTGGCGGCGAGCGCGCCGGAGGAGCTCGTCGGCGCGCTCGGCGCCGCGCCCCCGCCGCTCCAGGACGCGGCCATCGCGGTGCTGGCGCGCGGGCTCGCGCGCGCCGAGGAAGGCGAGAAGCCGCTGCGCGAGGCGCTGAAGGCGCTCGGCGACAAGCCCGGCGACGCGGGAGCGTTCGCCCGGGCGCTCGCTCCACGGCTGGAGGCGGCGCTGCGCGCCGGCGACGCGGCCCGCGCCGCGCCCGCCCTCCTGCCCGCCTCCACGACCGCCCCGGCGCAGAGCCCGGCGCGGCGGTAGATCGGCCAGCCAGCGGGTGCTTTCGCCTCCCGCGCTGCGGCTCGGTGCGGGCCGTCAGAGCGCCCTGCTAAGGCTACCTGCACGGTGGGCCGCGCAACGGTGCGCGGCCGCCGAGAACGCAAAGTCGCCGGCCACGCGCCGGCATGACGACGCCCGCGGCTCGGCCGCCGGCCACGCAAGGAGAGCGACGCCATGGTGAACAGGGTCATCCTCGTCGGGAACCTCGGGAAGGATCCCGAGGTCCGGTACACGTCCGGCGGCCAGGCGGTCGCGAACCTTCGCATCGCCACCTCCCGCTCCTGGACCGACAAGCAGTCCGGGCAGAAGAAGGAAGAGACGGAGTGGCACGACGTCGAGGTCTGGGGAAAGCAGGCCGAGCAGTGCGGTGAGTACCTGGCGAAGGGCCGCCAGGTCTACGTCGAGGGCCGCCTCAAGACCGACAAGTGGCAGGACAAGCAGTCCGGCCAGGAGCGCTACAAGGTGAAGGTCGTCGCCGAGACGGTGCGCTTCCTCGGCGGCGGCGCCGGGCGAGGGGGCGGGATGGGCGGTGCGGGCGGCGGCCGCGGCGGTCACGGCGGCCCCGACGAGCCGACGCCTCCGGGCGGCTTCGAGGACGACGGCGGCCACGGCCACGGCGGCGGGCCGGACGACATCCCGTTCTAGGTCCTCTCCCCGGGAAGACCGGACGGGACGGCGGCGGAGACCCACGGTCTCCGCCGTTCCTCGTTTTGGTTCCGCGCCTCGGTCCCGACCTTCGGCGCGAGCCGGTCCTCCTCCACCCTTCTGGACCTGATCCACCACCCCTGTTCGGCGGCCGCCCGCGCCTCGAGCGAGAGCTGAAGGCGCTCGTGGAGCGGGCGGCGGCGGGCCGTGGGGCAGGCGCGCTCACCTGACCGCCACCGCCGCGAGGTGCGGCCGGATGGGCACGAACGCCGTGGGCATCGTGAACGCGCGCGCCTCGATGGAGGCGTACCCCGCCTCGCCCAGGAGCCTCCCCACGTCGCGCCGCGTGTCGCAGCCCTCGAAGAGCCGGCCCCAGGGCCGCTTCACCGATCGTTGAACGCGCGCCACGGCGCTCCCCTCGCGCGCCGCGACGTGCTCCACGCACCAGAACCGGCCGCCCTGACGGAGGACGCGGCGGACCTCGGCGAGCGCGCGGCCGGGATCGGCGACCGAGCAGAGGACGAGGCTCGAGATCACCGCGTCCACGCTGGCGTCTGGGAGCGGCAGCCGCTCCGCCACGGCCGTCCGGACGTCCACCGTCACCCCGTGACGGGCCGCGGCCGCTCGCAGGTGCCCGTGCATGTGGCGGTTGGGCTCGATGGCGATGACGTGCGTCCCGCGCGCGAGGTAGCGGAAGTTCGCCCCGGCTCCGGCGCCCAGCTCCACGATCGTGCGCGGCAGGCCCCCGAACAGCTCCCGCTTCAGCTCGCCGTAGCCGGCGTGGAGGTGCCGGTCCATGACGCGGAGGAACCAGGCGTTCAGCCGGCCGCGGACGGCGTGATCGACGGGCTCGAAGCCCTCGCGATCGAGCGTCGTCTCGAGCTCGTTCATCGTCTCGGCAGCTTGCATGTCCGTCTCCTCGTGCGCCTCGCCGGGCGCGTCGTTCACGAGGACGAAGCTACGGAATGGCTGCTCCGAGGTCCTGACCGAACCCTGATCTCGCGCAGGACGGCTCCGCTCGCCGACCACGTGACCGCGCGCGGTCCGCGAGGATTCGGTGGACGCGCGCGCGTCGCCCGCACACAAGAGCCCGGCGGGGCGGTCGCGCGCCGGCGGGCCGGCTGCCGGCCTCGCGAGGAGAGGAGCGGGTGATGAAGCTCCAGGGCTCCACGACGGCATTCGACGAGAAGCGGGCGGAGCGGTTCGCGGAGGGGATGGCCGCCACCCTCAACTCGGGGGCGCTCGCGGTGATGATCTCCGTGGGCCACCGGACGGGCCTCTTCGACACGCTCGCGGAGCACCCCGGATCGCCGAGCGCGGCGCTCGCGCGCGCCGCCGGGCTCGAGGAGCGGTACGTGCGCGAGTGGCTCGGCGCGATGGTCGCGGGCCGCATCGTGGAGTTCGACGCCGAGCGCCGGACGTACACGCTCCCGGCGGAGCACGCCGCCTTTCTCACGCGCGCGGCGGCCCCCAACAACCTCGCGGTGTACGCGCAGTACATCCCGGTCGTCGCGTCCGTCGAGGACGACGTCCTCGCCTGCTTCCGCGCCGGCGGCGGGGTCCCGTACGAGCGGTACGCCCGCTTCCACGAGGTGATGTCGGAGGACTCCGAGCAGACCATCCTGACGGTGCTGTTCTCGGACGTGCTCCCGCTCGCCGAGGGTCTCGCGGCGAGGCTCGAGGCCGGCGCCGCGCTCGCAGACCTCGGCTGCGGACGGGGCCGCGCCCTCCTGCGGATGGCGGAGCGGTTTCCGCGGAGCCGCTTCGTCGGCTACGACCTGTCGAGCGCCGCCGTCGCGTGGGCCCGGGGCCAGGCGGAGCGTCTCGGCCTGGGCAACGCGCGGTTCCTCCAGCGCGACCTCCGTGACTTCGATCGCTCGGCGGAGCCCGGCGCGTTCGACGCGGTGACGACGTTCGACGCCGTCCACGATCAGCCGGCGCCCCTCGCCCTCCTGTGCGGCATCCGCCGCACGCTCCGCGACGACGGCGTCTATCTCATGCAGGACATCCAGGCCTCGAGCGACGTCGCCGAGAACCGCGACCACCCGTTCGGCCCCTTCCTCTACACGGTCTCCACGATGCACTGCCTCGCCGTCTCGCTCGCCCAGGGCGGCGACGGTCTCGGCACGATGTGGGGGACCGACACGGCTCGCGCCATGCTCGCGGAGGCCGGGTTCGGCTCGGTCGAGGTGCACCAGCTCCCGCACGACCCCATGAACGCGTACCTGGTGGCGCGACCGTGAGCTGAGGTCCAGGACGCTCAGCGCTCCAGCAGCCGCTTCAGCGCGTTCAGGTCCTTCTCCACCCAGCGCGCGTCCTCGGAGAACCTCTCGTCGGAGACGCCCTCCAGGCGGAAGAGCGTGAGCGTGACCTCGCTGCCGCTCCCGTTCGGAACCACCCGCATCGGCGTGTGGATCGTCGCGCCCGACGCGAGGACGATCTCGTGGTCCAGGACCCCGAGCGTGTTTCGCTCCACGAACCTCACCGTCACCCTGCCCGCGGGAGAGTCCGCGATCCACGCGCCGCCCACGTTGGCGATCGTCCCTGCGAGGCCGGTCGCCCAGCGCGGGAGGTTCTCCGGGTTCGACGCGAACGCGTACACCTCGGCGGGAGCGCGCGCGATGGAGACGCTGACGTGCCGGACCTCGTGCAGGGAGCTCATCTGCGGCGACCTCCGCACGAGGTTTGTCGCCGGTCGGGCCGCGGCGCCATCCGTTCGCCGGCGCGAGCGCGGGTTCCCCGACCGTACCGGGCGCTGCGATCGCACGCCTCGCGCTCGGCGCCGAGCGGGCCGCGATCCAACTGGGGTTCCGCTGCTCGCCCGACCCCGTCCTCGCGCCGCGCGGACCGGCGGGCGCTCGGGACCGATCGCATGCCGGTGGGCGGCAAGGACTCTCGCGGGCACTGCCACCCACAGGCGCGCGTGAACGGCGCGGCCCGGCGTGGCGTCCCCACGTCCCCCGACCTCCCCGGCCAGCGCCTTGCGAACGAAGACTGTCGGGCCTGACCTTGGGTTGGTAGGCTCCAGAGCCCCTCCGACATGCCCCCCTCCATCGTCGAGAAATACGAGCAGATCCTCGCAGCCGATCCCCGCTCGCGCATCTTCGTCGAGCTCGCGAAGGCGCTCGTGGAGCGCGGCGACGCGGCCCGCGCCGTCGAGGTGTGCCGCCGCGGGCTCGAGCACCACCCGTCGTCGATCCTGGGCCGGGTGGTCTGGGGCCGCGCGCTCCTCGACACGGGCGACGCGGGCGGCGCGGTCGCGCAGTTCGAGGCAGCGGTCGCCGTCGATCCGGCGAGCCCGTACGCCTTCAACCTCGTCGGCGAGGCGCTCGTCGCGAAGAAGCACTTCGCCCAGGCGCTGCCGTACCTCGAGCGGGCCGTCGAGCTGCAGCCCGCGGACGCGCGCGTGCGCGGCTGGCTCGACCAGGCACGCCGGCAGCTCGGCGTGGGAGCCGTGACGCCGCAGCCGGGCCCGAAGCAGGCGCCCGAGCAGGAAGACTCGGAGACGACGATCCAGGTCGGGTTGAGGAGGCGCTCGAGCTCGGCCGCGACGCCGGCGCCGACCTCGGCCCCCGCCCCGGCCGCGACCGGGACCGCTATCTCGACCGCGACCTCGACCGCGATCCCCACCGCGACCTCGACCTCGTCTCCTGAGACCGCTCATCCCGAGCCCTTCGACTCCGCGGCCTCCGGCCGCTCCGCTCAGGACAGGCTGCGCGTCTCCGCGACAGCGGAGACGGGGACTCGAGGGGCCCCGCCCGTGCTCTCGCGCGTGGCGCCGGCGGGCGAGACCTCCGCCGCGGGTACCGTCCCGGGCGCGGGAGCGACCGCTCCCATCACCCCCCCGCCGCTCCGCGCCCCCGCGACGCCTCCCCCGCTCTCGCCGGATCCGTCGCGCTCGGTGCTTTACATGATCCCGACCGAGACGACCCGGGACGTCATCGGTCCGTCCGCCGCCGGCCGCGTGGGCGCGCTGCGCGCGCCCGCGGGCGCGGCGCCCGACGCCGCCGAGGCGGATCGGCTCGCGCAGCAGTTCGCCGACGAGCTTCGGAAGAAGCTGCTCGCGGAGACGCCTCCGCCCGCTCCCTCACGGCTTCGCCGTAGCCGCCGCCTGCTCGGCGCCGCCGCGATCGTGCTCGCCGTCGGCGCGGCGGTCGCCGTCTACCTCGTGGCGGACGCCAAGCGCGCCACCGCCCTCGCCGCCACCGCCGGCGTCCGGGCGCGCGCGGGGCTCGCCCGCGACACGCTCGGCTCGCTGCGCGAGGCCGCCCGCCTCCTGGAGGAGGCGCGCCGCGCGTCCGAGGATCCGGAGCTCGTCTCCCTCTCCGCCCAGGTCGCCGCGCTGCTCGCCGTCGAGCACGGCGACGAGGCCGCCCGCAAGCTCGCGGCGGAGCTCGCCCGCGATCCCCGCTCCGGCGACGGCGGCCGCGTCGTGGACTACCTCCTCGCCGCGTCGCCCGCCGAGGCGAAGGACGCGGAGGGGTCGCTCCTCGACGCGCGTCCGTCGTCCGCCCCGCTGGTCCAGGAGCTCGCGGGGCGCGTGCTCGTCGGGCGCGGCGAGCTCGAGGCCGGCCGCGGTCGGCTCGAGATCGCCGCGCGCGCGAACCCGCCGCTCCTGCGCGCCCTCTCGGAGCTCGGCGACCTCTCCCTCCGCGCGGGCGACGCGGACCGCGCCCTCGCGCTCTACCGCGCCGCGCTCGGCGCGCACCCGACGCACCCGCGCTCGGTCGTCGGCGCGGCCGAGGCCCGGCTCGCGACCCGCCGCGACCTGGCGGACGCCGCCCGCGAGCTCGCCGCGGTGGAGGCCGATCCCGCGAGCGCCCCGCCGCAGGATCTCCGGCTCCGCTTCGAGCTGGCCGCTGCCCGCGTCGCGCTCGCGCGAGGCGAGCCGGCCGAGGCCGCGGCGCGGCTCGCGCGCGCGACGGAGTCGCTCGGGCAGACCGGCACGCTCGCCGCGGCGCTCGCCGAGGCCCACCTCGCCGCCCGCGACTGGGACCGCGCGGAGGCCGCCGCCGCGCGCGCCGTGCAGCTCGAGCCGCGCGAGGTCTCGCATCGGCTCCTGCTCGCCCGCGCGCAGGTCGGCAGGGGCCGGCCCGCCGCCGCCCTCGCCGCGCTCGCCCCGGTCGACGGCCGCGCGGTCCGGATCCAGCGCGCCATCGCGAGGCTCCGGCTCGGCCAGCCCGCGGCGGCCCGGCGCGAGCTGGAGGCGACGGGGCGAGACGGCCGTATGCCGGCCGAGGCCGCGGTCTGGTACGCCCTCGCCGACGTCGCGCTGGGCCGCGCCCCCCGCGCCCGCGCCCTGCTCGAGAAGCTCTCGCTGGCACGCACCCCGCCCCCGCTCGTGCACGCCGCCCTCGGCCGGGCGCTCGAGGCCGAGGGCAACCTCGCCGGCGCCGAGCGCGCCTATCGCACCGCCGCCGAGCGCGAGCCCGACGCGCCGGAGGGGCTGGCCGGGCTCGGCCGCGTGCTGGTCGCGCGGGGGCACGCCAAGGACGCCATCGCGCCGCTCGAGGACGCGGTGCGGATGGATCCCGCCGACCTCGAGGCGCGCCGCGCGCTCGGGGAGGCCCGGCTCGTGGCGGGGCTCGCAGGCTCCGCGCGCGCGGAGCTCGACGCCGTGCTCCTCGCGCGGCCGAACGACGTCCCGGCCCTCACCCTCCTCTCGGCCGCGTGGCTCGCCGAGGGCGAGGCCTCCGAGGCGCGGCGCGCCGCCGAGCGCGCCGTCGCCGCCGGACCGCGCGACGGGCGCGCGCTCCTCGCCGCGGCGCGCGCCGCCCACGTCGCGGGCGATCTCGCCGCCGCGAAGCCCCTCGCCGCGCGCGCGCTCAAGGCAGGGCTGCGCGGCGACGACACGGTCGAGGCGAAGAAGATCCTGACGTTCGCCGGCAAGCAGGTCGCGATGAACGCCCCCTCGTCGGCGAAGAAGGTCCCCGCGGCGGTCAGCAAGCCGGCGCGGCGCCGCTAGCTAGGGCATCGCTGGGCCCGAGCAGGCGTTTACCGTTGGTCGCAGCGCCGACCCGGCGAGCAGCGGAAGTAGCTGCCGTCCGATGAGCGCGTTCAGGTAGACTCCGGACGGGAGGGACCCTCATGAAGCCGTCGCTCGTCGCGCTCGTGGTCGCCGTCTCCGTCGCGCTCGCCTGCAGCGGCGGCGATGACGGCGGTGAAGGCGGAGGGGGCGGTGGAGGTGGTGGTTCCTCGATCACCGTGACGTACGTCCCCGCTGCGATCGACGCCCATGCGATGGTGGGCTACCCCGCTCCGGTCACGGTCCGTGCAACCTTGAGCCCGGAGCCCACGACGATGGCTTACCCGGTCATCGTGGCGGACCATCCCCACTTCATGGCCGGCACGACCACCGTCACGCAGGACCTCGACGGTAGCTACTCGGCCACGATCTACACGACGAGCACGCTCACACAGGGCGTCCACGCGGGAACGCTCACGCTCCGGCTGTGCAAGGACTCGAACTGCACGCAGCAGTACGCGCTCACCGGAGCGAGCGTCGCGTACTCCATCACCGTGGAGCCCCCGCCGACGCTGACGGTGAGCGTCGGTGGAAACACGCTCACGCCGATCTCCTGGGACGTGAACGGCGCCCCCACGTACGGCATCGACTCGGGCGTGCCCGTGACGATCACCGCCAGCATGCCGGTCACGTGGGCGAACGGCAGCTCATGGGCGGTGACGCTATCGTCCGTCTCGCAGACAGAGACGACGTGGACCGGCACTCCGTCGGCGTCGAGCGGCCACTGGTTCGAGATCCGCGCGTACTCCGCGACTTACGCGCCGAACTCGAACTCGGTGTGGTTCGACATCAACTGACGTTCCGGCCGAGCAGCTCGTCGAGGAGCGGCCGAGCGCGACGGCCCTCCGGGTCCCCGGGCGCGGCGCCTCGGCTCGGCGGCCGGGCGGCACCTCACCGTCGCCGCCGCCCCGCCTCCACGAAGCTGTAGTAGCCCCCGGCCGCGACGATCACGTGATCGCGCGCGAGCACCCCGACCAGCTCCGCCCCGGCGCGCAGCCGCTCCGTGAGGTCGGCGTCGTCCGGGCTGAGAAGGGTCGCCGCAATACGGAGAGCTACGCATCAGCGGCGTCATGCGGACCTCGCCGACGTGGCTCGGCTTGACGGGCACGCTGCTTCCGAGCTACATCTGCGACCTGTGAGGTGCTAGATGAAATCCTCTCTGTACGGAGCTGGTGCCGAGTACGCGCTGCACTCGCTGCTGATCCTCGCGGTCCGCTCGGAGCCGGTCAGCGTGCGCGACCTCGCGCGCTTCCAGGACCTGCCGGAGCGCTTTCTCGCGAAGCTCTTCACGCGGCTCCAGAAGGCCGGGCTCGTCGAGGCGACGGAGGGCGTGCGAGGCGGGTTCGCGCTCGCCCGCCCGGCGGCGCGGATCGCGGTGCGCGACGTGCTCGAGGCCGTCGATCCCAACCGGACGCTGTTCGAGTGCGCCGAGATCCGGCGCCATTGCGCGTTGTTCGGCGCGGAGCCGCCGGCCTGGAGCATCTCCGGGATGTGCCGCATCCACCTGTTCATGAAGGAGGCGGAGGGCGCGCTCCAGGGCTTCCTGGCCTCGAAAACGCTCGCGGACCTGGGCCACGAGTTCGAGCGGAAGGCGCCGGAGCCGTTTCTCCGGGACGCCGAGGCCTGGTTCCAGGAGCGCAGGGTCGGGCGGACAGCGGCAAGGAGCGGTGGGCGCCGTGGGAAGGCCCCGGCGGCCCTGAGCTCGAAGCACCCGGCAGTCAACGCAGGCAAAAGGAGAAGTCCTCGATGAACAAGTGCATCTTCCTCGCGGGAGCGTCCGGCGCGATCGGCCGGCGCCTCGCTCCCCTCCTCGTGGCGGACGGCTGGCGCGTGGTCGGCACCACGCGATCCACCGACAAGGCGCCCCTCCTGCGCGCGATGGGCGTCGACCCGGTGGTCGTCGACGTCTTCGACGCCGCCGCGCTGCGGAGCATCGTGGCCGACGTCCGGCCCGAGGTCGTCATCCACCAGCTCACGGATCTGCCCTACGCGCTCGACGCGAGCCAGATGAGCGACGCCCTCGTGCGCAACGCGCGCCTGCGGGACGAGGGCACCCGCAACCTCGTCGCGGCGTCGGTACACGCCGGCGCCCGGCGGCTGATCGCCCAGAGCATCGGGTTCATCTACGCGGAGGGCCGCACGCCCCACCGCGAGGAGGATCCGCTCCTGCCGGAGACGCACCCGACCTACGGCGGGACGGTGACCGGCGTCCTCAGCCTGGAGCGGCAGGTGCTGGAGGCGCCGCTCGAGGGCGTCGTCCTGCGCTACGGGCTGTTCTACGGGCCCGGGACGGGCTTCGACGCGCCCATCGGCCCTGGCTCCGTGCACGTGGACGCCGCCGCGAAGGCCGCGCAGCTCGCGATCACGGGAGCGCGGCCGGGCGTCTACAACGTCGCCGAGCGGGACGGCTCGGTGGACGTCGAGAAGGCCACCCGCGACCTCGGGTGGGACGCGGGCTTCAGGATCGCGTGAGCCGGGCGGCGGCTCACCGTCGCCACCGCCCCGCCTCCACGAAGCTGTAGTAGCCCCCGGCCGCGACGATCACGTGATCGCGCGCGAGCACCCCGACCAGCTCCGCCCCGGCGCGCAGCCGCTCCGTGAGGTCGGCGTCGTCCGGGCTGGGGGAAGGATCGCCGCTTATGGAGAGCTCTCCATAAGCGGCGTTATGCGGACCTCCGCGTTATGCGGAGCGCCCATCGGGATCGCGCGTGGGCGTGCGATTCGTGCGGTTCGCAGTCGGCATAATCGGGACGCAGCGGCAGTCGAGGTGCGGTCGTGAGCAAGCGATCCGCCGAGGCCGTCCATGAGCGCATGCAGCAGGTGGGACTGCGTGCGCTGTCGGACGCGGAGCTGCTCGCTATCCTGCTCGGGCCTACCGCAGGTGTGAGATCGATCCGCGACGCCGCCCAGCGGCTGCTCGATGCGCTGCCGCTGTCCCAGATCGCCTGGGCCCCGCCGGAGGAGCTACAGCAGCAGCCCGGCATCGGCCCAGCGAGGGCGGCGGCAATCGCCGCCGCGTTCGAACTCGGCCGGCGCGGAGGATGGTCGCCGCCGAAGCGGGGCGAGCGGATTCTCGACCCTGCGCGGGTGTTCGAGCTGATGAGGCCCCTCGCGCACGCCGAGCGGGAGGAGTTCCACACCGTGCTACTCGACGTGCGCGGGCGGCTCATCAAGACAGTGAAGATCGCCGAGGGCTCGCTCACGCAGTGCCCGGTGTCGCCCCGAGACGCGCTGCGCGAGCCGGTCCGGAGCGGCGCGCACGGGGTGGTGTTTGTGCACAACCACCCGAGCGGCGGGGACCCGAGTCCGAGCGCGGACGACGCGGATCTCACAGAACGCCTGCGCGCCGCGGCCGAGCTTGTCGGCGTGCTCGCGCGGGATCACGTGATCGTGGCGGCGGGCGGCTACTATAGCTTCGTCGAGGCGGGGAGGTGGCGGCGTTGAACGAGCTTCTCGGGCCCGCGACTGCGTCATTGCGCGCGCGGGCCCGAGCCGCGGCCCGTCCGTTAGGAGAATCCCGTCAGGGCCATCACGCCTGACCGACGCGGCCAGGCGTTCCTGAGGTGTCGACGTCAGCGGGCCTCGAGCCGTGACCGGTCACGGCGTGAAGCACTGGAGCAGCAGTTCGGAGCAGGTGTCGTCCGGCCCGGCTACGCACTGCCCGGACGGCCCCGACACGCCCGCCTGCGGCGGCTCACATGCGGTCGCTGAGTATCCGAGGAGGACGCACCCCGCGCACAGCGTAACGGTCGGGCACGAACGGTACGACCACCCGCAATCACCGCCCTCACCGCGCTTGCACGGGCCGGGGCCGCCGATGGTACCGTCGGTGCACAGGTAGTTCGGCGCGCCCATGGCGGGACCGCAGGCATCGGGGGTGCACCCGTCCCAATACCTCGCACTCGCGTAGGCGGTGAAGTCTTGCCCGGTGACGTTCGCGCTCGTGATGCTGATGTCCGAGCTCGGCGGCGAGAACGCGTACGCACTGTCGCTCGGCGTCACCGTGTAGCTGCCATTCGCGAGACCACTGAAGCTGTAGTTCCCGTTTGCATCCGTAGTCGTGGAACGGGTCGCCGTCCCGGATAGCGAAATCGTGAAGCCCGCGCCTCCCCGCACTGTGCCCGAAATGCTGTACATCGCGCTTGCGTAGGCGGTGAAGTCTTGCCCGGTGACGTTCGCGCTCGTGATGCTGATGTCCGAGCTCGGCGGCGAGAACGCGTACGCACTGTCGCTCGGCGTCACCGTGTAGCTGCCATTCGCGAGGCCACTGAAGCTGTAGTTCCCGTTTGCATCCGTAGTCGTGGAACGGGTCGCCGTCCCAGATAGCGAAATCGTGAAGCCCGCGCCTCCCCGCACTGTGCCCGAAATGCTGTACATCGCTGCGGGACTCGGATCGGTCGCGTCGGCTCCGCAGCCCGTGAGGTCAAGAGAGCCCAGGCAAGCGAACAGTGCAGCGCACGCTCTGACATCCGCTCCGAAGATTCCGGTTAGGCGGGCCCGCGCACTCAAGAACGTTGGTTCCCGCGACGCGGCCGCCATGCTTCCCTGTGAAGAAGCGCGCGGCATGATCGTACCGTGAGAACCACTCATGGCCACATCCTCCGCTCTTCAGAGCACTGCGATCATGACGAAAAGTGAATACGCATGTCAACGGGTGGGCGGCCGGCCTGCTCCGGCATACAGCGTCGACGGGGCCGCATCTCGATGTAGGGATGTGGTGCCGCTGATCCTGTATGAGTCATCCCCCCCCCGGCGGCCGCCGGGACAGCTATATTATGCCCCCTTCATCCACACTCACCTCCCTCGGCTTCCCACACGGTGAATAGGCGCAGGAGATCGGGCGTGGGCGAGACGGTGGACCCACGCCTCGCGCTTCCAGCAGATACCGTGCGTTGCGCGCTCCTCATCGCATCCCATCCGTGCGGTGATGGCGCAGACTTCAGGCCGCCGCTGGTGCCGCTCATCACCGCAACGGTGCGGCGCGGCGAGGCAGCGCCCGCGGAAGGGGCCCCTCACCCCCCCGGCGTCCCTGTCGCTCCTCGTGGAGCGCGCCCGAGTCTCCACGCGAGGGAGCTCGGCGCTGGGATAAAGAGCGTGGGGCCGGTCGGCGACGTGGCGCCCCTTTCAGCGCGCCTCCGCGCACCTCCTCGACGGCAAGGGGATGCAGGCGATCAGATGACGCAGAAGCCACCATTGCCGCCTGCGATGTCACCTCCTCCAGCGCCCCGCCTCGACGAAGCTGTAGTACCCGCTCGCCGCCACGATCACGTGGTCCCGCGCGAGCACGCCCACGAGGTCTGCGGCGGCCCGTAGCCGATCCGTGAGATCCGCGTCGTCTGCGCTCGGGCTCGGGTCCCCGCTGCTCGGGTGGTTGTGCACGAAGACGACGCCGTGGGCGCCGATCCGTACCGGCTCGCGCAGCGCGTCCCGCGGCGACACGGGGCACTGCGTGAGCGAGCCCTCGGCGATCTTTACGGTCTTGATGAGGCGCCCCCGGACGTCGAGCAGGACCGTGTGGAACTCCTCGCGCTCCGCGTGGGCGAGCGGCCGCATCAGCTCGTACACCCGCGCCGGATCGAGCACGCGCTCGCCGCGCTTCGGCGGAGCCCACGCCCCGCGGCGCCCGATCTCGAAGGCGGCGGCGATCGCGGCGGCGCGCGCCGGCCCGATGCCCGGATGCTGGCGGATCTCGTCCGCCGACGCCCAGGCGAGCTGCGACAGCGGGACCGCGTCGAGGAGCCGCTGCGCGGCGTCGCGTGTCGAGTTCACGCCTGCAGTCGGCCCGAGCAGGATCGTGAGCAGCTCCACGTCCGCGAGCGCGCGGACGCCGAGCTGCTCCATCCGCTCGTGGCACGCCAGGGCAGGTCGCCGGCTCACGACGCCACCTCGGCACCGGCGAGATTATGCGGACGATCCGACGCGGCGATCTCACGCCAGAGCGCGATCGCGGAGGCCGCTGCACATAACGCGGAGGTCCGCATAACGCCGCTCGGGTGGTTGTGCACGAACACGACGCCGTGCGCTCCCTCCCGCACCGCCGGCCGGAGCGCGTCGCGCGGCGAGACGGGGCACTGCGAGAGCGAGCCCTCCGCGACCTGGACGGCGCGCAGGAGGCGCCCGCGCACGTCGAGCAGCACGACGTGGAAGCCCTCGCGCTCCGCGTGGGCGGCGTGGCGGAGCAGCTCGGACACGCGGCGCGGGTCGAGGCAGCGCTCCCCGCGCCGCGGGGGCGACCACGCCGCGCGCCTGCCGAGCTCGAAGGCCGCCGCGATCGCGGCCGCCCGCGCGATCCCCACGCCCGGCGCGCTCGCGATCGCGTCGGGCGGCGCCCAGGCCAGCTCCGCCAGCGGGATCGCCTCGAGGAGCGCCAGCGCCGCCGCGCGCGGGGACAGGCGGGACGAGCCGGCGCCGAGCAGGAGCGCCACCAGGTCCGCGTCGGAGAGCGCCCGCGGTCCGTCGGAGAGGAGCCGCGCCCGCGGGCGGTCGTGGGCGGGAGCGGCCGTGTCGGAGACGATGGGCGGCATGCGGCGCCGCCTCAGCAACGGGTGTGCCTCCGCCAGATCCGAGCGGGGTGAGCAGGCGTTCAGGTGGAGGGGACGCGCCGCGACCTGGACCGGGCGCGTCGCGACCGCTCCTCGAGGTGGGGCGCGGATCCGGGCGTCCGGGCACGCTCCTCCTCACGCCCTCACCCGGGAGCCGGACGGAGAGCGGATTTGCGCTTATAGTGCTGGCCTCGCTCGATGCCTGGCCGTTGGCGCGTCCACGGCCACGCCCGCAGAGGTGTTCATGCCCGGTCCGCTCGCCCGAACCGCCCTCGTCGCGCTGGTCGCCTGCCTCGCTGCGCCGCTCGCGGCAGGCGCGGCGCCCGAGCGCGCGGGGCTGCGCCTGCAGGTGGAAGTCGTAGGGCTGCCCGGAGACGTGGGGGCGCGGGTGATCGTCACCGGTCCCCGGGACGTCCGCACCACGCTGACCGCGAGCGCCACGCTCGAGGTCCTCGCCCCCGGCGCGTACACGATCGCGGCCTCGCCCGTTCGGCTGGAAGGCGTCTTCGTGGACTCGCTCTACGAGCCGGAGCGCGGCTCGCTCCGCGCCGTGGTCGCGCCCGGGAAGCCCGCCACCGTCACGGTCCGGTACCGCCTGCGCGGCGGCTCCGGGCTGCTCTGGATGGCGGCGGCGAACGACAAGGCGGTGGTGGGCTTCACGAGCTCGGAGCTCGGCGCCGGCGGCAAGGCGGCGGGGCGGAAGGTGTCCGACGGCGGCCGCACCACTCGAGGCCTCGCCTTCGACGCGAACGGCGACCTCTGGATCTCGGGCGACTGCAGCGGGACGCTGAGCCGCCTCCCGGCGGCGCAGCTCGCCGCGAGCGGCGCTCGCCAGGCGGCCGTGGTGCTGAAGCCGGCGGGGCCGGGACGGTGCCTGGACGGCCTCGCGATCGGGCGCGACGGCCGGCTGTGGGCGGCGGACCGCGCCTCGGGACAGCTGCTCGGGTTCTCGCCCGCCCAGCTCGCGCGCTCGGGCGCGGTCGCGCCGGAGGTGGTGATCCAGTCGCCCGATCCGAAGCGTCCCAAGCTGCGGAACCCCTGCGGCCTCGCCTTCGACGCCCGCCAGAACCTGTGGGTCTCCAACACCGACGGCGGGGACAGCGTGGTCATGTACGCGCCCGCGCAGCTCGCCGCGTCCGGCAGCCCGGAGCCCACGGTCGTCCTCACGTCCTCTGGGAACCGCACGCTCTCCAGCCCGCGCGGCCTCGCCTTCGACGCGAGCGGGAACCTGTGGGTCGCGAACCGCTACGGCCCCATCGCCAGGTTCACTCCCGAGCAGCTGAAGAGGAGCGGCTCGCCCGAGCCGGCCGCGGCGCTCGCCGTGGCGGGGATCGCCAGGCAGACGGAGCTCGTGGGCCTCGCGTTCGACGAGGACGGCAACCTCTGGGTCTCGAACAGGGTGAACCCGGCGCGCCTGGCCATGTTCCGCGCCGCCGAGGTCGCGCGCACCGGGGCCGCGCCCGCGGCGTTCGTGGACGGCACGTTCGCGGCGCCGGGGCACCTCGCGCTCTCGCTGCCACCCCGCGCGCTGCCAGTCGCCCCCGCGGAGGACGCGGACGCAGACGAGGCCCGGGCCGGGGCCGGCGGCCCCGCCGACGCTCCGAGGTGACCCGCCCGTCCCTCCGCTCACCGTGAGGCTGTCGAAGGTGAAGCGGGTGGTGGGCTCCAGCGGCGTGGCCCGCGCCGCCGTCACGCGAGCGCCCTCGACACACGAACGCCCCGGCCCGCGGCTGGTCGCGGACCGGGGCGCCCGTCGGGCCGCCGTCGCCCGAGCTAACCGGCGTCCATCGTCTGCGGGCCCTGCTTCACCAGCTCCGCCTCGATCTCGACCTTCACCTCGTCGCCGACCACCGGCCCGGCCTCGACCATCTTGTTCCAGTCGAGGCCGAAGTCCTTGCGGTTGAGCGTGGTCCGCGCGGCGATGCCGCGGCGGGAGTTGCCCTGCATGTCGACGATCGCCGGGGTCGGCCCCTCGACGTCGAGCACCACCGGCTTCGTCACGCCGTTCATGGTGAGGTCCCCCTTCACCTTGAGCTTCCCCCGGCCCGCCTTCTCGACCTTGGTGGACCTGAAGGTGATCTTCGGGTTTTTCTCGGCGTCGAAGAAGTCGGGCGAGCGCAGGTGGTCGTCGCGCTTCTGCTCGCGGGTGTTGACGCTGGCGGTCTCGATCACCGCCTCGACGCTCGACCTCGTGGGGTCCTTCTCGTCGAGCTTCACCGTGCCGGCCGTCTTGCCGAACTCGCCGCGCACGCTCGAGATCACCATGTGCCGCACCGTGAAGCTCGCGTGCGTGTGGCTGGGATCGATGGTCCAGGTGCTCGCCTGCGCGAGCGCGAGGCCCGGCAGGAGCGCCAGGGAGAGGAGAAGCCGCTTCATCAGGAGTGCTCCTTTCGTGCTGCGGAACCGCCGAAGGCGATCGAGAGGAGGCGGCCGTGCTCGGCGGAGGCCTGGATGTAACGCCCGACTGACCCGGATCAAGCGCACGGGCGAGCCCGGATGGGGGGCAGGCGCGGCTACAGCTTCACGCCCAGGCCGGCGGAGAGCCGCAGGAGCTGGTCCTGCTCGAACGCGAGCTCGCCGGCGAGGAACATGGGGCCGAGGTCGAGCCGGAGTCCGAGCGCCACCTGGAACCAGAGGCGCCAGTCCACGTCCGGACGGCCGGCCCCGGCACCGAAGGTGAAGGCGGCCTCGAGCCCGCGCCGGGTCTGGAAGCGATTCGTGAGCCGGAGGAGCATGATGGGCGCCCAGTCCTGGCCGCCGTTGCGGATCTTGTAGCCGGATCCCCAGAGCCCGAGGTCCCCGAACCCCAGCGAGTAGGACACCTCGCCGCCGAAGGCCGAGCCGTCGCCCGCGTCGCCGCTCCCGAGGTCGAACGCCTGGCCGCCCCAGGCGATGAGGAAGAGGCGCGGCTCCCGGTCCTCGTCCTCTTCCTCGCCCTCGCCCTCCCAGCCGTACTCGTCCTGCGCGTTCGTGCGATCGAGCGCGAGGCGGCCGGGAGAGAGCGAGCGGGTCGCGGTCCCGGGTACCCGCCCTTCCGCGGGCTCACCCTTCGACTGGCTCAGGGTGAGCGGCTCCGAGAACTCTGGGCGCGCGAGGTCGGCGCCTGGGATCGCCGCGACGCCCCCTTCACCGACGGCGTCGGCGCTCGAGAGCGCGAGGGCGAGGGCCAGGGCGAGCACGCCCGGGAATCATAGCGGTGTGTCGCGCGCGGTCCGAGTCCCGGGTGAGCCGTTCACTCGGCGGCGAGAAACCGCTCGTAGATCTCGTAGCCTCGCGCGAGCGCGGCGAGCTCGACCCACTCCCCGCGCTGGTGCGCCTGGCTCGTGGCGCCGGGGCCGAGGTTCGCCGCGGGGATGCCGTGCACCGCGAGCCGCGCCACGTCCGTCCAGGCCTGCTTCGGCTCCACGGCGATCCCGGTCCGCTCGAGCAGCCGCTTCACGATCGGGTGCTCCGCGTAGGCCGGGCAGGCCGGAGAGAGGTCCGTGAGCTCCGTCTCGGCGCCGTGGCGCGCGGCGATCGCGACGAGCTCCCTCGCGGCGGCGTCGAGGGAGCGATCCGGCGCGAAGCGGAAGTTGAGGTTCAGGGTGCAGCGGTCCGGGACCACGTTGCGCGCCCGCCCGCCCTCGATGCGCGTCGCGGAGAGCACCTCCCGGAAGCGGAGCCCGCCGCTCGTCGCCTCGCGCGCGGCGCGCGCGTGCAGCTCGGCGAGGAGCGCCCCGGCGCGGTGGACGGCGTTCTCGCCGTGCCACGGGCGGGCCGAGTGCGCGGCGCGGCCGTGGAAGGTGACCGTCGCGTGGATGGAGCCGACGCAGCCGAGCTGGAGCACGTTGTCGGTCGGCTCGAGGCAGAGCGCCAGGTCCACGCCGGCGAGGAGCCCCGGCGCGCGCAGCACGTCCTCGAGCTCGTTCTCGAGGTAGGGCCCCTCCTCGCGCGCGTAGAGCACGAGGACGAGATCGCAGAAGCGCGCCGCGCGCGGCAGCCGCTCGGCGAGCTCCATCGCGACCGCGACCCCGCCCTTCATGTCCGACGCGCCCGGCGCGACCAGCCGGCCGCCCTCGCGGCGGGGCGGGTGGCGGTCCTCGTCGTGCACGGGCACCGTGTCGAGGTGCCCGCACAGCGCCACCGTCGGCCGCCCGGGGCCGCCGTCGCCGTCCACCCGCACGACGAGCGAGTCCTTCACCCGCTCGACGCGCGGGAAGCGCCCCCGCGCCCAGCTCTCCACGGCGTCGCAGAGCGCGCGCTCCTGCCCGATGGGCGAGAGCATCGCGCACAGGGCGGAGGTGCGCTGCGCCAGCGACTCGGCGAGGTCCGAGCTCATGAGCTCACACCTGGACCTCGAAGTCGCGCAGCGCCTGGTTCAGCGAGACCTTCCGGTCGGTGCTCGGGCTGCGCTTGCCGACGATGAGCGCGCAGGGGATCTGGTAGGTGCCCGCGGGGTACTGCTTCGGGCGCGTGCCGGGGATGACCACCGAGCGCGCCGGGACGCGGCCCTTGTGCACCACCTCCTGCGGGCCGGTGACGTCGATGATGGGCGTCGACGCGGTGATGACCACGTTCGCGCCGAGCACCGCCTCCTCCTCGACGAGCACGCCCTCGACGAGGATGCAGCGGCTGCCGATGAAGGCGTTGTCCTCGATGATGTTCGGCCGCGCTCCGGGCGGCTCGAGCACGCCGCCGATGCCGACGCCGCCGGCGAGGTGGACGTTCTGGCCGACCTGCGCGCACGAGCCGACGGTGGCCCAGGTGTCCACCATCGAGTTCGCGCCGACGCGTGCGCCGATGTTCACGAAGCCGGGCATGAGCACCGCGCCCGGCTCGAGGAACGAGCCGAAGCGCGCGACGCCGCCCGGCACGAGCCGCACGCCCGCGTCCTCGAGGTTCTTCTTCAGCGGGATCTTGTCGCGCGTCTGGAACGGCCCGAAGTCCTGGGTCTCCATGCCGGTGATGGCGAAGTAGAGGTTCACCGCCTGCATGAGCCAGGCGTTCACCTTCCACTCACCGTCCACCTTCTGCGCGACGCGCAGCTCGCCGCGATCCAGGCCGTGCAGCGCCTGCACCACGGCCGCGCGGTGGACGGAGTCGGCCAGCTTGTGCTTGTCGCCGAACGCGGCCGTGACGCGCCGCTCGATCTCGTTCCAGTCGGTCATTCCCTCACCCTTCGCCAGGCCTCGATGGCCTCCTCGCACTCCGCCAGCGTGGGCACGAGCGCCACGCGCACGTACCCCTCACCCGCGCCGAACGCCGTCCCCGGCGCGACCACGATCCCCTCGTCCAGCAGCCGCAGCGCGTAGGACGCCGCGCTCTGCCCGCCCGGCACCCGCACCCACAGGTAGAGCGTCGCCTCGGACGCGTCCGCCTGCAGCCCGTGCTCGGCGAAGAACGCGAGGAAGCGATCCCGCTTCCGGCGGAAGATCTCCCGCCGCTCCGCCGGGTGCGCGTCGTCGGACCACGCCGCGGTCGCCGCCGCCGCCACGAACTCCGGCGAGGCCACGCCGGGGTGGCTCCGCAGCGAGCGCAGCACCGCGACGAGGTCCGGGTCGCCGGCGAGGAAGCCGGAGCGATAGCCGGTCATGCCGCTCCGCTTCGAGCAGGAGTGGACGGCGACGACGTTCTCCACCTGCTCCTCGAGCATCGAGGGCGGCGGCGCGCCGAAGTAGACGTCGGCGTAGCACTCGTCGGAGGCGACCACGAACCCGTGGCGGCGCGCGGCCTCCCCCACCCGGCGCAGGTAGTCGCGCGGGGCGACCGCGCCGGTCGGGTTGTGCGGGTACGAGATCCAGAAGATCGAGGTCTCGCGCAGCACCGCCTCGCCGACGTCCTCGGGCTCGAGCAGGAAGCGGCGGGCGGCGGTGAGCGGGACCATCACCGGCTCGAGCCCCGCGAAGCGCGCGCCCACCTCGTAGGTCGGGTAACCCGGGTCGGGCATCACCACCATGCGGCGCGCAGGATCGCCCGCGAACGCGAGGGGCAGGTGGAAGATGGCCTCCTTCGCGCCGGCGCAGGCGAGCACCTGCGCCTCGGGATCCACCGTCACGCCGAAGCGGCGCGCGAGGTACCCGGCCACCGCGCGCCGGAGCGCGGGCGTCCCGAACGCGCTCGGGTACTGCGACACCTCGGGCACGGCGGCGCGGAGCGCCTCGCGCAGGAAGGGGGGCGTCGGCTCCCTGGGATCGCCGAGGCCGAAGTCGAACAGGCGCTTCCCGGCCCGGACGAGGGCGCGGCGCCGCTCGTCCAGCTCGACCATCAGGTTCTTGCGGACGGCGCCGAGGGCGGGGTTCTTCGGGGCGTTCTTCACGAGGACCGACGACAATATCGAACTCCGGCGGGCCGTGCATTATAAGCGACCCCCATGCTCCACTACGACGTGGTGGTCATCGGCTCGGGCCCCGCCGGCGAGAACGGCGCCATCCAGGCGGCGTTCACCGGCAAGAAGGTCGCCCTCATCGAGAAGGAGGCCGTCCCCGGCGGCGCCTCCGCGAACACCGGGACGATCCCCTCGAAGGCGCTCCGCGAGACCGCCCTCGCCATCCTGCAGGCGCGCAGCCGCGACGCGCACGGCATCGAGCTCCGCATCTCCGGGACGGTCACCATCCCCGAGCTCATGGGGCGCAAGGGCCTCGTCACGGCGCGCGAGCACTCCCGCATCCGCGACGCGCTGAACCGCGCCGGCGTCGAGCAGTTCCGCGGGATCGCGAGCTTCGTCGATCCGCACACGATCCGGGTCTCGATCCCCGACGGCGGCGCGCAGGAGCTCCAGGCGGACATCATCCTGCTCGCCCCCGGGACGCGCCCGTTCCACCCGCCGCAGTACCCCATCGACAACGCCCACGTCTACGACTCGGACTCGATCCTCCTGCTCGACCGCGTGCCGCGCTCGCTCGCGGTGCTGGGCGGCGGGGTCGCGGGCTGCGAGTACGCCTCGCTCTTCGGCGCGCTCGGCGTGAACGTCAAGCTCGTCGACTCGAAGGACCGGCTCCTCACCTGGCTCGACGCCGAGATGTCCCACGCGCTCGAGGACGTGTTCCGCTCGAGCGGCATCGACCTGCACCAGCGCAACCGGGCGGCGAGGCTCGATCCCGGCGACAAGGACGTGCTGGTGACGCTGGAGGACGGGGGCCGCATGGTCGCCCAGAAGGTGCTCGTCGCCTCGGGGCGCGTCGGCAACGTCGAGGCGCTCAACCTGCCGGCCGCCGGGCTCGAGGCGACCGAGCGCGGCCTCCTCAAGGTGAACGCCCAGTTCCAGACGGCCGTGCCGCACATCTACGCGGCGGGCGACGTGGTCGGCTTCCCCGGGCTCGCCTCGGTGTCGATGGAGCAAGGGCGGGTGGCGATGAGCCACGCGTGCGGCGGCATCCTCAAGCAGCGCGTCTCGAGCATCCTGCCGATGGGCATCTACACCATCCCCGAGGTGTCCTCCGTCGGCGACACCGAGGAGACGCTCAAGGAGCAGGGGCGCGCCTACGTCGTGGGCCGCGCGAGCCTCACCGAGAACGCGCGCGCGAACCTCATCGGCGAGGCCGTCGGCTTCCTGAAGATCATCGCCGACGCGGAGAACGGCCGGATCCTGGGCGTGCACTGCATCGGCCCGCACGCCTCCGAGCTCGTCCACACCGGCGCCGCGGTGATGGCCCACCAGGGCGACCTGCAGTACTTCATCGAGGCGGTGTTCAACTACCCGACGCTCGGCGAGGCCTACAAGTACGCGGCGTACGACGCCCTCGACCGGATGCGCGAGCGACGCGAGGGGAACGTCTGGCCCTTCGAGCGACCGACGTCGCGCTCGAGGGTGCCGTAGGGCGTCACCTGATCTGGTCGAGCGGCACGTCCAGCAGGCGCCCGTTGGGGAGCATGTTGGGCGGGACCGCGGCCCCCTCGGACGACAGGCGGAAGCGCTCGCAGCGGTCGAAGTCGCCCTCGCAGTAGTACGACTGCCAGACGCGGAGCGACGACTTCATCGCGAAAGCCTTGTAGAGCGGACATCCCGAAACGCGCGAACAGGCCATCTCTTCTCACCCCCGAAGCTCGGGAGCGCGCAGCCCACGCGGCTCCGTCGAGCAGGGTGGATTCTACCCACCGCACGCGCGGATTTCGCCTGGACGACGCGCGGCATGAGGTCGCGCGCCGGGACACCGCTCGCCGCACCCTCAGTGAACCAAACCCGCTCCACCCGGGGGCAGGCGGATCTCGGCGGGCGTGACACCCGGGCGCCGCGGCGCCCACCTCGCCCGACGCCGCGCAGCTCGGCTCAGCCCAGCCGCGCCCGCGCCTGCGCGAGGGCCGCGTGGACCTGCTCGAGCGCGCGCTTCGCGGAGGCGAGCTCGTCGCGCTCGCGGCGGAGGCGATCCAGCTCGCCGGCCAGCTGGTCGCGATCGCGCGCCAGCTCGCCGATGGCGGTGCGCAGCCGCGCGCTCTCGGTGGAGCCGGCGCGCAGCTCCTCGGAGAGCCGCTCGACCTCCTCCTCGCGCTCGGCCCGCAGCCGCGCCTCCTCGTCCGCCTTGCGCGTGACCTCCTCCAGCAGCCTGGCGCGCTCCTCGTCGAGGGCGGCCATCGCCTGCGCGCGCCGCAGCGCCTCGTCCCGCTCCTCCTCGAGGGTGGTCATCTCGCCGAGGAGCTCGGTGAGGACGCCCCGCTTCTCGACGAGCTCCGCGTCGGCGGAGACGAGCCGCTCGGCCGAGGCGCGTGCCTCGCCCGCGGTGCGCGCCAGCTCCGTGCGCGCCTGGTCGAGGTCGGCCCGGAGCGCGTCCTCGCGCTCGCGGGCTCGCACGAGCTCCACCTCGAGATCGCGGACGAGGCCGAGCACGCTCTCGGCCGCCCGGGCGGGATCGCCGGGGACCGGCTCGACGCGCGGCGCGGGGCGCGCGGCCTCGGCGACCCGGCGCTTGATCTTCTCCAGGCGATCGCGCCGGGAGAGGACGTCGTTCTGGGGCTGAGCCTCCTCCGCGGGCGCTCCGACGGGCTCGGCGCGAGCGGCTGCGCGGGTCGGGGTCGCTCGCCCTTCGCCCGAGCCTGCCGACGGGTCAGGGCGAACGGAGCGATCTCCAGACCGCTCGTGGTGAGCCTGTCGAACCACGAGCGGGACCGGGTCGAGGTCGGGCGGGTTCGTCTCCGTCGATCGCCCTTCGACTCGCTCACCCTTCGACAGGCTCAGGGTGAGCGGTGTCTCCGAGCTGTCGTGATCGGCGTTCGTCCCGGGCGGGGGAGCAGCGACCTCCTCCTGCGCCTGGATCGCCGCGCTCACCTCGGCGGCCTCCTCGCCCTTCGACAGGCTCAGGGCGAGCGGATCCTCGCTCGTCGCTCGCGCCTCGGGCGCGGCGCCGGCCTTGAGGCGGGGCCGGAGCTTGGGGACGTTCGCGTCGAAGGCCTTGCGCATGTCTACGCTCCCGCCGCGCCCGCCTCGGCGCAGGCCGCGCGGATGCGCCCGAGGATCTCGTTCTGGACCGCCTCGATGTCGGTCGCGCCCTTGGAGTCGGGGTCGTACCCGAAGATCGGGCAGCCCTCCGACGACGCCTGGGCGAACTTGGTGCACTGGCGGACCACGGAGTCGAGCAGGTAGTCCGCGTAGTGCTCGCGCAGCGCGCCGAGCGCCTCGCGGGCGATCTTGAAGGTCTGGTTGTAGGCGTTCACGACGATGAAGATGTTCTCGAGCTGGTGCGACAGGTCCTGCTCGAGCCCCTGGATCGTCTCGAAGAGGAGGCGCAGCCCGTCGTAGGAGAGGAAGTCGGCGAGCACCGGGATGACGAGATCCGAGGCCGCCATGAGGGCGTTCAGGTTGAGCAGCCCGAACGACGGCGGCGCGTCGAGCACCACGAAGTCGTACTTGCCCTGCACGCCCTGGAGCGCGTTGCGGAGCCGGAACTCCCGGCCGGCGAGCGGCATCAGCGCGAGGTCGATGGTGCTCATCGACAGGTTCGCCGGCACGAGCGAGAGGTTCGGCATGCCGGTCGGGACCGTGACCTCGTCGAGCGGGCGCCGGCGGATGATCACGTCCTGGAGGGTCTGGGTGAAGCTGCCGCCCTCCTTGCCGAGGCACTTCGTGGCGTGACCCTGGCTGTCGAGATCGATCATGAGCACGCGGTAGCCACGCTCCGCGAGCCGGTAGGCGTACGAGGACGAGAGGCTCGTCTTGCCGGTGCCGCCCTTGAAGTTGAGGAAGAGCTGGACGCGCGGCGCGAACGGCTCGGGTGGGCGGCGCAGCTTCGCGCGCAGCACGGGCAGGTCGTCGGGGACGAACCCGTCCCTCTTCCCGAGCGCGCCCTCGATCTGCTTCGACGTGACGCCGAAGATCTCGGCGAGGCGCTTCGCGGTGTAGCGGACGTTCTCCATTCGTTCCCCTAGGCCATGAACCAGCGCGCGCCGCGCTGGACGAGGGTGCCGCGCCCGGCGAGCGCGGCGAGGGCGGCATCGACGCGGCCCGGCTCGGCGCCGAGCACGTTCGAGAGGTCGGCGGCGGTGCAGCCGCGGAGGGCGGCGCGGACCTCGAAGACGATCCCGGCCGAGAGATCCTCGCCGGGCGCCGGCGCGACCTCGACGACCGCCACGGCCGCGCGGGAGAGGAGCGCGGCGGGTGACGCGGTCGCGATCGCTCGCCCTTTCCCCGAGCCTGCCGAGGGGTCAGGGCGAGCGGACTCTCTCGGCCGCTCGTGGTGAGCCTGTCGAACCACGAGCGGGGTCGCGGGCGCTCCTGGCGCCGCCGCGAGGACCGCGGCGCGGATCTCCTCCCCTCCCATCGCGGCGAGCTTCTCGGCGATGCGCCGCGAGGCGGCCCGGCGGGCGGAGGCGGGCGCGTCGGAGTCCACGGTCTCGCCGGCGAGCCGGCCGAGGGCGGTCGCCGCGGAGCGTCGGACCGAGGCGTCCGGGTGCTCGAGCCCGCGGGCGAGGGCGCCCTGCGCGCGCGCGGTCGGGCGGCCGGAGAGCGCCGCGGCGGCGGCGCGGGCGACGCCGCGATCCGGGTCCGCCAGCGCGGCCGCCAGCGCCTCCTCTGCCCGGTCGCCGGTGGCGAAGCCGAGGAGCAGGGCCGCGCGGCGGCGGACGAGGGGGCTCGGGTCGCGCAGCGCCGCCGAGAGCCGCTCCTGGGCCGACCCGGACGCGACCGCCACGATGGCCTCGAGCGCCGCCACCCGCACCGCCGGGCGCCCGTCCTCGAGGGCGCGCACGGCGAGCTCGGCGGCGAACGGCTCCTTGAACCGGGCCAGGGCGCCGAGCAGCGCGGCCTTCACCTCGGCCTCCGGCTCGCGGCCGAGGGCGGCGGCGAGCAGCGGCGCGGCGGCCTTCGAGCCGAGGGCCTCGAGCGCGCGCACCGCGCGCAGGCGCCGGCCCGCGTCGGGCGCGGAGAGGTCGTCCATCGAGCGCTCGTAGAGGGCACGATCGGCGCGCGTCGCGAGCAGCGCCTTCATGTGGTCGTTGTCCCGCGCGGTGAGGCCGACCCGGCCGTCGGAGGCGAACCGGTCCGCGACCATCGCCACCGACTCGGGGCCCGCGCCGGCGTCGTGCCCGTGCCGCTGCGAGGACGGCCGCTCGGCGCGGACGCCTCCGTGCGCCGGCGCCTCGGCGGAGCGCGCCGGATCGCCGAGGCCCGCGGCCTCGGCGGCGACCTTCCACGCGCGGAGCGACTCGATCTCGGCGCGCAGCTCGGCGATGAAGCCGGCCAGGTCCGCGCCGCCCTCCTCCGGGCCCGGCGCGCCGTCGCAGCCGGTCGCCCCGGAGAGCCGGGCGCGCTCGACGAGCCCGCCGAGGAGCCGCTCGCGCTCGGCCTGGAGCAGGCGCACGCGCTCCTCCACCTCGTCGACGCGCGCCTCGGCGTCGCCGCGCTGGCCGCGCTCGGCCGCCAGGGCCTGCTCGAGCTCGACCTCGCGCCGGCGCGCCTGGGCCGCGTCGCCGCGCGCGCGCTCGGCGGTGGTTCGCGCCGCGGCGAGCTCGGCCTCGAGCTGCGAGACGCGGCACTCGAAGAACACGATCTTCTCGAGCGCGCTGCGGAGGAACTCCTCCGGCTCGACGATGGTCCTCGCCCCTTCCACCCCGTCCATTCGCCCGCCCTGCCCCATCGCCGTCGAAGATCCCGTCCTGATCCCAGGATCTTGCGGAGATATCGCAGCTTACGAGATCGCGATCCGCCAGGCAAATTAGTTGACGGCCGGAGCTTCCCGGTGATCCGGGGCGTTCACGCCGCGTGTCGCCCGGCGCGCGCCTCGAGGCCGTGCGCGCCGGGGCCGCGCTCCTCGCGCCACAGGAGGAAGGAGAAGACGAAGCCGGCCGTGGCGAGCCCTGCGAGCATCCACATCGCGGGCAGCCAGCCCGCGGGGTGCTGCGCCGAGGCGCCCGCCGCGTCGTTCACCGCGCCGATCCCCCAGCTCATCAGCGCCCACGCCGCCTGCTGGCAGAAGGTCATGAGCGCGTACGCGGAGCCGAGGCGAGCCTCCGGCACGAGGTAGGTGACGGCGGGCCACAGCACCGCGGGGACGAGCGCGAACGAGAGGCCGAGCATCGCCATCGAGAGCTCGAGCGGCAGGTCCGTGTAGGCCATGAGCAGGAACGGCGGCACGAGCAGCGCCGAGCCCACGGTCATGAGCAGGGCGCGCTTCCCGATCAGGTCCGCGAGCAGCCCGAAGATGGGCATGCCGATCATCGACAGCAGCGGCAGCCAGCTCTTGAGGGCGCCGGCGGTCTCGGGCGCGACCCCGTGGGCCTGGATGAAGAAGAGGTTCGCGAAGGTGCGGAAGGGAAAGATCGTCGCGTAGAACGCCACGCACAGCCCGACCACCCACCAGTACCCGCGGCTGAAGCGCACGAGGTCCCCGAGGACGAGCTTGTCGGTCTGCACCGCGCGCCCGACGCCGTACCGGCGGCCCGCGTAGGTCTCGAGCGCCGCGTACACGACGGCGAACACCAGCCAGAGGACGCCGAAGGACGCCGCGAGGAGGAGCGGCGGCTGCCAGCCGCCGAACAGCTCCTTCGCGAGATCGGGCGAACGGTCCGCCACCCATGAGCCGAACCGCGCGATGAGGAGCTGCACCGCGAGGGCGGACGAGATCTCCTTCCCCTTGAACCAGCGGCCCACGACCGTCGTGGCCGCGACGATGAAGAGCTCGGAGCCCACCCCGAGGACGAACCGTCCCGCGGCCATCGAGAGCGCCGGCGCGCCGGGCACGGCCGCCGGCAGGAAGGCGATGAGCGCGCTCCCCGCCGCCCCGACCGCTCCGAAGAGCACCGCGGCGCGCGCCGTGCCGAGGCGGTCGATGAGCACGCCGCCCGCGATGAGCGTCAGCAGCGCCGCGACGTTGTAGGCGGTGTCGAGCAGCCCGATCTGCTGGTCCGTGAACCCGAGCTGCTCCTGCAGGAGGGGGGTGACCGGGTAGAGCGCGTCGAAGACGTAGTAGTTCCCGAACATCGCGACGCTGCACGCGAGGAGCACGAGCCAGCGGAAGCGCCACGAGGGCTGCGGGGGGGCGAGACCCGGATCGGGGGCGGTCATGGCCGCGCAAGATAGCGCGGAGCGCCAGGGCCGACCACGGCGGTGGCTGCCCGACGCCTTCAAGCCCGCAGGCGTGAACTAATGGTGGGTGGCGGGGGCCTGCGTGCTCTGGCCGCGCTGCTGGGCGTAGCGACGCTCCTCGGAGGTCGCCGGCTCACCCGCCGGCCGCTCCCAGATGAGCGACTCGGCGGGAGCGGGACCCGGCGAAGGGTTGCTCGTGGGCTGCGGCGCGGGCAGGCGCGCCGACGCCACCTCCGCGAAGACCGCGCGGGCCTCCGCGGGGGCCGCCGCCGTCGGGAAGCCGGAGGGCGCCGGAATGCGCCAGGAGGCCGGCAGCTCGCCGCGGGCGAGCTGGAAGAGGTCCCTCTCCCCGCGCGCCACCACCAGCGCGCCGTCGCGCGTCCCGCGGACCTCGTCGTAGCGGAAGACGAAGTCCTTCCGGAACAGGATGGGAAAGCCGCGCTGGACCGCGAAGCCCTCGTCGAAGAGCTCCACGACTCGCCCGACCGACTTCCCGTCCACGCTCCTCACGCGCTGCCCCACCCGAACCCCGTTCCGTTCCTTCATGAGTGACAGGTAGGGACGGCGCGCCCGCCCGGCCACTCGCGAGCGGGGCGCGCGCTCCGGGGGAACTCCTCCCCGGCGAGCTTCGGGAGCGCACGCCGGGGGGCACGGCGTGCGAGCCCTCGCCGCGCGCTCGACCTTCAGGCGCGCTTCACGCGCGCGGCGCGGACCTTGGTCACCTTGCGCGAGTCGCCGTCGGCGACGGTGAACACCCAGCCGCGCCAGAAGAACCGGTCGCCCTTCGCGGGGATGGCGCCGGCGAGCGAGTTGAGGAAGCCGGCCATGGTCTCGACCCCCTGGTCCTCCGGGATCGCGGCGGCCGCCGACGCGTTGAACTCGGCGATGGCCGTGGCCCCGAGGACGGTGAACGAGCCGTCGCCGTGGGCCTCCACCGACCTGCCCTCGGCCTGATCGAACTCGTCGCCGATGTCCCCGACGATCTGCTCGAGGACGTCCTCGAGGGTGCACACGCCCATCACGCCGCCGTACTCGTCCACCACGAGCGCCATGTGCAGCTGGCGGCGCTGCATCTCGCGCAGGAGCTGGTCGATCGGCTTGGACCAGGGGACGAAGTGGGCGGGCCGCAGGATGTCCCGCAGCACGATGAGCTCCGGGTGCGCGAGCATCGGGACGAGGTCGCGCGCGTGGAGGACACCGAGGATGTGATCGAGGCTCCCGCGGTAGATCGGCATCCGCGAGTGCCCCTCCTCGGCCATGAGCCGCAGGATCTCGTGCACCGGCGTGTCCACGTCGAGCGCCACCACCTCGGTGCGCGGCACCATCACGTCGCGGGCGATCTTGTCGCGGAACTCGAAGACCGCGTGGATGAGCTCGCTCGTGGTGGCCCCACCGCCGGCGACGCCGTGGACGCGGGCGTACTCCGAGAGGGCGCGCTCCATCTCGTCGAGCGGCGGCGGCGGGTTGGAGAAGCGGGCGCGCTTCCCGGCGAGGAGGCCCACCACCGCCGCGAACGGGCGGGCGATCCGGCGCAGCAGCCGGAACGGCGGCGCCAGGGCGAGCGCCACCGTCTCGCCGTGGGCGGCGCCCAGGCCGCGCGCGCCGGCGGCGAGCGGCAGCGAGAGGAGCACCGCGCCGGCCGCGATCCCGACGCCCGCGAGCCACGGCGAGCCGGGGGCGATGGCCGCGCCGGCGGCGGCGGCGAGCACCCCCGCGAAGACGGTCGCGAACGTCACCGTCGCGCGCAGGGTGAAGGCGGTGATCTCCGGCTCGGCGAGCAGCGAGGCGAGCGCCCGCGCCTGGGGCCCCGCCGACGGATCCGCCGCGAGCTCCTGCGCGCGGGGAGTGCCCACGGCGACGAGCGCCGCCTCCAGGGCGGCCACCAGGGCCCGCACCGCGAGGAGCGCCGCGGCGGAGGCTGCGAGCACGAGGAAGTGACGGATCGAAGGGTCCATCAGCGCTCGCCACCCTAGCAAAAGGCCGGGATCGTGGCGGGGGCGGATCTGTTATAAAGCCGCGCATGGCGAAGAAGGCGCGGGTGTACGTCACGCTCAAGCGGGGGGTCCTGGATCCCCAGGGCTCCGCCGTGAACCGGGCGCTCCACGCGATGGGCTACGGCGAGGTCTCGGACGTCCGCCTCGGGAAGTTCATCGAGGTGACGATCGACGAGCGCGCGCCCGAGGCGGAGGAGCGCAAGCGGCTCGAGGAGATGTGCAGGAAGCTCCTCGCGAACACGGTCATCGAGGATTTCCGGATCGAGCTGTGATCCTCTCGGGCTTCGCGTCCGTGAGGCTCACCCGTCGACGGGCGCACCCGTCGATAGGCTCACCCTTCGACACGCTCAGGGTGAGCGGACCCGTTATGGCGAGAGCGGCGAGATCAGCATGAAGATCGGGATCGTCACCTTCCCCGGCTCGAACTGCGACCACGACGTCTACCACGTGGTGAAGCACTCCATGGGCGCGCCGGCCGAGTACGTCTGGCACAAGGACCGGCTGCCGGCCGGCCTCGACGCGGTGATCCTGCCCGGCGGCTTCAGCTACGGCGACTACCTCCGCTGCGGCGCGCTCGCGCGCTTCTCGCCGGTGATGGAGGACGTCGTCGCGTTCGCGAAGAGCGGCGGGCCGGTGGTCGGCATCTGCAACGGCTTCCAGATCCTCTGCGAGTCGGGGCTCCTGCCCGGCGTGCTCATGCGCAACGCGTCGCTCAAGTTCATCTGCCGCGACGTCACCCTGCGCGTCGAGGGGGCCGAGACGCCGCTCACCCGCGGGCTCGCCGGGGCGACGCTGACCATGCCGGTGGCGCACGCGGAGGGGAACTACTTCGCGGACGCAGCCACGCTCGATCGCCTCGAGGGCGAGGGCGACGTCGTGTTCCGCTACGTCGGCGGCGCGCCGAACGGCGCCGCGCGCGACATCGCCGGCATCGCCGGCGGCCCGCGCCGGAACGTCGTGGGGCTCATGCCGCACCCCGAGCGCGCGGCCGAGGCGATCCTCGGGCGCGACGACGGACGGCGGCTGTTCGAGTCGCTGCTCGCCTGAGCCGGCGGCCGCTCGCCCGCGAGCGATCGGGGAGTGGGACATGTACCTCGACATCCAGGGTCCCGCGGGACGGCTCGAGGCCATCGTCGAGGAGCCGCTGGGCGAGCACCGGGCGACGCCCCGGTTCGCGGCGCTGGTGTGCCACCCCCACCCGCGCTTCGGCGGCACGATGCACACGCACGCCGCTCACCGGCTCGCGAAGGCGGTGCGCGCGTCCGGCGGCGTCGCGCTCCGGTTCAACTTCCGCGGCGTGGGCCGCAGCGCCGGGACCTACGACGGCGGGCGGGGCGAGGCGGACGACGCGCGGGCGGCGCTCGCCTGGCTCGCGCGCGAGCGGCCGGAGCTGCCTCGGCTCCTGGGCGGCTTCTCGTTCGGTGCGTGGATCGCGCTCGGGGTGGGCGGCGACGATCCGGCGGTGCGAGGGCTCCTCCTCGCAGGCCTCGCCCTGCGCTCCGCGGACCTCGACGTGAGCCGGGACGCCGCCAGGGTGGCCGAGGTGGAGAAGCCGATCGCCATCGTCCAGGCGGCGAGCGACGAGTTCGGCTCGCCGGCGGAGGTCGAGCTCGCCCTCGCAGGCTCGCGCGGCCCGCGGCGGCTCGCGCCCGTGCCGGGCGCGACGCACCTCTTCACGGAGGACCTGGAGGCGCTACAGCGCGAGGCGGAGGCGTCGCTCGCCTGGATCCTCGCAGAGACAGGGCTGTAGGGCTCGCCTCACATCGGCGCGTGCGGACCGTCCACTCGCCCGCCGACGTGACCGTCGGCGTACTGGCGGACCGCGTCGAGGAGCTCGTCGAGATCGAACGGCTTCTGGATGAAGCGCGCCGCGTCCATGCCGGCCACGCGCCCGAGCGCCGAGAGCACGACCACCGGGATGTCCGAGAGCTCCGGATCGCCCTTCTGCGCGGCGCGGAACTCCCAGCCGTTCATGCCCGGCATCATCAGGTCGAGGAGCACGATGTTCGGGTGGACGGCGCGCGCCTTGCGCAGCGCCTCGGCGCCGTCGCCGGCCCCGTGAACCACGTAGCCCTCGTCCGCAAGCACCTCCGACACCGCCTCGCGGATGTCACTCTCGTCGTCCACCACAAGTACGGAGACCATTCTGGATAAGAATTGCGGATGGTTGCCGCGATCGGCAAATCCCCGACCTCGGATGCTGGGGTGTGCCCCAAACGGCTCATGGATCTCCGAGCGGGCGCCTCGGGAGGGACCGACCAGGCACGCGCCGGGCGCGATCGAGCGCGCCGATCGCTCGTCACCGGGCCCAGTCGCCGCGCCGAGGCGCGCCAGTCCCTCGACTCCGGGTCCGCATCCGGCAGCCGCGACCCTCCGTACGTGTTCACGTACCGGCGAACTGGACCCCCTCGAACACCAGCGTGGGCGTGCGCATCGAGGAGTACGGGTACGGGTCGTTGCCCACGGCGACCAGGCGATTCCAGAGCTCGACGTGGTTGCCGGAGACGTTCATCTCCCCGACCGGCTCTGCCAGCCGGCCGCCGCGGATCCGGAAGCCGCGCACACCCAGCGAGAAGTCACCGGTCGTGCCGTTCGAGTTGCCGCCCAGGAAGCCGGTCACCAGCACGCCCTCCCCGAGGTCGGCGAGGAGCTGCTCCGGCGAGCGCTCGCCGAGCGACCAGGCGAGGTTGGAGCTGCGCGAGGTGGTGGGCGGGATGCCGAGCTTCCGGCCGTAGTACGTGTCGACGTAGTAGCTCCGGAGCACGCCGCGATCGAACACCGGGAACGGCCGCGCCGCGATGCCCTCGCCGTCGTACAGCCGGGAGCCGAGGCCCCGCGGCACGAACGGATCGTCCCGCACGTCGAGGAGTGCGCTGCCGACCGTGGCGCCGAGCTTCCCCTCCATGAAGGAGCGCTTCTGCTGGATGGGGGCCGCGGCCAGCGGGCCGAAGAGCGCGCCGACGATCCGGCCGGAGGCCCGGTTGTCGACGGCCATCGTCAGCACCGCGGACTCGCCCTTCTTCGTGCCGATGCGCGCGATCGCCCGCTCCGCCGCGCGCCGGCCCATCACCTCCGGCGCCTCCATCGCGCTGCGGAAGCGCCCTCCGCTCGCCGCGTACTCCTCGGGCCGGCGGCCGTCGGGATCCTGCACCGTCACCTCGGCGCCGATCCAGAAGTCGGTCCCCCGGCGCTCGCCCTCGAAGCCGTTCGTGTGGACGAGCGCGCTCTCGGCGCGCGTGTCCGAGACGCTCGTCGACACCGACAGGATCGCCTCCGCGCCGCGGACCTCGCGCGCGGCCGCCTCGACCGCGCCGGCCTCCTGCCGCCGCTGCGCGGCGGTGACGCCGGCGTAGCTCGGGTCCTCGAGCTCGAGGTCCACGTTCGCCTGCCCGCGGTAGAGCTCCGGCTCCGGCAGCCGACGGTACGGGTCGGGCGCGAGCGTGCGCGCGAGCGCGACGGAGTCCTCGATGAAGCGGTCGAGCGCGTCGGGGCGCAGGTCGCTCGTGGACACCGAGGCGTAGCGGCCGTCCACGTACAGGTCGAGGCCGATCCCGCGGGTGGTGGCCTCCGACACCTTCTCCACCTTGCCGTCGCGCCAGGCGACCTCGACGTGGCGGGCGCGATAGGCGCCGACGGCGGCCTCGCTCGCGCCCTTCTTCAGCGCGAGCTCGGCGGCGCGGCGGGTGATCTCGAGGAGGTCGGACATGGTCGTGTGGCTCCGATCCGTTCTCCGCTCGTGCTTCGACGAGCTCAGCACGAGCGGCCTAGCGCATGGATCCGCTCGCCCTGCCCCCCTCGACAGGCTCGGGGAAAGGGCGAGCGGTGAGTCTTGATCACGAGCCGCGGCCGCCGACGGTCATGGAGGAGACGCGCACGGTGGGGAGGCCCTGCGAGACGGGCACGCTCTGCCCGTCCTTCCCGCAGGTCCAGCCGCCCTCGTCGATGGCGAGGTCGTCCGAGACCATGTCCACGCGCTCGAGGGCCTGCGGGCCGTTGCCGATGATGTTCACGTCCTTCACCGGGCGCGTGAGCTTGCCGTCCTCGATGAGGTAGCCGTTCTTCACGTAGAAGGTGAAGTCGCCCGCGCCGATGTTGACCTGGCCGTTCGAGAAGTTCATGCAGTAGATGCCCTTCTTCACGGAGCGGATGATCTCCTCGGTGCGGTGCGGCCCGGGCAGCATGTACGTGGAGCGCATGCGCGGCAGCGGCGCGTGCCGGTAGCTCTCGCGCCGGCCGTTGCCGGTGGGGCGCACGCCGAAGTGGCGCGCCGAGATGGCGTCGTGGAGGTAGGTGGTGAGCACGCCGTCCTGCACGAGGTGGGTCGTGCCGGCGTCGTTGCCCTCGTCGTCCACGTTGATCGCGCCGCGCGCGCCGGCGTTGGCGGCGTCGTCGACGATCTGCACGAACGGCTGCGCGATGCGCTTGCCGATCTTGTCGGCGTAGATGGAGACGCCCTTGCGGTTGAAGTCCGCCTCCATGCCGTGACCGATCGCCTCGTGGAGGAGGATGCCCGAGGACCCGGCGGCGAGCACCACCGGCAGCTCGCCGGCGGGCGGCGTCACCGCCTCGAAGAGCACCGTGGTCCGGCTCACCGCCTCGCGCACCACGCGCTCGAGCCGCTCCGGCGAGTAGAAGTCGAAGCCCGCCCGGCCGGCGACGTTGTAGCCGTTCTGCTCGCGCCGGCCGTTCGACTCGGCCAGGACCGAGAGGTAGAGGAGCGTCATCGGCTGACGGTCCTCCACGATGCGGCCCGAGGAGTCGGCGACGAGGATCGCGCCGGACTCGTCGCGCAGGAAGAGGTTCACCTTCTTCACGCGCGCGTCGGACGAGAACGCTTGCTCGTTCAGGGCGGCGAGGATCGGCAGCTTCTCCTGGGGGCGGACGTCCTCCCAGGGGCGGATCAGCGGGTAGCGATCGGGGAGGCCGGCGCGCACGTGGAACCGCTCCGGGACCGCGCGCGACGGCCCCTCGGCGATGGTCGCCGCCGTGCGAGCGCACTCGAGGAGCGCCGGCAGGGAGAGGTCCTCGGTGTAGCCGTAGCCCGTCTGGTCGCCCTTCACGACCCGGACCCCGACCCCCAGCTCGACCGTGGCGTGGGCGCGGTTCACCGCGCCGTCCTCGAGCCCCACGTCCGACCCGACACGGTGCTGGAAGAAGACGTCCGCGTGCTCCCCGCCCCGCGCCAGCGCGGTCGCGAGCGTCTGCGCGATCATCCGCTCCGTCACGCCGAAGCGCGCGAAGTAGCCGATCCCCTCGCTCGGGCCCACCTGGGGCGGGCGAGCGCCCGTATCCTGGTTCAGCATCTCGTTCCTTGCCCCGTCGCCGGTCGCGACGGCGGCTCATTCATAACCGGCCCGCGGCGGCTTGCCCGCTTCGCGGCGTTCCCCGGGCTCGCCACGCCCAGTACCGCCCTTCCTCGCCGGCGTCATTCGGTCACCGTTCGTCCCGAGCGTAGCCCGGCCGCGAGGCCGGGCGGAGTCGAGGGGCGAGCACGGGCGAACTCTCCCCGCTCGGGCTGAGCCTGTCGAAGCCCGAGCGGTCGGGCGTTCCGCTCCGCACCCCGCCCGCCTGCCCCCTCGGGGATCACCCGCTCCACCCCGCACGTCCGACGAATCGGGATAAACCTTCCGTCATGCCCATCGCACACGTGAACGGCACCGACCTGCACTACCGCGACGCCGGCACCGCCCACAAGGACGTGCTGCTCCTCCTGCACGCGTTCCCGCTCCACTCGGGCATGTGGCTGCGGCAGATCGCGGCGCTCGAGGGCCGGTGGCGCATCGTCGCCCCGGACTACCGCGGGCTCGGCCAGTCCGCGCCGCGCGGCGAGGCCTCGACCATGCAGGTGCTCGCCGAGGACGTCCGCGCGCTGCTGCAGCACCTGCGCATCGAGCGTGCCGCCGTCGCCGGCCTGTCGATGGGCGGGTACCTCTCGCTCGAGCTCTACCGCCAGATCCCCGGGTTCTTCCGTGGCCTCGCGCTCTGCGACACGCGCGCCGGGGCGGACACCGACGAGGGGAAGGCCGGGCGGGAGAAGTTCGCGCAGACCGCGATCGAGCGCGGGCTCGAGTGGGTCGCGGACGAGATGATCCCGAAGCTGCTGCGGCCCGAGCCGGATCCGGCGGTGGCGAAGGAGGTCCGCGACCTGATCCGCCGTGGCACCCCCGCGGGCGTGGCCGCCGCGCAGCGCGGGATGGCCCAGCGGCCCGACTCGACCGAGACGCTCGCGAAGATCACCTGCCCGACGCTCGTCCTCGTGGGCGCGGAGGACACGCTCACGCCCCCCGCCGAGTCCGAGAAGATGGCGAAGGCGATCAAGGGCGCGAAGCTCGTGAAGGTGAAGAAGGCGGGGCACCTCGCGAACCTGGAGGCGACCGCGGCCTTCAACGCCGCGCTGCAGGAGTTTCTGGACGGGCTCCCCGCGTAGGGACGAGCGTCGGGCTCGCCGAGCCGACCTCGTTCCCTGGCCGGCGATAGAGCGATCCGGCGGCGGACGTCGCCGCCAGCCTCCAGGTGCCGTCGCGCTCCAGATGGCGCTCCAGGCGTGAGCCATGCTGCACGAGCGCAACCCTCACGCCGAACCGATCGATCCAGGCATCCAGCCAGGCGGGATCGGCCCGGATGTAGCCGAGCATGAAGTCGTCGCCGTAGAGCTCCCAGCGATCGTCCACGAACACGCGGAGGCCGGGGGCCGTATAGGCGACGAACCCGCCGAACGGCATGTCGTTGAGGATGGGGGCGCCCTCTACCTCGCGCTCCGCCGCGCGGAGCGCCGGTACGAGCTCGACCGGCCAGCGGCGGGGGTCGAGGCGCGCCAGCGCCGGCGCGCGATCCGGCGCGTACGCGGCGAACGTCGCGACCGCGACCAGCGCGATGGCCAAGGCGCCGATCGTGCCGGCGGCGAAGCGCACTCCAGGGAGCGTGCCCGGAGCGCCCCGGACGCGAAATCCGCGGCGCGCGAGCGCTTCCGTCCAGCGGGCGGCGGGCAGCAGCTCCGCGAGCGCGAGGGCCGCGGCGACGGCGAAGAACGGCGCGTGGCGGATGCGCCCGAACGCGAGGAGGAGCCACACGAGCGGCACGAGCGTGGCCGCCCGCAGCGCAACGCGAGGCGCGCTCAGCAGGGTGGCGAGGTAGACCGCCACGAGGGCGAGCACCTGCCACGAGCCCGTCCTCACGAGGGACGCGTGCTCCACGACGAACCGGGGCAGCGCCGGCGAGGAGAGGATCGCGAACCACGCGCGCGCGGTGTCGAGGCCGTAGGGGGTGATCGGGACCGTCGCCACGCTCGCCGCGACGAGCGCGTACACCACCGCGGCGTCTCGTCGGCTCCGGACGGGCGACGTCCATCCCGCTCGCCACGCGCCGAGCCACGAGAGCGCGAACAGCCCCAGCGTCGCCAGCCCGCCCACCACCGCGCCGTGCGCGTTCACCCAGGCGAGGAACACGAGCGGAGCGGGCCAGAGCGCGGAGAGCCCGCGCCGGCCGGCGTCGACGTCCGCGAGCCGGCCGTAGAGCCACGCGAAGGCGAAGATCGAGAGGAGGTGCGGGCGGACGTGGAAGTGGTGCGAGCTCGCCGCCACCGTCAGCGCCACGACGAGACCCGCCCAGAGCGCGCTCACCCCCGCCGCCACGAGCCGCGCGTACAGCCAGGCGAGGAGCAGGGCGATGCCGCCCGCGGTGGCCACCACGAGCGCATCGAGGCCGCCCAGCCGGTGGAGCGCCGCCATGAGGCACTCGGCGAGCCACTGGTGCGCGATCCAGGGTCGCCCGTCGAAGGTGAAGCTGAGCCAGTCTCCGCGCGGAAAGCCCGCGGCGAAGATCCGGTGGCCCGTGACGGTGTGCCAGAGCGTCCCGGGATCCTGCAGGAGCTTCGATCCTCCTGCGAAGACGAGCAGGAGCCAGCTGAGGACGAAGACGACGAGCGCGAGGGCCGTCGTGGAGCGGCTCGTGCCGGGAGCGTCCTCCGACGCGGGGCGCGCGCTCCTCGCAGCGCGCGTCACGGCCATCGCGCGACGACCTCCTCGAACAGGCCGTTCACCGCCGTTCCCAGGCTGACCACGGCCGCGAAGATCACGACGGCGACCGCGGCCAGCAGGATCGCGTACTCGGCCGCCGCGGGCGCCGTCTCGTCCTCCCACAGCGGCCTGAGTGAGCTTCGGAAGTCGCTGCGGACCAAGTGGCGCCTCCGATCAGTGGACGAGCCTCGGCGGCGGGAGCAGGCCGAAGCACTGGCATCCGGCGGTGGCCGTGGACGGCTCCCCGCACTCCACGTTGATGATCATGAGCTTCGTGCTCTCCGGGTAGCAGTCGCTCTCCGGCGGTGCCATCCCGTCGTTGAGGAGCCGGTACTGCGCGATCGTACCCGCGAACTTGATCATCACGCTCGCGAACCCGATCAACGCACCGGTCTTGACCATCTTCGCGCTCGTGTCGGTGCCCCGGTACTTGATGCACTTGCCGGTGACGGGATCCTTGAACGCCGACGCGGGCGACTCGGAGCACGCGAGGTCGAGGATGGCGACGGGGTAAGGGCCCTTCCCGGCGAGCGCCTGGAACTTGTCGATGTTGGGGTTCAGGTTCGCGCCGTTCGCGACCTCGATGAAGTTGCTCGGGTCGGCGACCGCCGGTGCGCCGCACGTGGGGGGGTCGCTCATGAACCCATCGAGCATCAGACCGATCGTTTCGGTGTTCACGTCCTCGTACTGATTGAGCACGGTGAACGCGATGTTGTCGGCCGGATCGCTGTGGAAGAAGATCCTGTGGTCCTCGCCACACTTGAACCCGGCCCCGTCGAGGATCTGACACTTTGCGAACGCGATCGGCAGGGCGCACTCCTCGGTGCACGGACCGCCGCGGACCGCGATGGCCCCTGCGCCGACGTTCGCCGTGTTGTTGCCACCGAGGAAGACGGGGAAGAACACCGGCGCCGCGTTGGCGTCGACCCTCGTCGACCGAACGCGGACCGCGTTCGTGAGCGACACGAGCTCCGGATTCGAGCCCGGGTCGGAGATCGGCCAGAACCGCTCCTTGTCGACGCTCCAGTAGCCGGTCTCGACCATCGTGTCGCTCGGCAACAGCGGCTGATAGTCCGTCGAGTGGCGCGTGGCGTAGTCGAGCGCCGCGACGCGCGCCTTCGCGATCCCATCGACCGTGCAGTCCAGATCCCACGCGCCGCCGAGCGCGCCCGCGTCGCTCGCGTTCTGCAGCTCGCCACGGACGGACAGCAGGTGCCCGACGTTGAGGGACAACGCCATGAAGCCGCCGAGCACGAGCAGTACGATCGCCACGATGACGGCGACCGCGCCCCGCTCCCTTCTCTTTCCGCGCGCGGGCATGTCTCGTCCTCGCTATCTCGACGGCGGCACCGACGGCGGAAGCGCCTGCGGTCGCTGGCGAGTCGACTGGGGCGGCGCGATCAGCAGCACCTCGGGCTCCTCGACCGCCGTCCCCTCGGGAGCGAGGCTCTTCCGATACGTCTCCGCGATGATGGTCGCCTCCTGCGAATCCAGACCGGTCAGCGCCTTGGGCGGAGGCCCGCGCCGCGGCGCATCGGGGTTCGCCCGCTGCACCGCGAACGACTCGCGCATGGACTTGCCGTGCGTCTCGGTGAGGTGCTCCCTCGCGCATCCGGCGGCCAGCACCACGAGAGCCGCGACTACGACGGTCTTCATTGCATCCTCCCCGAGGGAACCTTCTCCGGACGCGCCCCCTCCGGCGGCGGCGAGCGGTTGAGCTTACGGGCGACCTCTTCCAGGTTTGCGCGCGCGCGGGAGAACCCGGGGGCGAGCCGCACCGCCTCCGAGTACGCCTCGAACGCCTGCGGCAGGTTGCCGGCGAGCTCGTACGCGTAGCCCAGGTTGTTCTTCGCCTCGGCGGGTGCGCCGCCGACCGCGAACCGCTGCGCCGCTCGCGTGAAATCCCCCGCGCGCGCATACGCGAACCCGAGGTTGTTGTGGTAGCGCGGCGGCAGCGGATCGAGCCGGATCGCCGCCTGCAGGCGCGCGAGCGCGTCCTGCGTGCGGCCCTGGAGATGGAGCGCCCACCCCCAGTCGCTCAGGTAGGAAGCATTCGTCGGGTCGAGCGCCGTCGCCCGGCGGTGGTGCTCCTCGCCGTCGGCCCAGCGCTTCGCCTCGTCGTGAAGGACCGCGATCGCCGCGTGCGCAGGCGCGTGGTCCCGGTCGAGGCGCAGCGCCTCGCGCAGGTCCTCCTCGGCGTCGGCGGTGAGACCCTGCCCCCGGTACGCGAAAGACCGCAGCGTCAGCGTCTGGGCCGATCGGCCATCGGTCTCGTGGATCGCCTGGATGGCTGCGAGCGCATCGCCGTACTGGCGACGATCCACGAGATCGCGCGCGACCGCCAGGCGGACGCCTGAGATCCCCTGGGGGCCGGCACGCCGGGCAGTCGCGCACGCGGACAGGACGAGGACCGCGGAGACCACGGCGACCGAGCGTGCCGGGTTCATCGCTGCCCTCCGAGCATGGGCATGAGGGTCTTCATGATGTTGATGGCGGCAGGGCCGATGATCACCGCGAACAGCGAAGGGAGGATGCAGAGGATGAGCGGGAGGGTCATCTTCACCGCGACGTAAGCCGCCCGCTCCTCCGCGCGCTGCATGCGGCGGATACGGATTCCCTCCGCCTGGACGCGGAGCGCGGAGGCGATGCTCGTGCCGAAGAGCTCCGTCTGCGTGAGGGTCGCCGCGAGGGCGCGCAGCTCGGGGGATCCGGTGCGCGCTGCGAGCCGGCGGAAGCCGTCCATGCGAGGGATGCCAGCCCTCACCTCGAGGAACGTGAGCCGCAGCTCGCTCGAGAGGAGCGGCCACGCGAGCGCGATCTCCCCCGAGACCCGCTGCAGCGCGGCGTCGAGCCCGAGACCGGCCTCCACGCACGTGACGAGCAGGTCGAGCGCGTCGGGGAGGGCGCGGTCGATCTGCCGCAGCCGGTTCGCGATCCGCGACGACAGCCACAGGTTGGGCAGGAAGAAGCCGGCGCCCGCCAGCCAGACCGCGATCCCCAGCGCGAAGGGCACCGGCTCCGCTCGCGCCGCGTTCACGGCGAGGAATCCGAGCAGCAGCCCGAACGACAGCACCGCCTTCGCCCCCACGAACAGCTTGGGCGCCCGCATCGAGCGGAATCCCGCCCACACGAGCTGCCGGCGCAGGCGCGACTCGGCGTCCTCGTCCGTCGTCGCGGCGCCCCGGCGGGACGCCTCGTGCGTCGCGGCCTCCAGCCGCTCGCCCGCGACGACCGCCGCGAGCGGGACCGAGTGCGGATCCGAGCCCTCGCGGAGGCGCCTCACCGCGGGATCTGCCGCCGCTCGGAACGAACGCGCCGCCGCGCCGATCGAAGCGACGGCGAGGACGACGAGGCCACCCATCGCGAGCGTGAGAGCGTCGAGCGGCATGGGCTAGATCTCCAGCTGCGTGAGTCGCCGAAGCCACACGATCCCGACGGCCCAGCTCACGATCGCGTAGCCGACGATCCAGTGTCCGGACGGGTTCTCGGCGAGGGTCCGGAGGTATCCCGGGTTCATCACCGACACC